>JAJYLV010000097.1 GCA_021787445.1 Chloroflexota bacterium | reverse complement strand
AGCTCGATGCCCCACATGAGCCCCTTGCCGCGCACGTCGCCCACCGAGGGGTGGCGCGCCATGAGCGCGCGCAGCTCGCGTCCGAGCACCTCACCCATCGCCGCCGCGTTCTCGACGACGCGCTCGTCCTTGTACGCCTGGATCGCCGCGACCCCCGCCGCGCACGCGAGGGCGTGGCCGCTGTAGGTGAGGCCCTGCCACAGAACGTGGTCGTCGAAGTGCTTCGCGATCGGCCCGTCGACGATCGCTCCGCCGAGCGGCACGTATCCCGAGGTCACTCCCTTGGCGAAGGTCATGACGTCCGGCGCGACGTCCCAGTGTTCCGCGGCGAACCACTTCCCGGTGCGGCCGAAGCCGGTCATGACCTCGTCGAGGATCATCACGATCCCATGGCGATCGCAGAGGTCCCGCAGACCCTGGAAGAAGCCGTCCGGCGGGACGATGAGGCCGCTCGATCCGACGATCGGCTCGCACAGGATCGCCGCGACGTTCTGCGGGCCCTCGTACCAGAGGACCTCCTCGACGTGCGCGAGTGCCTTCTGCACATCGCTCCCGAAGACCGAGCGGTAGGGATCGGGGTTGAGGAAGTGCACGATGCCCGGGATCCCCGGCTCGTTCGCCCAGCGCCGGTTGTCGCCGCCCGCGGTCATCGCGCCCGCCGTCTGGCCGTGGAACGAGCGCCACTGTGTCAGGACCTTGTGCCGGCCGGTGTAGAGGCGGGCGATCTTGATCGCGGCCTCGACGGCCTCGCTCCCGCCTGTCGTGAAGGTGGTCTTGGCCAGGTCGCCGGGGGCGACCTCGGCGATCATCCGCGCCAGCGTGGCGCGGGGCTCGTCCGTGAACGCCGGCGCGGCGTAGGTGAGGCGCGCGGCCTGGTCCGCGATGGCGCGGACGACCTTCGGGTGCTGGTGCCCGAGGTTGGCGTTCACCAGCGTCGAGCTGAGGTCCAGGATGCGGCGGTCGCCTGACACGATCCAGCAGCCGTCCCCGCCGGTGACGACGAGCGGCACGACCTGACCCTGCGCCGACCACGAGATGAGGACGTGGTCGCGCGTGTCACGCGCGACCCGCGCCATGTCGACGGAGGCGCCCCGTGTAGTGCCGACGGCCATGCCGCCAGGAGCATACGCGCGCGGCACTTGGTATCGTGGGTCTCCCCAATGCGTATCGGTGTTCCGCGCGAAACGATGCCCGGAGAGCGCCGCGTCGCGCTCGTTCCGGAGACGGCGCAGCGGCTCGTCAAGCAGGCCAATGAGGTCGTCGTGCAGCGCGGCGCCGGCACCGAAGCCGCGTTCCTCGACAGCGCGTACGAGCAGGCGGGAGCCCGGATCGTCGACGACGTGTACGACGCCGACCTCGTCGTGAAGGTGCAGCGCCCGAGCGCGGAGGAGATCGGGAAGCTGCGCTCGGGCCAGCTGCTCATCGCCTTCCTCGCGCCGCTCGTCGACCCGCGCTACGCGCAGACGCTCGCCGAGCGTGGCGTCACCGCCCTCTCGATGGACGCGATCCCGCGCATCACGCGCGCGCAGCCGATGGACGCGCTGTCCTCGCAGGCGACGGTCGCGGGATACAAGGCCGTGCTCCTCGCCGCCGCGCAGCTGCCCCGGTTCTTCCCGATGCTCACGACCGCGGCGGGCACGATCGCGCCGGCGAAGGCGTTCGTCATCGGCGCGGGCGTCGCCGGCCTCCAGGCGATCGCCACGGCCCGGCGCCTCGGCGCGGTCGTCGAGGCGTTCGACACGCGGCCGGTCGTGAAAGAGCAGGTGCAGAGCCTCGGCGCGCGCTTCCTCGAGGTCGACCTCGGCGAGTCCGGCGAGGGCACCGGCGGCTACGCGAAGGAGCTGTCGGAGGAGGCGCACCGCAAGGAGGTCGAGCTCCTCGCCAAGGCGGTCAAGGACAACGACATCGTCGTGACGACGGCGGCCGTTCCCGGCCGCAAGGCTCCCGTCCTCATCACGAAGGACATGGTCCCGAACATGCGCCCGGGGTCGGTCATCGTCGACCTCGCCGCGGAGACCGGCGGGAACTGCGAGCTCACCGAGGTCGGAAAGGTCGTCGTGAAGAACGACGTCACGATCATCGGAACGACGAACCTCCCGAGCACGATGCCGTACCACGCGAGCCAGATGTACTCGCGGAACATCGCGGCGCTGCTCGCGCTGTTCCTCAAGGAAGGGAAGGCCGAGATCGACCTCTCCGACGACGTCCTCAAGGGCACCGTCATCACGCAGGGCGGCACGGTGGTCCAGGAGGCGACGGCGAAGCTCCTCGCGCCGGCGGCGAGCGCATGAGCCCCGACGTCCTCCTCGGCGCCTACATCTTCATCCTCGCGATATTCGTCGGCTTCGAGGTCATCTCGAAGGTCCCGACGACGCTCCACACGCCGCTGATGTCGGGGGCGAACGCGATCCACGGGATCATCGTCGTCGGAGCGATGCTCGTGGTCCTCGCGGTGCCGGGGACGCTCGGCGCCGTCCTCGGCTTCCTCGCCGTCATGCTCGGGACGGCGAACGTGGTCGGCGGCTTCGTCGTGACCGACCGCATGCTGGGGATGTTCCAGCAGCGGCGCCGTCCCACCCCGAAGCCAGCGCCCGCGGCCGACGGCACCGGCGCGCCCGCGGCCGACAAGACGCCGAAGAAGGCCGCGTCGTGACGTTCCAGGACCTCATCCCCGTCATCTACCTCATCACCGCGGTCACGTTCATCCTCGGCCTCAAGGGCCTGTCCGGGCCGACGACCGCCGTCGGCGGCAACCGCATCGCCGCGGCCGGGATGATCGTCGCCGTCGCCGCGACGTTCGCGACGAAGGAGTACGGCAGCTACGGCTCCGGCGGGCTGGCGCTGACGATCGGGGGGATGGCGGTCGGGGCCGTGATGGGCGTCGCCGGCGGCCGCCTGGTGAAGATGACGGCGATGCCGCAGATGGTCGCGATCTTCAACGGCTGCGGCGGCGGCGCCGCCGCGCTCGTGTCGATCCTGGAGTACACGCACGAGGCGCAGTCGGGCGCACCCCTCGCGTGGGGCGCCGTCCTCAGCAGCGTCCTCGGGCTCATGATCGGCGGCGTCTCGTTCTCGGGCAGCGCGATCGCGTACGCGAAGCTCCAGGGCGTCATCTCGGCGCGCGCCTACCGCTACCCCGGCCAGCGCCTCATCACCGGCGTCGTCTTCGTGGCGATGATCCTCCTCGCGGCGTGGCTCGTCCTCGGTGCGGCCGGGCTCGTCGCGCACGCCCGTCTCCTCGTGCTCGTGGCCCTCGCCGTCGCCGCGCTCCTTGCCGGGCTCGCGCTCGTCCTGCCCATCGGCGGCGCGGACATGCCGGTCGTCATCTCGCTCCTCAACGCGTTCACCGGCCTAGCCGTCGCCATGGCCGGCTTCGTCCTCTCCAATCAGCTGCTCATCGTCGCCGGGACGCTCGTCGGTGCGTCCGGCACGATCCTCACGCGCCTCATGTCGAAGGCGATGAACCGCTCGATCGCCAACGTCCTCTTCGCCGGATTCGGCGCGGGCGCCGGGGCGGCGGTCGGTGCGCGCGAGGGCGACACGCGGACGCAGCGCGCGATCAGCGCCGAGGACGCGGCGATCCTCCTCGGGTACGCGCAGAGCGTGATCATCGTCCCCGGCTACGGCCTCGCCGTGGCGCAGGCGCAGCACGCCGTCCGCGAGCTCGCGGACATGCTCGAGGCGAAGGGCGCGAGCGTGCGCTACGCGATCCACCCCGTGGCGGGGCGCATGCCCGGCCACATGAACGTCCTCCTCGCCGAGGCGAACGTCCCGTACGAGAAGCTCTACGACATGGACCAGATCAACGAGGACTTCAAGAACACGGACGTCGCGCTCGTCATCGGAGCCAACGACGTCACCAACCCGGCGGCGCGTGCCGACAAGTCGAGCCCCATCTACGGCATGCCGATCCTCAACGTCGACCAGGCGAGGAACGTCATCGTCATCAAGCGCTCGATGCGCTCCGGCTTCGCCGGCATCGAGAACGAGCTCTACCTCGACCCCAAGACCGGGATGCTCTTCGGGGACGCGAAGAAGGCCGTCGAGCAGGTCATCGCCGAGCTGAAGAAGGCGGGGTAACGCCACCGGCCGCCGGGCGGCCGAGCCGGGCCTTCTCAGCCTCAGCGCCATCGGACGCACCGGGCGGTGAACCCTGGCGCGGCTCGGCGTGGTATCACGGAATAGCCGGCGAGGTCGTCCGCGCGGACGCCGTGGCCGTGCGCGAGTGGAAGGGGTGCAGCTCATGGTCCGGCGGGCCTTCATCCTCGTGGCCGCCCTCGCGGTAGTCCTGTCCGCGTTCCCCGCGGCCGCTGTGGCCGACAGCGCGGTCGTCCTGTCGACGACGTATCCCTCGGTCGTGGCGGACAAGGGCAAGCAGCTCACGTTCCCCGTCGACGTCGTGAACCAGACGGGCGCCTTCCAGCAGGTCGACCTCCGCGTCTCGCAGGGCCCCACCGACTGGGCTCCCGACCTGCGCGCGAGCGGCTTCTCGGTGCGGAGCGTCATGCTCGAGCCGAACAAGTCGCAGTCCATCGACTTCTCGGCGACGCCTCCGGCCAGCGCGGCGGCCGGCGACTACGCCTTCGTGATCACCGCGTACCAGAGCGGGACGGCGATCGACGCCCTCCACATCGACGTGACGCTGCGGAACACCGTGTCCAGCGGGATCAAGCTGTCGACGCAGTTCCCGGACGTCCAGGGGCAGGAGGGCAACGACTTCAGCTTCACCTTCGACCTCGTCAACCAGGCCGGGATCGACCGTGACATCGGCGTCTCGGCCTCGGCCCCCAGCGGGTGGCAGGTGACCTTCAAGCCGTCGGGCGACACGAAGCAGGTCTCGAGCTTCCACGTCAAGGCCGGCGACACGCAGAGCGTCGACGTCGACGTCACCGCGCCCCAGAAGGTGGATGCGGGCGCGTACACCGTCACGATCAACGCCGTCGCGGGAACGGACAAGGCGCAGAGTCCGCTCAAGATCACGATCCTCGGAAAGAGCGCGCTCTCGTTCACGACCACGAGCGGCGACCTCCAGACGACGGCCACCGTGGACCAGGACACCAAGGTGGTGTTCGTGGTCAAGAACACGGGCAGCGGTCCGCTGCAGAACATCACGTTCTCGTCGAGCCCGCCGGACGGCTGGACGGTGAAGTTCCAGCCCGACAACGTCGCGACGCTCGCGCCCGGTCAGCAGCAGAACGTCACCGCCGTCGTGCATCCCGGCTCGCGCGCGCTCGCGGGCGACTACATGACGACGCTCACCGCGAGCGCGTCGGGCACGTCGAGCAGCCAGGACCTTCGCGTCACGGTGGATACGCCGACGGCGTGGGGTCTCGCCGGCCTCCTCGCCATCGTCACCGTTCTCGCCGGCCTCGGCTGGGTCTTCGTCCGCTACTCGCGCCGCTGATGACGGCATCGGCGGCAGCACCCGTCAAGGACGCCGCGCGGCGGCCGGCCGAGCGATCGGCCGCGGTCGTCGACACGCGCGGCCTGACGAAGCGCTACGAGAGCGTCGTCGCCGTCGACGGCCTCGACCTCAAGCTCCGCGAGGGCGAGGTCTTCGGGCTCCTCGGCCCCAACGGCGCGGGGAAGACGACGACGATCCTCATGCTCATGGGCCTCACCGAGCCGACCGCCGGGGACGTGCGAGTCCTCGGCTTCGACCCGCGCCACGAGCCCCTCGAGGTGAAGCGGCGCGTCGGCTACCTCCCGGAGCACGTCGCGCTCTACGACGACCTCTCGGCCCGCCACAACCTTCTCTACACGGCGGACCTCAACGGCATCCGCGGACAGGCGGCGCACGACCTCGCCCAGAGCGCGCTCGAGCGCGTCGGGCTCGGGGATCAGGCCGACCGCAAGGTCCGCGAGTTCTCCCACGGGATGCGGCAGCGTCTGGGTATCGCGGACGTGCTCGTGAAGCGCCCGCGGCTCATCGTCCTCGACGAGCCGACCCTCGGCCTCGACCCCGTCGCGGTGGAGCAGCTCCTCGACCTCATCCTCCGCGCCTCGCGCGACGAGGGCATCACCGTTCTCCTCTCGTCGCACCAGCTCATGCAGGTCCAGCGGATCTGCGATCGCGTCGGGATCTTCGCCCACGGGAAGATGGTCGCGAGCGGGCCGATCGCGGATCTCGCCGAGCAGCTCGCGGAGGGTCTCACCATCATCGAGGTCGGGACCGAAGCGCCCGGCGCCGAGCTGATCGACGAGCTCCGCGCCCTGCGCGGCGTCGTCGACGTGACGGAGGAAGGCGACCTGTGGCGGGTGCGGGCCCACGGCGACGTGCGACCGCAGATCGCGCGCGCGATCGTCGGCAAGGGATGGGCGCTCGCTCACCTCCGGCTCCGCGACTTCGGTCTCGAGGAGATCTACCTTCGCTACTTCGAGAGGGCCACCTGATGGCGACCGCGCTCGCGCGCCGCCGCTCCCGCCTCGCGCGGCCACCCGTGACGTGGCGCGACCTCGTGCGGCAGCCCGGCCTGCTCGCCGTCACGCGGAAGGAGCTCGGCGACCAGCTCGGCAGCCGGCGCTTCGCGATCCTCTTCATCCTCATCCTGCTGGCCGCCGCCTCGTCGGTGTACACGGCGTCCGGCGCTATCAAGGACGCCCTCAGCCAGGCCGGCAGCAACGCCCCCGCGCACACGTTCTTGCTCCTCTTCACGGTGGCGCAGGATCCGCTCCCGCCCTTCTATCAGTTCCTCTCGTTCCTCGGGCCCCTCGTCGGCATCGCGCTCGGCTTCGACGCGATCAACACCGAGCAGGAGCGGGGCACCCTCGCGCGCCTCCTCGCGCAGCCGGTCTACCGCGACTCCGTGATCAACGGAAAGTTCCTCGCGAGGGCCGCGACCGCGGCCATCATGCTCGTCAGCATCACCGTGCTGGTCGGCGCCGTCGGCATCTACCGCCTCGGCGTCGTGCCCAACGGCGAGGAGCTCGTCCGCATCGTCGCCTTCCTCGTCGTCGCGATCGTCTTCGTGGGCTTTTGGATCGCGCTCGGGCTCGCGCTGTCGATCTACTTCCGTCAGCCCGCCACCGCCGCTCTCGCGGGCATCGCGATCTGGCTCTTCGCGATGTTCTTCCTCGGCATGATCGTCGACACCATCGCGAACGGCCTCCTCGCCGCGGGCGTCGTCGGCGACGTGCAGGGCTACGTGCACCTCCAGGACGTGCGGATGACGCTGGCGCGGATCTCGCCCAACACGCTCTTCTCGGAATCCACCCTCGCGATCCTGCTGCCGCGCGTGCGGTCGCTCAGCTTCATCCTCCCCCAGGAGACCGTCGGGATGATCCCGAACCCGCTCTCCCTCGACCAGAGCCTGCTCCTCATCTGGCCGCAGTTCACCGGGCTCGTGGCGCTGACCGCCATCTGCTTCGCCGCGGCGTACGTCCGGTTCATGCGCGCGGAGATCCGCTCGCTCTAG
>JAJYLV010000096.1 GCA_021787445.1 Chloroflexota bacterium | reverse complement strand
CGGGATGAGGACCCTGCGGTCGACCGCGAAGCGGAGGCCGAAGAACTCCTTGTACCCGCGGAGGTACGCGACCGGCTCGCCGCGCGCGCGCCGCGCGACGAGCGCCTGGTACGCGGCGTCCTCCGACCCCGCGAGCGGGGCGTCCAGGTGCGCGTAGAGCTCCTCCTTCCTGAGGGCGCAGACGTGCGCAAGGAGGAGGTCGGCGTCGAGAGGGGCGGTGTCGTCGCCGGCCGCGCGAAGGAGCGTCATCGCGCGGGCGCGCGCGTCGCCGCGCGTGATCACGCGGGAAGTATCGTCGGGCGACGTGAGCGTGCGGCACGGGCGACCGACGGTGCGCTCGAAGCGGGGCGTCGACACGATCGGGATCACGGACCGCGTCGCCGGCGTCGTGCGGCGCTCCGGTGTGCGCGACGGGATCTGCGTCGTCGCCGTGCTGCACACGACGGCCGGCGTGCGCCTCGGTGACCATCCCGGTGCGCGAGGGCGCGCTCGATCTCGGGACGTGGCAGGGCGTCCATCTCGCGGGATCCGACGGACCGCGGGATCGCACCGCCGTCGTGACCGTTCTCGGAGGGGGCGCGGACTAACATCGGTCGCCCCACCCCCGGGCTGGCCGGGTGGGGTCATGGGGAGGCGACCGATCACGAGCTCATGGCGCGCGCTGCTGCGGGGGGATCCGCTCCCGTGGCTCCTCGAGAAGCGCGACCCCGCGGTCCGTGCGGTGGCGCTGCGGACGCTGCTCGACCGTTCGCCGCGGGATCCGGAGCTGCGTGAGGCGCAGACGCGCGCGATGTCCTCCCCGCCGATCTCGACGATCCTTCGCCGCCAGAACGCGGAGGGCGGGTGGAGCGGCGGGCACTACTCCCCGAAGTACACCGCGTCGCACTGGTCGATGCTGCTGCTCGCCGAGTACGGCGCCGACCCCGCGGACGGTCGCGTTCGCCTCGGCGCCCGGCGCATCCTCGACCAGCTCGCCGAGGGCACCGCGGGAATGGCTTGGGTATTCGAGAAGGACCACGGCGCCTCCTGCTACACGGCGAACGTCGTTCGCTACGTGAGCGCGGCCGGGTACGGCGCGGATGCGCGCCTGGAGCCCCTCGTCCAGCGCCTCGTCCACGACGCGAAGAAGTTCGACGCGGCGTGCTGGGTCAACGGCGAGGAGCCGTGCTCGTGGGGCTACGCCCGGCTCGTCTGGGCGCTCTCCGCCCTGCCGGAGGCCGCCCGGACGCGCGAGGTCGAGCGGACGATCCGCCGCGGCGTCGAGTTCCTCCTCAGCTACCGCCCGGAGCGCGGCGACTACCCCGCGACGACGGGGCAGAGCTACCTGTGGCGGCAGCTCAGCTTCCCGCTCTTCTACCAGGCCGACGTGCTCTTCGTCCTGCGCGCGCTGGACGCCGCGGAGGCGCTCGACGACGCCCGAGCGCAGTCCTCGATCGCGTGGCTCCTCGCGCGACAGGACGACCGGGGACGCTGGGGTGCCCGCGCGCCGTACGCGGCGCGCATGCCGTCGCGCATCGACGCGAGCAAGTGGGTGACACTGCACGCCGTCACCCTCCTCAAGCACGCCTTCCCGGATCCCGTCGACCGCTCGTAACGCATGCGCCGATCGCTCGAGTGAAGAAGATCCTCGCCGTCCCGCCGCTGCGTCCGGGGGAGGGGCGCGAGTGCAGCCTGCCGGCGTGCGTCGCGCTCGCGACGGGCGCCTCGTACGACGACGTCATGGGCGCGAGCGGCGCGGCGTTCACTACCTCGATCGACGCCGAGGGCTGGGATCCGATCGCGGCGAGCCCGCTCGACGACGAGACGCTCGGGCGTGCCGCGCGCGCGGCGGGCGTGCGGGCGGACCCGGTGAGCCCGCCGTTCGACGACGAGATGCGCGAGCTCGTGCTCGACCGCGTCCGCGAGGCGATCGACGCGGCGCTGCCCCCGCTCGTCCGCGGCGCCGTCGGTCCCGCCGAGTACGGCCTCGTCGTCGGCGTCGACGACCGCGCGCCCGCGTTCTTCGCGCGCACCTACTTCGACGCGCGCGACGAGCCCACGCGCATCGGCTGGGACGCCTTCGTCGCGCCTGGACGGGGCGACCTCGTCTTCCTCGACCGCGCGACGCCGCCCGATCGCGCGACGCTCGCCCGCGACGGCGTCGCGCGCGCGGTCGCCGTGGCGGATGCGAGCGACGCCGCCCTGCGCGCGTGGCTCGCGGCGCTGCGCGACGAGGCACGGTGGACGGACCCGAAGCACGGCGGGACGGCGGCGTTCGCCGACCACGCGATGCGCACGGTCCTCGCGGACAAGCGGCGCGCGGCCGCTCGGTTCCTGCGCTCGGTCCGCGGCTCGGTCGCGCCGCGCGCCGGCGCGGAGCTGCTGCGCGCGGCGGAGGAGTACGACAAGGTCGCGGCGGCGGCGGAGAAGGTGGGAGCGGGCGCGTTCGATCCGCAGGTCGCGCTGCGCTTCGTCGAGGGCGGCCTGCGGCGGGCGTGGGCGAACGCGCTCGAGGGGATCCTGGGGCACGAGGCGGAGGCGCACGAGGCGCTGCGCGACGCGCGCGACTGAGACGATCAACGCGAACGCGGATCAGAATCCTCGCTTCGAAGCGCAGCGGTACATAACGCGCTTCCGGAGGGCCTCGTGGATCTCGGCTTGAAGGGCAAGGTCGTCTTCGTCGCGGCGGCGAGCAAGGGGCTCGGCCACGCGGTCGCGCGCGGGTTCGCGGAGGAAGGGGCGACGGTCGTCATCTGCAGCCGCAGCGAGGCGAACGTCACGGCCGCGGCGAAGGAGATCGCGCGGGCGACGGGAGCCGAGGTGCTCCCGGTCGTCGCCGACGTCGCGACCGCCGACGGCTGCCGGAGGTTCGTGCGCGCCGGCCTCGACCGCTTCAAGCGGATGGACGTGATGGTCGTGAACGCGGGAGGGCCGCCGCCCGGGCGGTTCGAGGATCTCGACGAGTCGAAGTGGGACACGGCCTACGAGGTCACCCTGAAGTCCGCCGTCCGCCTGACCGACCTCGCCATCCCGGAGCTGCGGAAGACGAAGGGGAACCTCCTCTACTCGACCTCGACGACGGTCCGCATGCCGACGGCCTACGTGACCCTCATCCTGTCGAACGCGCTCCGCGCCGCGGTCCACGGGATGCTGAAGACGCTGTCGAAGGACCTCGCCAAGGACGGGATCCGCGTGAACGCGCTGCAGCCCGGCCGCATCCAGACCGAGCGGATCGAGGTGCTCGACACGGACAGCGCGAAGCGCACGGGACGCCCGATCGAGGAGGTCCGCAAGGACTGGCACGCGATGATCCCGCTCGGGCGCTACGGCGATCCGAAGGAGTACGCCGCCGCCGCGGTGTTCCTCGCGTCGGAGCGCGCGTCCTTCATCACCGGTGTCTCGCTCCAGGTCGACGGCGGGATGCTCCCGGCGAACTGGTAGCGCGTTGATCGTCACGCAGCGGCTGCACCCGGACGTCTTCCGGCTCCCCGTCGAGAAGATCCGCGCGGGGTACAAGAGCGACATCTACTTCGGCCGCACGAAGTACGTCCTCGAGAAGGACGGACGGCGCGAGCGCGTGACGATGCAGGTCTTCCAGAAGCATCCCGACGCCGTCATCGTCGGGACCGACCAGACGCTCGCGATCCTGCACGTCGGCGCCGGCCGCTATCGGGACCGCGTGCGGGCGCAGCGGCTCTTCGAGAGATACCTCGACGCCGAGCGGCGGCTCTACTCCGTGTGGGTCGAGCTGCCGCGCCTGGAGTGGTCGGACTACGAGCCGCGGGCGCGCGAGGTCTTCGAGATCTCGCGCGAGCTGGCGACGCTGTGGGAGCCGGCCTGGCAGGACCTGGTCGTCCACTCGCTGTATGACGGCGAGACCACGTCGGCGTGGGATCCGGTCATGCACATCGAGGGTGAGTACGCGTCGTTCGCGCACCTCGAGACGCTCTACCTCGGCGCGCTCACGGAGGGGACGCAGGTCGCGACGAACACGCGCGACGTCGTCGCGGCGGCGCGCGGCAAGCCCGTGATCATGTTCGGGGCACGCCACCAGGCGCAGGAGGCGCAGGCCGGGTCGGGATACGCCGCGTACATCGGCGGGGCGGTCGGCGTGTCGACGGACGAGCAGGGCGAGTGGTGGGGCTCGAAGGGTCTGGGCACCGTCCCGCACGCGCTCATCGCCGCGTACGGCGGCGACACGACGGTCGCGACGCTCAAGTTCGACGAGCACATCAACCGCTCGCCGGAGCCGCTCGCGCATCTCACCGCCCCGGGCACGCCCGAGGGGCACGTGAACGTGACGGCGCTCGTCGACTTCCAGAACGACGTCGTGAACACCTCGCTCGGCGTCGCGCACGCGCTCGGGGCGCGGCTCTGGGGCGTTCGCGTCGACACGAGCGAGTCGCTCGTCGACCTCGCGCTGGTGCGCGAGCTCGTCGAGCGGCGGGGGCAGAACGGCGAGCTGCACGGCGTCACGCCGCGCCTCGTCGAGCTCCTCCGCGAGGCGCTCGACCAGAGCGGATATCAGCACGTGCGGATCGTCGCGTCGGGCGGGTTCGACGCCGCGAAGATCCAGCGATTCGAGGAGCTCGGCGTCCCCGTCGACGTCTACGGCGTCGGCTCCGCGCTCATCCACGGAACGTCGTTCGATCACACCGCCGACGTCGTCCGCGCCGGCGGGCGCGACATCTCCAAGGTCGGCCGCACGTACATCACGAGCGACCGGCTCCACCTGGTGGACTGGAAGAGGCTCGTCGAGGCTCCCCGATCGGCGCGTTCGAGCTCCTGATCCTCGCGGGAGCCCTCGCGCTCGGGGGCTTCTCGAAGGGGCTCGGGGGGATGGGCCTGCCTCTCATCGCGACCCCGGTGATCGCCGGGGTCTTCGGCCCGCGCGCCGCGGTCGTCATCGTGAGCATCCCGATCTTCGTGACGAACTCGCTCCTCATCGTCGCGGGCTGGCGCAGCATCCCGCACGTCGTGCGCGAGCTGGTCCCGATGCTCGTCCTCGGCGCGATCGGCACCCTCGTCGGGGTGCAGCTGCTCGCGAAGATGAACGAGGACATCTTCGCGATCGTCATCTCCGCCATCGTCGTCGCGTTCTTGCTTCGCGGCGATCGGCTCCTCGGCGACGACCCCGGCTCACGCCGCATCACGGTCGCGGGGCCGCTCGTCGGCCTCGTCGGCGGCGTCCTCCAGGGCTCGACGTCGATCGCGAGCCCGCTCGTCGGGTCGTACTTCCACGCGCGGAAGGTCGCTCCCGCCGTCTTCGTCGTGTCGCTCGCGTCGCTCTTCGAGCTGAACTCGATCATCCAGATCGGGAGCTTCGTCGGGCTCCGCCTCTTCACACCGGACCTCTTCGCCCTCGGCGTCGTCGGCCTCGTGCCGAACCTCGTCGGGCTGCTCGCGGGCATCGAGCTCCGCGGACGGATCAGCGCGGTCGCGTTCCGCCGGATCATCGTCGTCCTGCTGATCGTCAGCGTCGTCAACCTCATGCGCACGGTCGTCCGCTAGACGGAGCGGGCGGGCCACGCTCGCTTGGGCGATCGTCCTTCGGCTCCGGCATCGCATGTGCGGCTAGGCGGCGCGGAATGTCACGCCGCCGGCACCGCCGCTATCACGCGCGGCACGCGTCCGTGCCGCTGCCGCGCTTCGCTCTCGCGCTGCCGCGGCCCCCGCTCCGGCTCCCTCGGCCGAGCCTCGCGCTCCCTCGCGCCGGTGCGCGCTGGATCGCGCGGCCGGCGATCGCCGCGACGGTCGGCCTCGCGTCGCTCGCCCTCGTCGCGGCCGCGCTCGCGCCTCGCGTAGCGCACCCATCGCCGACGGGGGCGAGCGCGACCTCGGTCTCAGAGGCGAGCGGAGCGGCCAGGTACGCGGTCCACGACGTCGCGCCCGTGCCGCTCGGCGGCGTTCCGGGGTCCGCGCTGGTCGCCGGCACGCCCCGGCGCATGACGGCGGGCGGAGATGCGGCCGGGGAGAGCACGCGGGCCGCGTTCGCACGGCCCTTCGCCGCGGCGCCCTTGGCCTCATCGGCGGCGGGCGCTTCCGCACCGGCAGCGTCCGGCACGAACGGCGGCGCGGTCGCGACCGCGCCGAGGACGGGCGCGCAGAGCGCGCCAGCCCCGACGAGCGGGGCATCGTCCTCGTCGGGTCGGACGCTCCCGCCGCTCGCGTCGACGGGCCTCCCCTCAGGGTCGGGCACCTCGCTCCCCCTCACGATCACGACGCCGCCGAGCGTCAGCTCCGGCGGCTTGTGATGGCCCGATGAAAGGAGGCGATGCGTAGAGAGCGGAACGAGATCGACGCGGCCCATACACCCTTGAGTAGCGGCAGCAGACCTGCTGCGGATCGAGGACGAGGGCGCGAGCGTCGTTCGACACGGCTCTCCCGCGGCGCGGGATCGAGGACGAGGAACGACGCGCGCTCGACACGGCTCTCCGGCAAAGCGGTCGGCCCGCATCAAGGTGACCACCTACCAGAAATGGGAAAAGGAGACACCCACGATGCGTGTGCTCATGAACAGATCGCGGTACATCTGGCTCGCGGCTCTCGGCGTAGCAGGCGCCCTGGCGTTCGCGTCGGTCGCTCTGGCGGCCGTGTCCGGATCCGGGTCCGCCTCGACGAACGCCAACGCCGCCGCGAACGACGCGGCGAGCGTATCCAGCGGCACGAGCGGTGCGAACGCCTCGGCGACCGGCTCGGCCACGACGGCGGCGAATGGATCGCTCGGCATCAGCGCACCCACCATCGGCTCGGCGGCGGCGGCCGCGAACGGCGGCGGCCCGGCCACGGCCGGCGTGACAACGTCGTCCGGGACGGGCACGGGCTCGAGCACGATCGGCGCGTCGGCCGCCACGACCACGGCCACGAGCGGACACGCCACGACGGGCGTGACCGCGAACGGCACGACCTCCGCCGCGACGACATCCTCGGGAACGACGTCGGCCTCGGGTAACGCCGGGGCGACGGGGTCGTCGACGACGGGCGCATCCCTGGGCACCGGAACGGGAACGACCGGCATCAGCGGCACCGCCACGCTCGGCGCCAACGCCGGCGCGACGCTCCAGGTCGGCCCGTAGGCGAGATGCGGGGGGCCGAAAGGCCTCCCGCGCTCACTTCACCAGGGTCCGGTCGAGGACGAGAGGCTCCGGCATCTCGGCCGTCATGACCGCGAAGCGCCGCCTCTCCTTCCTCTCGAGCGTCGTGTAGCGGCGGTTCGTCGCGGAGGCGTACCTCCCGTCATGTGCGAGGACGATCACGTTCATCGCCGCGGGCCGCGGCGCGTCGAGCTCGTTCACGTCCGCGATCGCGCATCGCGCTACCTCTTCCGGCGAGAGGCCGGCGGCAAGGCGATCGACCGCTGTCTTTGCCGTCAGCGCCCGCATCGCGAGCTCCCCGAAGCCCGTGCAGCAGGCCCCGCCGTAGCGCTCGTCGCAGTAGTTGCCCGCGCCGATGATCGGCGAGTCGCCGAGCCGTCCGGGGTACTTGTAGCCCCAGCCGCTCGTCGAGACGGCCGAGGCCA
>JAJYLV010000095.1 GCA_021787445.1 Chloroflexota bacterium | reverse complement strand
CCTCATCGTCCTGGTGCTCGTCTTCTACGCCGGCCCACAGATCTTCATCAACAACTCGGCACCGCGCTCGCTGCTCGACGCGGCTCTCGCGCTCGCGTAGTCCGAGGTGGTAGGCGCGCCGGCCTAGCTGCCCAGGTAGCTGCCGGCGCGCTTCTCGAGGCGCGCGATGCGCGCTTCGGTGGAGGGGTGCGTCGAGAAGAGCGACGCCATCCCGCCCGGGATGAGCGGCTGGACGATGAACAGGTGGCTCATGCTCGGGTTCACCTGCAGCGGCACCTGCTTCGAGACGGCCTGCAGCTTCCGCAGCGCCGAGGCGAGCGCGAGGGGGTCGCCCGAGAGGTCGGCGCCGGCGTCGTCCGCTCCGTACTCACGTGAGCGGCTGACCGCCAGTTGGACGAGCATCGCCGCGATCGGCAGAACGATGATCCCGACGAGCATCCCGATGGGGTTCCCGCGCTCCTCGCTGTCGCCGCCGCCGAAGCCGCCGAAGCCGCCGAAGAGCATCGCCCACTGCGCCATCTGCGCGAGGTAGGCGATCGCTCCGGCGACCGACGCGACGACCGCCATGACGAGAGTGTCGCGGTGCCGGACGTGCCCGAGCTCGTGCGCGATGACCGCGCGCAGCTCACGCTCGTTGACGATGTCGAGGATGCCGGCGGTCACGGCGACGACCGCGTGCTGCGGATCCCGGCCGGTGGCGAACGCGTTCGGAGCGCGCTGCTCGACGACGTACACCTTCGGCATGGGCAGGCCGGCCTTCTGCGTCAGCTCGCGGACGATGCGGTAGATCTCGGGCGCTTCGGCCTCGGAGACCGGACGCGCGCCGGCCATCGCGAGCGCGATCTTGTCGCTGAACCAGTACGACGAGATGTTCATGACGACCGCGAGGACGAGGGCGATGGTCATCCCCCCGGTCCCGCCGATGAGGCGGCCGGCGAGGAGGAGAAGAAGCGTGAGGACGGTGAGGAGACCGACGGTCTTGACGGTGTTCATGCGTGCATATTCCCACTCGCGCATGAGCGTCGAGTAAGGATCGTCACTCCCCCAGCGCCGCCATGGGCTCCACCGTGATCTCGCCGCGCCCTGGGAGGAGCACGGCGACGGCGATGGCCGCGAGCGCGGCGAAGAACGTGATGCGGTAGGCGTCGCCGAAGGCCAGGACGGCGGCCTGCTTGAGGAGCGCCTCGAGGACCTGGAGCGGCGCGAGCGACGCGGCGACGCCGTGCGCCCGGAGATCCGCCGCCGCGCGCGCGAGCGTCGCGGGTCCGACCTGCCAGCCGAGGAGTGCGGAGTGCACCTGGGTCTGGGTCTGGACGACGGTCGACAGCATCGCGATGCCGAACGACTGGAAGATGCTGCGCATCGCGTTGTTGAGGGAGCTCGCCGCGGTGCGGAAGGCCTCCGGTACGACGCCGAGCGCGACGAGCTGCGTCGGCTGGAGCGCCGCGCCGAGCGCGAGCCCGCGCACCGCGACGAGCACGCGCAGGGTGTCGTAGGTCGTGTTGATGGTGATGTGCGACATCTCCCACGTGTTGAACGCGAGCAGCGCGAACCCGCCCATCACGACGAGGCGCGCGCCGATCCGGTCGACGAGGCGTCCGGCGAGCGGGCCCGCGACGGCCACCGAGAGGCCCTGCGGCAGGAGGAGCAGGCCGGTGTCGAACGCGCTCAGACCGCGGACCTGCTGGAGGTAGAGGGGGAGCATGAACTCGGCGCCGAAGAGGGCGATGGTGCTCACCCAGCCGACGAGGTTGGCGAAGAAGAAGCGCGGGATGAGGAAGAGGCGCACGTCGAGGAGGGGCTGTTCCCTCTCGGCCTCGTAGATGAAGAACGCGAGGAGGTTGAGGAGGCCGAAGCCGACGAAGCCGAGCACCGCGATCGAGCCCCACCCGTCGTGGTCGACCCGCGACAGGCCGTAGAGGGAGGAGCCGAATCCGAGGGTCGAGAAGATCGCGCCGACGACGTCGAACCGCTCGCCGTGCCGCCGCTCGCCGCCATGAAGGAGGAAGACCGCGAGCAGGACCGCCAGGATCCCGATCGGGACGTTGATGAAGAAGACGTAGCGCCAGTCGAGGTTCGTCACGATGTAGCCGCCGATCGTCGGTCCGAGCGCGGGGCCCGCGACGAGCGGGATGGCGAAGAACCCGAGGGCCATCCCGCGCTCGCCCGGGGGGAACGCGCGGAAGAGCGTGCTGATGGCGAGCGGGAGCATCAGCCCGCCGGCCATGCCCTGGAAGATGCGGCCGACGACGAGCACCCAGAACGCGGGCGCGAGCCCGCACAGCGCGGAGGCCGAGGTGAACGTCACGAGCCCGGCGATCCACACGCGCCGCATCGTGAAGCGGCCCTCGATGAACGACGCCATCGGAGTCGCGATGCCGCTCGCGAGCGAGAACGCGGTGATGACCCACTGGACCGTGTCGACCCGGACGCTGAAGACCGCCCCCAGGGTCGCGAGCGCGACGTTGACCACGGTCACGTCGATGAGGAAGACCATGATCCCGGGCATCAGGCAGAGGAGGACGGCCCACTTGTAGGACACGGGAGCCCTAGCGGGCGGGCGTCGGGACGACCTCGCTCCCGGTGAGGAGCGGCACGAGGACGCGGTCGCCCTCCGCGACCCCGGCCACCTGCGTCACGTCGTCGTCGGAGATCCCGAGGTGAACGGGCACGTCGGCGACCTTCCCGTCGCGCAGGATCGCGACCGTCCGGACGCCGTTCTCGTTGCGGATCGCGTACGTCGGGACGACGAGCGCGCCCTTCACGCTCGCGACGGCGATGCTGACGGTCCCCGACATGCCCGCGCGGATGCCCGCGTCCGGGTGGTCGATGGTGACGTCGACCCCGTAGACGGGCACGCCCTGCTGCACCGTCGCCACCGGGTCGAGCGTCGTCACGCGGCCGCTGAGCGGCGCCCCGCCGGAGAGCGCGTCGATAGCGACCGTCGCGGTCTGCCCGAGGCGGAGCTTCGCGACGTCCGTCTCGCCGACGCTCCCGTGGAGCGTGACGGTCGAGGTGTCGTAGAGGTCGATGAGCGGCGCGCCCGCGGCCACGAGCTCGCCGGGCTGCGCGTCGAACGACGCCACGACCCCGGCGGAGGGCGCGGTGAGCGTCGCGTTCGCCAGGTCGCTCGTCGCTTTGTCGAGGGCCGCCTGGGCCGCGAGGACCCCGGCGTACGCCGCGGCGACGTCGAACGACCGCGCCGGGGCGCCCGCCTTGGCGAGCACGGCGGCCGCGGCGTCGTACGCGTTCTGCGCGCCGACGACGGCGCTCTCGCCGGTCTGCCGCGCGCTCGCGACCGCCTGCTGCGTGGACAGGTACGTGCCGCCGACGGCGTCGGCGATGACGCCGGCGTATGTCGCCATCTGCGCGAGCTTCCCCGCGACCGTCGCGCCGAGCTGTCCGCTCCCCGTCGCGGTGCCTTGGAAGCCGAGGAGGTCGGCGCGCACCTCGTCGAGGCTCGCGTCATTCCGGCTCGTCGACGAGTTGAGCGCGCCTTGCGCCACGGTCACGCTCGTCTCGGCCGCCGTCACCTCGGCGGATGCCAGCGTCAGGGTGGCCGACAGCTGCGTCGTCGCGTTCGTGTACGCGAGCACGGCGGACTGGTACTGGGTCGCCGCTCCCGACGTGTCCGCCCCGCGGCCCACCGCGCCGTCGAACTGGAGCCACGCCGCGATGACGCCGTCGCGCGCCGATCGCCACTGGTCGAGCGCGCTCGAGATCTGCTGGCCGTCGTTCTGGGCGTTCGCGAGCGCGGCGTCGGCCTGCCCGATCGCCGCCTTCGCGGTCGTGATGTCCACCGTCGACATCGACGTGAAGTCGATGAGCGCCTGGGCGAGCGCGGCGCGGCCGTCGCCGAAGGACGACGTGACACCCGTGACGTCGGACGGGACGCCGTCGCCGAGGACCTGGAAGCCCGTCTGGGACGATGCGTAGGCGGTACGGAGCGTCGTGAACGCGATCTGCGCCGACGCGAGCTGGGCCGCGGTCGCGCTCTTCGTCGCGTCGAGCGTGCGCTGCGCGTTGTCGACGCTCTGCTTCGCGATCGCCACGTCCTCCGGTGCCGCGCCCGCGACGACGAGGTCGTACTTCGCCTTCGCCCCGCCGAGGCCCGCCTTCGCCTGCGCGAGGCCGATCTCGAGATCGCCGGTGTCGAGGCGCGCGAGCGCCTGGCCGGCCGCGACCGTGTCGCCGACGGAGACGAGCCTCGACGCGATGCGACCGGGGATCTTGAAGGAGACGTGCGTCACCGTCGCGGCCCTCACCGCGCCGGTGATGGTGACGACGTCGTTCACGTTCGCCCGCCTCACCGGGACCGTGTGATACGTCGGAGGCGCCGCCGCCGCGAAGACGCGTGTGGCCGCGAAGGCGATCGCGACGACGCCGACGACGGCCGCGGCGAAGCGCGCCCTACTGGACATGGATGGTCACCTCGGCGCTCTCGCCGACGGCGAGGCCGGCGGCCATCGCTTCCGGATCGAGGCGGATGCGCACCGGGACGAGCTGGCTCACCTTCGTGAACTGGCCGCCGCTGTTGCTCGTCGGCAGGATCGAGAACGTGGACTGCGTCGCCTGCGCGATGGCCTCGACGCTGCCGGAGAGCCGGACGCCGGGCAGCGCGTCGACGCTCACGTCCACGCGCTGGCCGAGGCGCAGCCGGTGCACGTCCTGCTCGTTGACGTTCGCCGTCACCCACAGGTCCGCGACGTCCGCGACCACGGCGAGGGGCGCTCCCGGAGCGACGAGCTGCCCGGCGACGGCGGTCGTCTGGACGACGACGCCGGCCGCGGGCGCCTTCACATCGACGTACGCCGCGGGCGCGCCCGGCACTGCGGCGCCCTCGACGCGGATCGCGCCGAGCAGCGTGCCGGCCCGGACCGTCTGTCCGACGTGCGCGTTCCAGCTGAGCAGCTTTCCGGCGACCGCGGGGGAGACGTCGACGACGTTCCCCGCGACGGCCGCGTCGTCCGTCCGTACGAAGTGCTCGTCGTCCCACACGAGATACGCGGCGATGGAGACGCCGACGACGACCCCGAGGCCGAGGATGATCGCGACGAGGCGGCGGGAGCGCCCGGGTGAACGCGCCGGCGGCCGGCTCGCCGACGTCGCGTCGGGTCCGCTCGCGGGCGGGGCGACCTCCCACGCCGCCCGCGGGCCATCGACGCTGGTGTCGGGTGTCGTGCTCACGTCCTCCCCCTGCTCCTCTCCGGCGCGGCGCCCGCGTGCATGTCTAACACCGTTGTCAAGCCGTCTATATTGCGATCATGCAATCAACGGCGCACGAGGGCCTCCTCGGCGGCGCGTCGATGGTCCGGCTGCGGCGCGCGTGGCTCCGCGAGATGGGGCGCCTCCTGCTCGTCGAGCTCGGAGACCTGTCCCTGGCGCAGGCCGCGGCGCTCTTCTACGTCGAGAGCGAGGAGGAGGCGACGGTCCACGAGGTCGCGGGCGCGATCCACCGCTCGCTCTCGGCGACGAGCCGCGTCGTCGACGGCCTCGTCCGGCTCGGGCTCCTCGACCGGCGCGAGGATCCGAGCGACCGCCGCTCGAAGCGCGTCCGCCTCACCCGTCTGGGCACGGGGATCTTCGAGCGCATGGAGCGGCACCGGCGGGAACGCGTCGAACGGTTCCGCGGGCTTCTCAGCTCACGCGAGAAGCGGCAGGTCGAAGGGATCCTCGAGCGCTTCCTCGATGCGCTGATCGGCGAGAGCGACGGGACGGGGGACGGACGAGGGCTCACACCTCGCGCGCGCGGAAGCTCCACAGCGCGACGCCGAGCATGACGGCGATCCACGCCACCGCCCAGACGTCGAACGCGACGGCGGGCGCGTCGGGCGCGTAGAACGGGTTCGCGGCGCTCGCGGGCCCGGCGGCGCGTGCGACCGCGAAGACGCTGCCCGGCTCGAGCGCGTACACCGCCCCGCGCCACAGCCCGTCGGTCGGGAGGAGGAGCTTCACGACGGTCCCCACGCGGACGAGCGTGTCGTTGCCGAACAGCTGCCCGACCCCGCCGACGATGCCCGCGATCCACGTCATGCCGAAGAGCACGAGCGCGACGACGCCGCCGACCATGCCCGACAGCCGCGTGCTGAGCGCGAGGCCGAGCGTGAGCAGAACGAGCGATTCGAGGTAGAGGTACACGCACGCCGTGACGGGCGCCGGCGGCGCGTATCCGACCGCGACCCGGATGGCGACGAGCTCGAGCGCGACGCTGCCCGCGGCGTAGACGGCGAGCAGGGCGGCGAGCCCGAGCCACTTCCCGAGGACGTAGCCGGATCGGGAGAGGGGACGCGCCAGGACCGCGAGCGCGATCCCCGACTCCGTCTCGCCCGAGATCGCCGGCGCCGCGACGAAGACCGCCGACAGCGCGAGGACGAAGCTGAACATGAAGGCGACGAGGATCGTCAGCTGCGACGCGACGAGCATGACCTCGGCGGGCGGGAGCGGCTCCTTCCCGATGTAGGGGATGCGCGAGAACCCCCACGCCGTCAGCGCGACCGCGAGGACGGTGAGCGCGATGACCGCGAGGACGAGACGACGGCGCGCCGCCTCGACGAGGACGAGGCGCGCGACGACTAGCACGCTAGTGCCGCTCGCTGAGGAGCTGCAGGAAGCGGTCCTCGAGCGTCTGTTGCATCGGCTCGACCGAGTACACGCGCGCTCCCGCGCGGACGAGCGCCTCGACCAGGACCGGGACGCGCTCGATGTCGACGCCGTGAGCCACGAGACGCTCGCCGTCGCCGTCGAGCGCGAAGCCGCGCCGCGCGGCCTCGGCGCGGACGTCCGGCGTCAGCCCGGCGGCGCGGATGCGCACCGAGTCGGAGCGGAGCAGCTCACCGAGCGTCCCCTGAGCGACGATCGTCCCGCGGTCGACGATCGCGACGCGGTCGCACACCTGCTCGACCTCGCTGAGGAGGTGCGAGTTGAGGAAGACCGTCGTGCCCCGCTCGCGCAGCGAGCGCAGGATCTCGCGCACGTCGTGGCGGCCGATCGGATCGAGCGCCGACGTCGGCTCGTCGAGAACGACGACCTCGGGCGATCCGAGCATCGCGACGGCGAGCCCGAGGCGCTGCTGCATGCCTTTCGAGAAGCCCTCGACGCGGTCGCCGGCGCGGTCGCCGAGACCGACGGTCGCAAGGACGGAGTCGATCGCGGCGCCCCAGGGAGGCGCGAGGCGCGCGAGCTCGCTGTGGACCCCGAGCACCTCGCGCGCCGAGAGCCATCCGGGGTAGCGGAAGAGCTCGGGAAGGTAGCCGACGCGACGCCGCGCCGCGCGATGCGCGCGCTCGTCGGAGACGGGGGCGCCGAGGACGATCGCGTCCCCGGAGGTCGGGCGCGCGAGCCCCAGGAGGAGCTTCACGGCCGTCGTCTTCCCCGCGCCGTTCGGCCCGAGGAAGCCGAAGACCGAGCCCCGCTCGACGCGCATGCCGAGCCCCGCGAGCGCCGTGATGCGCCCGTAGCGCTTGGTCAGCTCGATCGTCTCGATCGGCGCGACGGCGCTCGCGGTCATCGGCTGCAGGCTAGTTGCTCAGTGAAGGCCGTTCACCAGCGCGATGAGGT
>JAJYLV010000094.1 GCA_021787445.1 Chloroflexota bacterium | reverse complement strand
TCGCTCGTCACGTCCTTCGATCCGCGGATCTTGTACAGGCGCTCGCTCCCGTTCCCGCCGTTCCAGCGCCCCGCGCCGCCGCCGTCCGGGAGGTGGCGCCGCGTGTAGTAGGTGAACGGGTACTGCATCTCGATGCGCTCGACGTCGCTGATGCCGCCCGTGGGGATGTTCGGGTGCCCGCCGGTCGGGACGCCGTCGCGCGTGGGCGCCGCGCCGAGCCCGCCGCCGTGGATGTCGTAGAGGCCCTGCGGGACCGGCCAGCCGTTCGCGGTGTGGCCGCCGTAGAAGTAGCCGGGGCCGCCGACGTACCACAGGCCCTGCCAGCTCGCGTTGATGTCGGCGTAGCGCCCGGCGGCGTAGTTCATCTTGGCCAGGCACTCGCTCACCGCCGCGACGATGTACTGGCCGACGCGCGGCGATCCGCCGCACGCCGCGGGGAAGCGGCAGTGGATGAGCGACCCCTCGGGGACGCGAATGCGGACCGGCGCCATCTTCCCGTCGCTCCACGGCACGTCCCAGAAGAGGCCGTTCGTGAGCGCGATCGCCACGTGCGCCGTCGTGCCCGGCAGCGTCGAGTTCTGGTCGTTGTGCATCTGCGGGCTCGTGCCGCTGAAGTCGATGTCGAGCGAGTCGTCCTTCTTGGTCACGGTGCACACGATCTGGTACGGCTCCGCGGCGCGGGTCTTCTCGCCGACCGCCGAGCCGTAGAGGCGGCTCTGCCACGTGCCGTCGGGGATGCGGCGGAGCTTGTCGCGCGCCATGCGCTCGGCGTCCTCGATCATCTTCTGGCCCGCCGCTTCGGCGAACTCGACCCCGAACTTCTCGACGAGCCCGAGGTAGCCGCGGGCGCAGACGGTGTTGGCGGCGATGCGGCTCTTGAGGTCCAGCCCGACGTACTCGGGGTCACGACACTGCTCGACGATGGTGCGGAACACGTCCTCGCGGAACTTCCCGGCCTCGACCACCTTCAGCCCGAGGATGCGGACACCCTCGTGGTAGATCTCGGTCGCGGCGCCGCGCAGCGTCCCGCCCGTATCGGCGGTGTGCGTGCTCGACGCCACCCAGGCGATCCGCTTGCCCCGCCGGTATATCGGCATCACCACCATCTGGTCGTAGGTGTGCGATCCGGCCATGTAGGGGTCGTTGTTGTAGATCTGGTCGCCCTCGGCGAAGCCGGGGCTCTCGTCGAAGAGCTCGATGAGCTTGCGGATCGCGTCGCTCGTCGCCGCGGCGAACCGCAGGTGCCCGGAGCACGCGAGGATCATCCGCCCGCTCGCGTCGTAGAAGGAGCTCATGCACTCGCCGCCCTGGACGACGATGGGCGAGGCCGACACGCGCTGGAGGGCGATCCGCCCCTCCTCGCCGACCGCCCACAGCCGGTGGGCGAAGACCTCGTAGCGGATCGGATCGACGTTCATCGGATCATGAGAGGATACCCGCCGTCATGAGGGATGGACGTGCGTCGTTCACGATCGGCATCGACACCGGCGGCACGTTCACCGACGCTACCCTTCTCACGCCGTCGGGCGATCTCGTGATGGGCAAGGCGCCCACCACGCCGCACGACTTCTCGAGCGGCGTGATGAGCGCCGTCGGCGAGGTCGCTCGCCAGATGGAGCTCCCCGTCGAGGAGCTGCTCGGTCGGACGGCGACATTCAAGCACGGGACGACCGTCGCGACGAACGCGCTCATCACGCGCACCGGCGCGAAGGTGGGCCTCATCACGACGCGAGGCTTCGAGGACACGACGACGATCATGCGGGCCATCGGCCGTGTCGACGGCCTCTCCGAAGACGAGGTCCGGCACACGACCGCGGTCACGAAGCCGGAGCCGATCGTCCCGCGTGGCCTCATCCGCGGCGTGCGCGAGCGCATCGACCCGCGCGGCGAGGTGCTCATCCCGCTGCGCATGGAGGACGTCGACGCCGCGGCGCACGACCTGATCGAGGTCGAGCGGTGCGACGCCATCGCCGTGAACCTTCTGCACGCCTGGGCCGACCCGGTGCACGAGGACGCCATCCGGGCGCGCGTGCGCGAGCGCGGCTGGGACCGGAGGGCCTACTGGTCGTTCGGCAGCGACCTCTCGCGCGTCGCGGGCGAGTACGCCCGCGCGAACACGGCCGTCCTCAATAGCTTCGTCGGCTCGACCGTGGAGCGGTACCTGGCCGATCTCGAGAAGAAGCTGCGATCCGCGGGCCTCGGCGGCTCGTTCCTCGTCATGCAGGGGAACGGCGGTGCCGTGAAGCGCGACCGCAGCATCCCCATCGGCAGCCTCCAATCCGGCCCCGCGGGCGGGCTCATCTCGTCCGCGTTCATGGCCGGTCTCCTCGGCCACCGGAAGGTCCTCACGACGGACATGGGCGGGACGAGCTTCGACGTCAGCCTCATCATCGACGGGACCTGGCCCTACGCCGACGAGCCGATCTTCGAGCGCTTTCGCATCCTGTCGCCGATCTCGCAGATCGAGTCGATCGGCGCGGGCGGCGGCACGATCGCGCGCGTCGACCCGACGACCGGCCGCCTCCTCGTCGGGCCGCAGAGCGCCGGCGCGAGCCCGGGTCCGGTGGCGTACGACGAGGGAGGGGAGCAGGTCACCATCACCGACTGCGACCTCGCCCTCGGCTACATCGACCCCGAGTACTTCCTCGGCGGCCGCAAGAAGCTGAACAAGGCGAAGGCGGAGCGCGCCATCCGCGAGCGCATCGCGGAGCCGCTCGGCCTCGGCGTCGTCGAGGCCGCCGCCGGCGTCTATCAGATCATCAACAGCACGATGGCCGACCTCATCCGCCGCCAGGTCGTCCGCAGCGGCCACCTGCCCGAGGAGTTCGTCCTCTACGCCTTCGGCGGCGCGGGGCCCGTTCACGCGGCAGAGTTCGCGCGCGAGCTCGGCATCGGCGCGATCTACGTGTTCCCGACGTCCGCCGTCTTCTCCGCGTTCGGCGCGGCGACGGCGGACATCGTCCACTCTCGCCTCGCGACGTTCGAGGCGGTGCTGCCGTTCGACGCGAGCCTGCTGAACGCGCGCCTCGACGAGACGGAGGCCGAGCTCGCCGCCCTCATGCGCGACGAGGGCTTCGCCGAGGGCGGCTTCGCGCTGAAGCGCGCGGTGTCGATGCGCTTCCGCCGGCAGACGTATGGCGTCGAGATCCCGCTCCCCTGGGACCGGCTCGACGCGGCACGCCTCGCGGAGCTGGGGCGCATCTTTGAGCGCCAGTACGAGGAGCTGTACGGCGCGGGCACGGCCTTCGCGCGGGCGGGCATGGAGATCCACCAGCTGCGCGTCGACGCGGTCGGGACCGTGACGAAGCCGCGCCTCGCGCAGACGCGCGTCGGCTCGGCCGACGCCTCGTCCGCGCGCAAGGGCGCGCGGCCGGCGTACTTCGGCGGCCACTTCGTCGAGACCGCCGTGTACGAGCGCGACCGGCTCGATCCGGGAGCGCGCGTCGACGGCCCGGCGATCGTCGAATCGCCGCTCACGACCGTCGTCATCCCGCCCGGCCACCACGCCGAGATCGACGCCTACCGGGACCTTGTCCTCCGCGCGGCCTGACCTCCGGCCGATCCTCGGCGCGTCCAGCGTCGCCATCGTCGGCGCCTCCGAGCGCAACTACTACACCCGCTCTGTGTTCGAGAACCTGCGAGCGCTCGGGTTCCCGCTCGAGCGGATCCGCCTCGTCAATCCGAACCGCCCCGAGGCCTTCGGCCAGCCGTGCGTCGCGCGTCTCGACGGACCCGTCGACCTTGCCGTCGTCGCGACGCCGCGGGCCACCGTGCCCGGCGTCCTGCGCGAGCTCGCCGGCGCCGGAGTCCGTGCGTGCGTCGTGTTGAGCGACGGGTTCGCCGAGTCGGGTGCCGAGGGCGCCGCACTTCAGGCCGAGGTGGCGTCCGCCGCGGCGCCCATGCTCCTCGTCGGCCCGAACACGATGGGCGTCGTCGTCCCGGGCGCCGGCGTCGGCGCGTGGGGCGCCGTGCTGCCGCCGCTGCGCGACGGCGACGTCTCGCTGCTCTTCCAGTCGAGCGGCCTGCTCAATCTGTTCATGAACCTCGTCTCGGCGCGCCGCATCGGGATCCGCGCGGCGATCTCCGTCGGCAACGAGGCCGGCGTCACGTACGTGGACCACCTGCGCGCGCTCGTCGAGGACGAGCGGACGCGCGTCGTCGCCTCGTTCATCGAGTCGGTCGCCGACGGGCGCGCGCTCCGCGAGGTGCTCGAGCGCGCCGACGAGCTGGGAAAGACGATCGTCGCGCTCCGCGTCGGACGATCCGAGCGCGCGCGACGCAACGTCCTCGCCCACACCGGACGGCTCGCCGCGTCGGGCGCCGTCTGGGACGCTCTCTTCCGCCAGACCGGCGTCGTCGCCGTCGCGAACGTCGACGAGCTCCTCGAGACCGTCGCCCTCTTCTCCCGCGCGCGCAAGCGCCTCGAGGGCGACGGCGTCGGCCTCGTCACCATCTCGGGCGGCGACTGCACCCTCCTCTCGGACCTCGCGGCCCGCGTCGGCGTGCGCCTCCCGGAGCCCGCGCGCCGCGCCGAGCTCGCCGAGCTCGTCGGCAAGCCGACGCTCCTCGGCAACCCGCTCGACGTGGAGGACCTCCTCCGCACCGATCCGGAGCGCTTCTTCCGCGCGCTCGAGCTGCTCGCCTCGGATCGGGAGGTCGCGGTCGTGGGGGTCCGCCTCAACCTGCCCGAGAGGCCGACCGACGCCCTGCGCGCGAGCTGGGAGCGAGCGGCGGCGGTCGTCCGCGGTGGGGGAAAGCTCGCGGTCGCGCTCACGCGCGCGTCGGAAGCGCTCGCTCCGGAGTGGCACGCCCTCTTCGACGAGCTCGGCGTGCCTCTGGTGGAGGAGTACGAGAAGGCGCTCGGCGCGATCCGCTCGCTCGTGTCGTCCAACGGACGCCGTGCCCGGGCCGGTGAGCGCGTCGCGCCGATCCGTCGATCCGCGCCCGCGGACCTCGCGCTGCCGCCCGGGGAGGGGCGCCTCTCGGTCGAGGGGGCCGCGCGGCTCCTCGCCGCATACGGGATCCCGTTCACCGAGACGATCCACTGCGGATCCGCCGATGCCTCGGCCGCGGCGGCCGACCGGCTCGGATACCCGGTCGTCCTCAAGGCCGACGTCGCGCACAAGAGCGACCTCGGCGCGGTGCGCGCGGACCTGCGCGACGCGGCGGCGGTGCGCGAGGCTTACACCGAGGTCGCGCGTCTGGCGCCGGGGGCCGGGATCCTGGTGCAGCACATGGAGAAGGGCGTCGCGGAGTGCCTCGTCGGCGTCACCGTCGACGAGCGCCTCGGGCCAGTGCTCGCGGTCGGTCTCGGCGGCATCTTCGTGGAGACCCTGAAGGACGTGTCACTCAGGCTGCCACCGCTCAGGGAGGCGGATGTCCGCGAGATGCTCGACGAGCTCCGCGGCGTCGACCTCCTCCGAGGAGTGCGTGGACGCGAGCCGGCCGACCTCGACGCCTTGGTCGACCTCGTGCTGCGCGTCTCCGAGATGGCGGTCGACCTCGATGGCCGCCTGTCCCAGCTCGACCTCAATCCGGTGATCGTCCGGGGTGGGTCGCGCGGGGCCGTCGCGGTCGACGCGCTCGTCGCTCTCGCCTGAGGCCTCAGCGCATCACGGCTCCGCCGTCGACGACGAGCGTCTGCCCGGTCACGAAGTCGCTGTCGCCGGAGGCGAGGTAGAGGAGCGTCCCCACCAGGTCTGCCGGCGTCTCGACGCGCGCGAGCGCGCGCTCGCCGGCGCGCTTCTCGAGGCGGCCGCGCTCCGCGGGCCCCATCGCCTCGCTCTCGGTCGCGCCGGGCGCGATCGCGTTGACCGTGATGCCGAACGGACCGAGCTCTCTCGCGAGCGTGCGGGTGAACGAGACGACGCCGCCCTTCGAGGCGACGTAGTGGATGCGCCCGGCGGAGCCGCTGAAGGCCGTCCCCGACGAGACGTTCACGATCTTCCCCGACCGCTGCCGCTTCATCGTCGGGACGACGGCACGCGATGCGAGGAACACGCCGCGCAGGTTGACGGCCATGACGCGGTCCCACTCCTCGACGCTGATGTCCTCGATGCCGCCGCGGCTGATCGGGATCGTGGCGAAGACGGCGGCGTTGTTGACGAGCAGGTCGATGCGGCCGAAACGCTCCACCGTCCGCTCGGCCATCGCGACCGCGCTGTGCTCGTCGGCCACGTCGGTCGCGAGGGGGAGCGCCTTCGCGCCACGGCGTCCGAGCGCGCTCGCGACCGCCGTCGCCGCCTCCACGTCGACGTCGGCGACGACGACGCGCGCTCCCTCGGCCGCGAGACCTTCGCAGTAGGCGCGGCCGAGGCCGTGGGCGCCGCCCGTCACGATGGCGACGCGTCCCTCGACGCGCCCCGCCACTATGCCGCCGTCCGGAGGCGGATGGGATAGCGGTCGAAGTTGCGCAGGTCCGCGTACGCGACGCCGGGGCGATAGGACGGAGCGTCGTCCGGGTCGGGCTCCATCCCGGCCTCGTACAGCGAGCGCAGGAGGAGCACGAGGTTGCCGTCGACGCCGTCGTCGCCGACCGCGAGGGGCAGGCCGTAGCACATGTGCGGCCCGGCGCCGAAGGCGAGCCCATAGGCGGCGATGCCCGGCGGCGGAACGCGGTGCGGGTCGAAGACGTCGGCATCCGGACCCCACACCCCGCGGTCGCGGTGCGCCATCCCGGTCCGCAGCGCGGCGTCGCGGCCCGCCGGGATGCGCGTCCCGGCCGACAGCGTCACGTCCTCCGTCGCGCGGCGGATCTCGGCGGGATTGGCGGAGTGGAGGCGCAGCGTCTCGTAGACGGCGGCCGAGAGGAACGCGGGGTCGAGCCGGCGCTCGCGGTCCTCGGGGTGGTCGCGCCACCAGCGCTCGAGCTCGTTCGCCGTATGCACGACGCCGCCGACGCTCGTCCCCGTCCCCGCGTGGAGGAAGTCGATGACGGCGTGGCGCACCGGGAGATCCGCGTCGGCGTCGAACGCGGGATCGGCGTGCGCGGCCACCATCGCCAGGAGGTCGCTTGGCAGCTCGTCGTCGCCGATCTCGCCGGCGTCGTGCCGCCGCACCAGGTCGCGCCGGGCCTCGAGCGCAGGGCGCACCCAGCGCTCGGCGAAGAGGTCCTTCGCGACGCGGAGGCGGTCGAGCGCCTCCTGCACGCGCGCCTCGTCGCCCTCGTCGAGTGGAGCCGCTCCGAGGAGCTGCGTCTTGAAGCGCGGAAAGGCGTCGAGCTCGGCCTGGAGACGGAAGAGCTCCTCCATGTCGGCGCGCATCTGCTCTTCGTCGAGGCCGATCATCGTCGCGACGAGCTCGGTGAGCACGCGGAGGCAGAACGACACGGCGTCGACGCGCGCGACGCCGTCCGCGCCGGCGCGCGACCGTGCGAGCGCGAGCTCGCGCTCGACCGCGGGGCGCAGCACCTCGGCCCGCAGCCGCTGGTGGCCGCCGCGGAACACCAGGCGGTTGAGCAGCCGGCGCCGCTTCGTGTGCGCCTCGCCGTCGATGCGCAGCACGGTCCCGCCGCGCACGGGAACGCTCCGCTCGTCGAGCGTGACCGCCATCTTGGGATGCCGCAGCGCCTCGG
>JAJYLV010000093.1 GCA_021787445.1 Chloroflexota bacterium | reverse complement strand
GTGGGATCGCGTCGATCAGACGCTGGCGCCGATCCGGATCCAGCTCGGATAGGACGTCGTCCAAGAGGAAGATCGGGGTCGTTGCCGTCCGCTCGCGCAGCCACGCGGCTTCGGCGATCTTCAGGGCGAGCACCACGGTGCGCTGCTCGCCGCGCGAGGCGAACGACGGGATCTCGCGCCCCGCCGACGTCACGGCGAGGTCCTCGCGGTGCGGCCCGACGAGGGTCGTCGCCTGCCACATCTCCTTCTCGCGCTTGCCGGCGAGGAGGCGCGCGTACGCCTCGGCGCGCTCGACCTCCGTCTCGCCTTCGGCCGGCGTCGCGTACGCGACGTCGACCTCGTGCTCGCCGCCCCAGCGCTCCACGGCGTCGCGGAAGGCGCCGCGCATCTCGCGCACCGCGCGCATGCGGCGCAGCGAGATCGCCGCCCCCAGGCGGCAGACCTCCCCGTCCCAGAACGCGGTCTCGCCTTCGTCCACGGTCCCCTCGTCGCGCAGCGCGCGCAGCAGCGCGTTGCGCTGCTCGAGGACGCGTTGATATTCGCGCACCTCCACGCGATGACGCCGGTCGAGCTGCGCGATCATCGCATCCACATAGCGCCGCCGGGCGCTCGGAGCATCGCTGAGCAGATCGACGTCCTCGGGGAAGAAGGCGACCACCACGACGCGCCCGAGCGCGTCCTCGGGGCGCCTGGGTGCGCCGTTGATGAAGTAGCGCCGCGGCCGGCGGCGCTCGCCGGGTACCGGTGCGACGACCACGACCTCGACGCGCTCGCGCGTGCCCGCGCGCTCCGTCTCGGCGCCGGCGCGCGCGACCGCCGCGCCCCAGCGCACCAGCTCCGCGTCCTCCCGCGCGCGCGGCGACTCGCCGCGCGCGAGAAGGTGGATCGCCTCGAGGATGTTCGTCTTCCCGGCGCCGTTAGGGCCGACAAAGGCGGTCACTCCGTCGCCGAGCTCGATGTCCGTGTGGTCGTAGCTTCGGAAGCCCTCGAGGATCACTCGACTAACGCGCACTAGGTACGAGACGGAGGCGCGCGGCGGGCGACGGTCTCCCTGAGGCGTAAGTCCGATCCGCGGACACGCACGCCGAGCTAGCTGGGGATCCGCAGCGGCATCACCACGTGCAGGTAGGTCTCCTCTTCCCCGAGCACGCGCACGACGCCGGGAGCGAGCGGTCCGCTCAGCTCGAGCTTGATCTCCGGCGCGGAGAGGCTCGCCAGCGCGTCCTGCACGAAGCGGCTGTTGAAGGCGATCGTCGTTGGCTGCCCCTGCACCGTCGCCTCGATCCGTCCCGTGTTGTCGCCCACCTCGGCCGCGGTCGCGCTCACGACCAGGGGCGTCTCGCTCGTCGGGTCGACCTGGAAGCGGACGATGTTCGCCGCGTCCCGCGCGAAGTACGACGCCAGCCGGGTCGCCTTGAGCAGCTCGTCGCGCTGCACGATGACTGTCGTCTGGCTCGATGCGGGTATGACCTGCTTGTAGTTGGGGAATTGCCCCTCGATGACGCGGGACACGAGGTCGGCGGCCTCGGTGTGGAAGATGACCTGGCTGCTGTTCGGCGTCACGAAGATCTCGACCGCGTCGTCCACGTCCTCGAGGATGCGCTCGACCTCGAGGAGGCTCTTCGCCGGAACGATGATCTCTACCTTCTCCGCGACGGGGACGAGGAGCTGCGCGCGGCGGACCGAGAGGCGGTAGGGGTCGGCCGCCGCCATGAGGACCTCTCCGCCCTCGAACGTCGTGAGCACTCCCGTGAGCACGGGCCGGCTGTCGTCGGTCGCCGCGACGAACGCCACCTCTCGGATCATGCGGCGGAGCACGCTCTGGGCGATCTTCGTCGTCGGCTTCTCCGGGACCCCGGGGATGATCGGGAACTCCTCGGCGTCGAGTCCTTTGAGATTGGCCTCGAACGGGCCGCTCTTGATGTGGACGCTCTTCGTTCGCACGTTGAGCGACATCTCGATCTGCCCCGGAGGAAGCGAGTTCACGAAGTCGGTGAACAGCTTTGCCGGGACGGTGATGGAGCCCTCGTCCTCCACCTTGGCCGGGACCCAGCAGTTGATCCCGACCTCGAGGTTCGTCGCCGTGAGCTTCAGGCGTCCACCCTCCGTACGCAGCAGGACGTTGCTCAAGATGGGCAGCGTCGTACGCGTCGAGACGCCTCGCCCCGCGAGCTGAAGCCCGCGAGCCAGGTTCTCCTGGAGGCAAGCGACCTTCACGCGGTCCCTCCCGTCCCTCTCCTGGTGGGTAGATGTCGGTCTATATCCGTAGCCGTAGCAGTAGTGCTGTGGACCATACGGCTTGCCCCTGTTGGCCGCACCACCACAAGGGCTTCGGCATCCCGGGCGGGGTGGACTCCCGGTGGGATCCCCGGGACGGCGCGCAGCAGCGTGTCCGCGTTCTCTACATAGGGCAGTGCTATCGACATGGCCCGGGAGGCCGTTGTCCACAAAAGGAGAGCCTTTTCCACAGGAATCTGGGCCTTATCCACAAAGAATGCCCGGAAATGAAGGGGTGTGAGGCGCGTCACCCCGCGTACAGCATCTCCCGCAGCGCCCCGACCTCGCGGCGGAAGTCGTCGCTCTCGGACATCTCCCGCTCGATCTTCTCGCAGCCGTGCAGGACGGTGGAGTGGTCGCGGCCGCCGAGCGCGGCGCCGATGCGCAGCAGCGGCGCTTCCGTCTCTTCGCGCATGAGGTACATCGCCACCTGGCGAGGGAGGACGATCTGCTTGTCGCGCGCCTTGCCGCGGAGCTGGTCGACCGGGACCTGGTAGTAGCGCGCGACGACCTCGACGATCTTCTCGGGCGAGAGGTTCTGACGCCGCGGCGTCTGCAGGATGTTCTGCAGCATCTGCTGGGCGAGGTCCGTCGTGACGGGCACGGCATTGAGGGTCGCGTACGCCACGACCCGCGTCAGCGCGCCCTCGAGCTCGCGGATGTTCGACACGATCCGCTGGGCGAGGTAGTCGATGACGGGTGGCGGCACCGCAACGTTCTGGGCCTCCGCCTTCGCGCGGAGGATGGCGATGCGCGTCTCGAGGTCGGGCGGCGAGATATCCGCGATGAGCCCCCACTCGAACCGCGACCGGAGCCGCTCCTCGAGGCTGGCGATCGCCTTCGGCGGCCGGTCGCTCGACAGGACGATCTGCTTCCCCTCCTCATGGATCGCGTTGAACGTATGGAAGAACTCGTCCTGGGTGCTCTCCTTGCCGGCGATGAACTGGATGTCGTCGATGAGGAGCACGTCTATCCGGCGGTAGCGCTCGCGGAAGTCCTCGGTCTTCTGTGCGCGGATGGCATTGATGAACTCGTTGGTGAACTTCTCGCTCGTCGCGTACCCGACGCGCTTGCGCGGATGCCGCGACATGACGGCGTTCCCGATCGCGTGCATGAGGTGCGTCTTGCCGAGGCCACTCCCTCCGTAGATGAAGAGAGGGTTGTAGGAGTGGCCGGGCCGCTCGGCTACGGAGAGGGCGGCCGCATGGGCGAGGCGGTTGTTCGAGCCCACCACGAAGGTCGAGAACGCGTATCGCGGATTGAGGACGGCCGTGACCGGCAGCTCGCGACGGTCGGGCGGCGCCACGGCCGGACGCGTCTCGACCCCGTCCGGCGGCGCGGAAGAGCCTGGGGCGCGCGGCGACCCGGGCGTACCGGAGGTGGTCACGAAGCGCACGTCGACGGTGCGGCCGACGATGTGCCGGAGCGCCTCCCGCACCTGGGGGCGGTACTTCTTCTCGAGCCACTCGCGTGCGAACGCGTTGGGGACCCCGACGCAGTAGACGTCATCCTCTTCGGACAGGACCGACGTCTCCTTGAACCAGGTGTCGAAGTTCGCCTTCGAGACGCCGAGCTGCAGCTCCCCGAGCGCGCTCGACCACACACCCCTCAGGTCGCGGCCCTCTACCCGTTCCTGCGCCATCCTGCCCTTCCCATCTGCGATGACATACCCGCTACACCGGACGGATCGCGTGAGAGCCGCGAGGTCATCGGACGCTCCCCGGAAGCGCGCGAACTATACCCCAGCGCCTTGCATCGAGGGCAGTGCCTTGCCGCCGCTGAGCCGCCACTGATGCTCATCCGATCGCGCCGTACACTCAAGCGAGACAGGCGGGGCGACGTCATGGGAGACGCGCCTGCTCTCCATCGAGCTTTCCGAGAAGGGGACCACCGACGTGAAGCGTACGTACCAGCCAAAAGCGCGGCGTCGCGCACGCGTGCACGGTTTCCGTGCGCGCATGCGCACGACCGGAGGCCGCACCGTTCTCGCGCGTCGGCGCGCGCGAGGCCGCGCACGTCTCACCGTCACGCGCTGACGGAGGCGATGCGCGCGGAGCGTCTGCGTCGCACGAAGGACGTCGAGCTCGTTCGCGCCGAGGGTGAGCAGCGGGCCCACACGCTCTTCTCGATGCGCGCCCGCCGCAACGGCCTCGCGAGCGTGAGGATCGCGGTCGCTTCGCCGCGCTCGGTCGGTGCGGCCGTGCGGCGGAACCGCGCCCGGCGCCGCATCCGCGAGGCGCTGCGCGTCGCGCTGCGAGAGCGGACGAGCGCGCCGGGGACGGACGTGTTCGTGCTCGTGCGGGCTCCGGCCGTGGACGCTCCGTACGACAGCCTGAGCGCGGCTGTCCGGATGCAGCTCGACGCCGTACTGGGTACGCCGTGAAACAGGCCGTCCTCCTGGCGCTGCGTTGGTACAAGCGCGCGGTCAGCCCGATGCTGCCGCCGGCCTGCCGCTACACGCCGACGTGCTCGGAGTACGCGATGGAAGCGGTCGAGCGGCACGGCGTGGCGGTCGGCTCCTTCCTCGCGGTCCGCCGCGTGCTGTCGTGCCACCCCTTCGCCCGAGGCGGGTACGACCCCGTGCCAGAGAGGGGACACCGCTAGTGCAGGTCTTCGCGCCCTACTGGAACTTCCTCCTCGTCAACCCGCTGCTCTCGCTCCTCGTCGGGGCGTACGACCTCATCCCCGACTTCGGCTTCGCCATCGTCATGGTGACGATCCTCATCCGGCTCGTCCTCTACCCGCTCTACGTCACGCAGATCCGATCACAGCGCGCGATGCAGGAGATCGGTCCGGCGATGAAAGAGCTCCAGCAGAAGTACGGCAAGGACAAGCAGCGGATCGCCGAGGAGCAGATGAAGCTCTACCGCGAGCGCGGCGTGAACCCCGCGATGGGGTGCCTGCCGCTCCTCCTGCAGATGCCGATCCTCTTCGCCATGTACGCGGCCTTCCTCAACGCGCCGCACTTCACCGGCGACGAGCTGCGGAACACGATCTGGTCGTTCATTCCGACGCCCATCGGCGGATCCGACCACCTCGACCTCACCGCGCACTGGCTGCCGTGGATCACCTCCTGCGTCGAGAACGGGACGACCCTCACCGGGCTCGCCTGCCGGAACGCGGACATCGGCATCCCGACCGGCCTGATCCTCCCGGCCTTCGCGGGCACCTTCCAGCTCATCGCGTCGCTCATGGCGATGCCCGCGAACCAGCCGAAGAGCGACGACCCGCAGACGCGCATGACGCAGTCGATGAGCTACTACTTCCCGCTCATCACGGTGTTCTTCGCCTACCAGTACCAGTCGGGCCTGGCCGTCTATTGGGTGGTGTCGACATTCGTTCAGATCGTCCAGCAATACTTCGTCAGCGGATGGGGACAGCTCCCGCGCTGGCTGCCGTTCCTTCGCGGCATCCCGACGCCGGCCGACGCGTTCATCGCGCGCCAGCAGCGCGTCGCTGTCGCGGAGGTCGAGGCCGACATGGGCGCGGTACCGGCGCGAACGAGCGACGACGAGGACGCGCGCCGCGCGAAGCGGCGCAGAAGGAGGGGACGGTGAGCCCGATCCGCGGCGACGAATTCACCGGCCGCACCGTCGAGGAAGCGATCGAGCGTGGACTGCGCGAGCTCGACCGGCGTCGCGACCAGGTCGACATCGAGGTGCTCGACAAGGGGAAGCCAGCGAACATGCTGGGGCTCGGGGGCGAAGACGCCCGCGTGCTCCTCTCGTACGAGGAGTCCGATGCGGACGAGCAGCAGCCGCAGGTCGACGAGGCCGAGGTGCCGCGTCGCCCCGGCGCGCCGCGCGCGGAGCTCGACGAGGACGAGGAGGCCCCGGCCGCGTACGCGGAAGAGCTCCCGGTCGGCGCCGAGGTGCTCGCGGAGCTGCTCGAGGCGATGGGCATCGAGGCCGAGGTCAAGATCGAGCAGATACCGGGACACGAGAGCCTCGAGGTGCAGGGCTCCGAGCTCGGCGTCCTCATCGGGCGCGGCGGCGAGAACCTCGTCGCGCTGCAGCAGGTCGTGTCGGCCATCACGTCGAAGCGCGCGGGGCGCACGGTGCACGTGCCGGTCGACGTCGAGGGCTATCGCCGCCGGCGCGAGGAGCAGCTCAAGGAGATGGCGCGGCGCGTCGCCGAGCGCGTGAAGGCGACGGGACAGGCCGTCACGCTCGAGCCGATGCTCGCGTACGAGCGACGGATCGTGCACCTGGCGGTGCAGGCGACGCCGGGGCTGCGCACCGGATCGGTCGGCGTGGAGCCGGATCGTCGCGTCGTCATCAGCTCCACCGCTCCCGGTGCCCGCGGACCCGTCGGACGCGCGCCGCTCCGCGGCCGTCCGCCGATGCGACGTCCCGGGGCGCCGCGACGGGTCTTCGGACCCGGGCCGTCACCGTCCCCCTACCGATCGCGCTGGGGTGGCCCGCCCCGCTCCGGAGGGCGCTGAGGCCTACCGGAGCGCCACGCCGCTCTTGCGCATCGCCGCGGCGAAGCGCTCGGCGATGAGCTCGTAGCCCGCGTCGGACGGATGGAAACCGTCGGGTGAGACAGTGACCTGCGTCATGAGAGCGGCGGACCCGGTGAACAGATCGACCACGACGACGCGGTCGGAGTGCTGCGCCGCGATGCCGCGGATCACTTCGTTGTACGCCGCGACGACAGCGATCAGCTTCGACCGATCCACGCCGGCGTACGCCGGGACGGCACGCAGGTCGGGCACGTCGCCGATGAAGATCCGCGCGTGCGTGGTCTTCGTGAGGCCGTCGACGATCGCGTTGAGCGCCGTCGCGTAGTCCTTGTCCGAGACCTGGGCGTTGATGTCGTTCACCGCGAGCCAGATCGTGACGAGATCCGGGTCCTCGGCGACGGCGGTCGGCAGCTGCTCGTGCGCGGCCTGCGCCGCGAGCGAGCCCGCCACGCCGAGGTTGCGGTACGTGCTGCCGGGTGGCAGCAGCATCGCGATCCGCGACGGCCACGATCCCCTCGTTGGGTCCACCGACCCGATGCCGACGGTGTCCGAGGCGCCGATGGCGACGTAGCGGATCGGCGCGGCGGCCTTCGTCGCCGTCGGGACAGGAGCCGGCGTAGGCGTCGGTGTCGCGTGCGGCGTGGGCGTCGCGAGCGGAGGCGATGTGCCGAGAGGAGGCAAGGTGGGGAGCGGCGTCGGCGAGATCGACGGCGTCGCCGCGGCGGGTCGGCACGCGGCGAGAAGCGTGATGACGGTCACGACGACGACCAACGATCGCACGCTTTCAGGCTAGGACGGTGCCAAGCGGGCGGGGCCGGCCGCGTACAATATGTGTCGTCCCTCGCGGGACCACGGGGATGCGTGGTTTCGACAGGGCAGGAGAGCGATCCGTTGCGAGTCGGGGGTGCTGTTCACCCCGTGAACCGAGCAGCAGTCGGATAACTGCCGACAACTCTTACGCCCTCGCTGCCTAAGCAGTGAGCGTCCCGCCGGTCCCCCCTCCGCGGACCGGTGAGGACGAGAGAG
>JAJYLV010000092.1 GCA_021787445.1 Chloroflexota bacterium | reverse complement strand
GCGCGTCGTCGAGGTGGCCGAGCGCCGACGCGAGGTCGCCGCGTCCCGCCTGCCACTCCGAGGCCAGGAGCAGCGTCTCGACGTCGCGCGGCGACTGCTCGAGCAGATGCCGCACGGCGGCCTCGGCCTCGCGGACGTCACCGAGGCGCAGTGCGATCCGGCCGATCGGGCGAAGAGGCACGAGCCCGACGAACGCCCTCTGCTCGCTCAGGCGCTTCGCCGCCTCCGGACCATCGAGCGCGAGCGCGCAGTCGAGCTGGAGCGCGAACTCGTCCGAGTCTCGAGGTAGCGACCTACGGGCCGAGCAGTGCTGCTGGCACCACGGCTATCCCGTCCGGTCGTCGGTAGGCTTCCGATCCCGTTGTGATGACGACCGCGTCAAGTAGGTCGTCCTTGATCTCGTCTCGTAGCCAGCGGAGATGCCGGAGGTCGCCATCGCTGGGGACCTGCGTGAGCTTGACCTCGATCGCGACTACCCGTCCGTCGGGACGCTCGACGACGAGGTCGACCTCATGCTCTCCGTGCGCCGTACGCAGGTGCTTTACTGAGGCTTCGGCGTGCTGCGCGTAGACGCGCACCGACTGCGTGACCAAGGAGTCGAATAGCGCGCCGAGAAGCGTTCCGTCGCGCGGGAGCGTGGGTCCGGTCGCCATCCCTTCGACCAGCGCCGTCGCGTCGATACCGAGGAGGCGCGCCGCGAGGGCAGGGTCGACCAGATGGTGCTTGGGGGGCTGGGCGAGCCTTCCGAGGTGGGAGCGTGTGGGGAGCCAGGCGGGCACCGGGTCAAGGACCCAGAGTCGCTCGAGGATGTCGCGGTATGGGAGGACCACGCTCTTGGCGGGCTTCTCACCCTGATCCGACGTCGCTGCGTCACGGATCTTCTCGTATGCGGTCGTCGTCGCTGTCGCCGCGGCGTACGCCGTCATCCAGCGCTTGAGCACCGCGGGCTTACGCACCTTGTGTCCGAACTCCGGGAAGTCGCGGTCGATGATGTGCGTGATGTATCCGTCCAGCTGCGCGCGGAGAGCTCGGCCCGTGAGTCCGCGCATGCCTGGGAAGCCGGACCCTACGATCTCGTCCGCGTAGCGCCGCAGGTCGCAGGTGCTGTGTCCCTCGATCCGAGGTCGGCGGCCGTCCACGAGGCTTCTCAGGCTGACCGCGGGTCGCTCGACACCGCGCTCGACGAGCGAGAGAGGGCGCATCCGGATGGTCACGATGCGACCAGCTCCCGAGTGAAAGCCTGCGCCCTTTGGCAGCGCCGAACCCGTGAGGATGTAGGCGCCGGCGGTGGCGCCCTCATCCACGGCGCGGCGGACCTTGTCCCACAAGGCTGGAGCGTGTTGCCACTCATCGATCAAGACCGGCGTCTCTCCGCCGAGCAAGACCGACGGGTCCGCAAGGGCGACGGCGAGGTGAGCCTCCGTGTCGAGTTGCCACGCCGTCTTCGCCAAGCGCTGGGCTGTTCGTGTCTTGCCGACGGCCTTCGCACCCTGGAAGACGATGGCCGGCAGTTGGCGGATCAACTCAGCGAATTCGTCGTCCACCACGCGCGGTCGGTACTCCAGCTCCGGGGTAGAAGTGGCTGCCACGACTCCATACACTACCGGATCGCTGGCTTCTAGACTACCGTTTTGCTGATTTCTACACTACCGTTTTGCGCATCCGAAGGATCGGGGGACTCGCGCATTCGGAAGAGGTGGTCGCTGTATTGCGCGAGTCGCGCCGAGCCTGAGTACGAGGAGAAGGGCAGCAGCGCTGGTCAACGGATCAGTGCGTCTTGTACCAGACGATCTTCCCCTCGGCGGTGAGGAAGCCGATGAGCGAGCCGTCGACGCTCGCGCCGATGTACGACGAGCTCCCCGGGAGCATCCCCTGCGTCAGCGATGGATCCGCGTTCATCTGCGCTGCGACGGCCGGGCCGCCGCCCGGGTTCTGCACGCCTTTGACCGCGGGCGCCGGCGTGCTGCACGCGGAGGCGGCGAGCGACACGAGGACGCCCGACGCGAGAGCGAGTGTGCGAACGCCCATTCCGTAGACCTCCCTGACGGAGCGGCGGGTCTCCCGTCGGCCGCCCTGTCAGCGAGCCGGCGGTGCATGGGCTGGTCCGCCCTCCGTCAACGGCGCGTGAGGGTTCTGCACCGGTCTCGTAACGAGGTCCTCGCCCGGCCCCTTTAGGCTCTCGGAAGGGTGAAGGGGGCAGCCGTCCTCGTCGCGGTCGTCGCGCTCGCGCTCGCGCGCGCGAGCGTGTGGGCGCCCGCGCCGCTGACGGGCAAGTGGGCCGTCGTCGGCTCTCTCGAGCGCCCGCGCGCGTACGCGACGGCGCTCGCGGTGAAGGGCGGCAACATCCTCGTCTTCGGCGGCCTCGACCAGAACGACCCCCGCGTCGTCAACCCGACGAGCGAGCTCATCCATCCCCTCAGCGGCAAGGTGACGCTGCTGCCGGAGAAGATGCCGGGGCGCCTGCACCAGACGGCGACGACGCTGCCGAACGGCCACGTCGTCGTCGCCGGCGGCGTCGAGTGGATCGTCGACCACTTCGAGTCCGTCGACGCCGTCAACGTGTTCATCCCCGAGAAGAACACCTGGGTGCCCGCGGCGCCGCTCCTCCAGGCGCGGAGCGACCACGGCGCCGCGGCGCTCCAAGACGGCGAGGTCCTCGTCACCGGCGGCAACTACGACACGCGCCCGCTCGCCTCGAGCGAGATCTACGACCCGACCACCGACACGTGGCGCGAGGCCGCGCCGCTCTCACACCCGCGCGTGCGCTTCTCGATGGCGACGCTGCCCGACGGCCGCGTCCTCGTCGCCGGCGGGCTCGACCAGATGGGCCGCCCCTTGAAGACGACCGAGATCTACGACCCGCAGCGCGACCGCTGGACGGCGGGGCCGTCGTTCTCGACGCCGCGCGTGCAGCACACGATGGTCGTGCTCCCGAGCGGCGACGTCCTCTTCATCGGCGGGCAGAACGGCGCCTCGGGCACGGCCGAGCGCTACGACCACCTGACCAACACCATGCGCTACGCGGGGTCGCTGGTGACGCCGCGCCTCGTCGCGCAGGCGGCGGTCCTCCCGGATGGCCGCGTGCTCGTCACCGGCGGATCGGTCGAGCAGCCGGGGCGCACGAACTGGGTGCCCTTCGCCGACGCCGAGGTGTGGGATCCCGCGACGAACAGGTGGACGGCCTTCCCCTCGCCGAAGGAGCCTCGCGCGCTCGGCGATCTCGTGCCGACGCCCGGCGGCCTCTACCTCGTCGGCGGGATCGGGAACGACGAGGCGGCACACCGCTCGATCGAGAGGCTGACGCTCGAGTAAGAGGGCGCGACCACGCTCGCCTTTACGCGATCGTGACCCAACACCGCCGTCGTCTGTGCGTTACTCATCTCGCATGGTCTCCCTCGCCCATCCTTCTATACGCGCTATGCGCGCCTCGCGCGCCGCCGCGCTCGTGGCCCTCGTCCTCTCGAGCGTCCTGGTGGCCCGCCCCGCCGCGGCGCAGAGCTCGAACACGTACGTCTACGGCTACGTGACCGACGCGCAGACCCACGCCGCGCTCGCGAACGTGTGCGTGATCCTCGGCCCGTCCCTGGTGCGCTGCACGACGACCACCGACGCGACCGGCTACTACGAGATCGACTTCCCGCCGAACAACCTCGTCACCGCGCAGCAGCAGCTGCACTTCCTCGCGGCGTCGCAGGGCTACCAGCAGTACGACACGCCGCTCTTCCAGGTCGTCAACGCGACGCGCGAGGACGCGGCGATGTGGAAGGTCGGCGCCTCTCCGGCGACGACGTGCGACCAGACGGGGACGCCGACGCGGACGGTCTACCTGCCGAACGTGACGAAGACCCTCGGCGGCGCCGACGGCTGGGACACCCCCTTCATCGTGCAGAACGTCGGGACCGTCGCGACCACCCTCGAGGTCTCCTTCTACGGCTTCTCCAGCGGCGCCCTCGTCGTGTGCCGCAAGATCGCGAACCTGCAGCCGAGCGCCTCCTACGCCGACATCCCCGACAAGGACGCCGACCTCCCCGACGACAGCCAGTTCTCCGTCGTCGTCCAGAGCTTCGGCGCGAACGTCGTCTCCGTCGTCAACGAGCAGGCCGGCACGGGCGACCGCGCCGAGGCGATGTCCTACGACGGCTACTCGTCGGGGTCCTCGAGCGTGTTCCTGCCCAACGTCACGCGCCGCTTCTACGGCTACGACACGCCCTTCATCATCCAGAACCTCGGCACGAGCGCCGTCATCGCGCAGGCGCACTTCGTGAGCTTCGACGGCACCGCCCCCGACTGGACCTCGCAGCGGACGATCCAGCCCGGCCGCTCGCAGCCCATCGACCCCAACTGGGAGACCGGGCTCGTCGACGGCCACCAGTACGCCGTCACCGTCACCGCGGGCGGGCCCATCGCGGTCGTCGTGAACTCGCAGAACGACGCGCCGAGCGTCGCGAACCCCGTCGCGTACGCGCAGGACGGCCTGGTGACCGGCGGCGCGACGCTCTACGGCCCCTACGCGGCGAAGAACGCGCAGGGCGTCGGCCGCGTGAGCACGATCGTCGTGCAGAACATGGGGACGGCCGCCGTCTCCCCGACGCTCACCTTCCGCCCGCTCGGCGGCGGCGGGACGCCGAAGGCGTTCCCGCTCGGCTCGATCGCGCCCGGCGCCTCGCACCCGTTCGACCCGCGCTACTTCAACGGCGACGTGACCCAGCCCGTGTGCGGCTCGGCCGGACAGGACGTGTGCCTCGCCGACGGCGAGTACTCGTTCACCGTCGAGCTGCCGACGGGGACGACCGGCAGCCTCGCCGCCGCCGTCAACGTCATCAGCTCCGCGACGGCGATGGGCTACACCGCGCAGGCGACGCCGGCGAAGCGCTTCTACCTCCCCAACGTCACGCGCACGCTCGGCGGCGCGAGCGGCTGGACGACGCCGATCATCATCCAGTCCGCGAGCGCGACGAGCGGGCAGCTGAGCTTCTACCGCTTCACCGATCAGACGCTCGTGCTCACGTACCCCTTCACCATCACCCCCGCCGACTCCATCCGCATCGATCCGCGCGACCTCGCGGGGCTGAGCGACGACACGCAGTACTCGGTCGTCGTCGACGGCGCCGACGGCACGCTCTCGGCCATCGTCACCGAGCTCGCGTCGGGCGGCGACAACGTCATGGCCTACGAGGGGTTCGCCTCGCCGTAGCGGGCGCGCGTGCCGCACACTGGTGAGCGGTGAGGAAGCCGCGGATCGACTGGAAGGACCCGTTCACGTGGACGGTGCTGTCCCTCGGCGTGCCCTTCGCCATCGCGCTCGGCGTGCTCGGCTGGGGCTACTGGGCGACGAACGTCCCGGCGACGCTGCCGAACCCGAGCGCGTCGCCGATCATCGGCATCGCGCCGAACGGCCAGCCGGTGAAGCTCGCGCCGACGGAGCCGCCCGCGACGCCCACACCGCCCCTCCAGTACGGCTACTTCCGCGTCGAGGGCGTCGTCGTGGACGAGCTCGGCATGCCCATCGTCGGCGCGTGCATCGAGATCGGCCCCATCGGCTGCCGCGAGCACAGCCCGCGGACCGACGACCGCGGCGTCTACTTCATGGACTTCCCCAAGGCCGACGTCGAGTACGACCTCCACTTCACGGCGCCCGGATACAAGGAACAGGTAAAAAGGATCAAGCCGACGGCCAACCTGGTGCTCAACATCGTCCTGTCGCGTTAACCTCCGAGGCAATGCCCGCCATCGCCCTGGCGTTCTCCTCGCTCGATCCGGCCGCCCGAGCGAACGGTAGCCGTGCCGTCGCGCCGTCCGGCGCGCCCTCGGACGCGCAGCTCCTGGCGCTCGCCCTCGAGTCGCGCCACGAGGCCTTCGACGCCCTCTACACCGCGTACAAGACGCGCATCTACTCCTTCCTCCTGCGCCTCCTCGGCGACCCCGAGCTCGCCGACGACGTCACCCAGGACGCCTTCACCAAGGCCTTCCAGGCGCTGCCGTCGCTCGAGCGCGGGACGAAGATCCTCCCGTGGCTCTACCGCGTCGCGAGCAACGCCGGCATCGACCACCTCCGCCGCCGCCGGCGCTTCCGCTGGCTGCGCGTCCACGAGGTCGAGAACACGCGCGACGAGCCGCGCGAGTCCGACTCCTCGGCCGAGGTGAGCGAGCGCGAGCACGTCCGGCGCGTCCTGCGCACGCTCCCGCCGGAGAACGCCGCCGCCCTCCTCCTCCACGCCGTCGAGGGCTACTCCTACAAGGAGATCGCCGAGATCCAGGGTGCCAGCCTGACCGCCGTCCGCAGCCGGATCGCCCGGGCGCGGACCGCCTTCCAGAAGGTGTACGCGACAAAGTAGGGCCGCCGATCGTCCCAGGGACGTGCACCCCTCCGCGGAGATCCTCTCCGCCTACCTCGACGGCGAGCTGACGCCCGCCGAGGCCCTCACCACCGGCGAGCACCTCCGCCAGTGCCTCTCCTGCTCGGCCACGCTCGAGCGCTTCAGCGGCCTCGAGCAGCACCTCGGCGAGGCGCCCGCCCTCCCCTGTGACGCCGCTCGGAGCCTCGTCTCGGCCCGGCACGACGGGGAGCTGGACGCGGAGGCGGCGCGCGTCGCCGACGCGCACCTCAACGACTGCGTCGCCTGCCAGGCCGCGACCTCGGATTGGACACGCCTCGACGACGCCCTCGCGGTGCTGCCGCTCGAGGCCCCCTCAGCGCGCGTCGATGTCGCGCTCGAGCGCTTCCGCCGCGCGCCCGCGGCCCGCCGCCGCCCGCGCTTCGGGCTGCCGTCGCCGATCTGGCCCGCGCGCGCGCTCGCCGTCGTGGCCGTCGCCCTCGCCCTGCTCGTCGCCCTCCCCTCGCAGGGCCCACGGCTCGCGACGCCGGGCGCGGAGACGGCCATCGTCGCCTCCGTCCAGCAGTCCGTCCTCGACCCGCGCACGGGCACGCTCTACGTCCTGCGGACGACGCCGCCGAGCGTCGCGGCGCTCAATGCGAGCACGCTCGCGCAGCAGACGGTCATCCCCGTCGCCGGGCAGCCGACGACGATCGCGCTCAACCCGGTCACCGACCAGGTGCTCGTCCTCGACCCGGCGTCCAAGACCGTCACGGCCATCGACAGCCGCACGAACACCGTCGTCTCGTCGACGGCGGTGAGCGTCCCCGGCACGCCGACGAGCATCCAGGTCGACCAGGCGGGCAAGGTCGTCGTCGCCTCGGTCATCGTCGACGGCGGCGGGGGCACGAACGCGACCCTGGCCCCGCGGACCGCCGCGCCGCAGACCGGCGCGGTCTCGGTCCTCGACCCAACGGCCAAGACCGTCGAGACGGTCAGCCAGGTCGACGTCGCGCCGCGCGAGGTCGTCATCGAGCCGAGCGGCAAGCGCGCGCTCCTGGTCTCGCCGCAGGGGACGACGGTCGTCGACGCCGCGACGTACAAGCCGCTCGACAGCGCGCCGGGTGGGATCGCCGCGGCCTTCTCCGGGGTCTCCGGCGGGTTCGCCGTGCTGTCGCTCCGCGACGGCGCGGCCTACCTCAGCTTCAGCTCCGGTCACGGCGTCGCCCTGAGCGGCGCGCCGCGAGCGATCGCCGCGCTCGGCGACGGCGGCTACGCCGTGCTCACGGACGCGGGAGGCGCGGGCCGGGTGACGACCATCGCCGCCGACGGGACGGTCGGGCCAGGCGTGAGCGCTCCGGCGGGCCGCGACATCACGTTCGACCCGCTCACCGGGAACCTGGCGGTGGTCGGGCCCTCGGGCGTGAGCAACGTCACGCTGCCGGCCGCCGCCGCGGTCCCGAGCGCCTCGTCCCCGGCGTCGCCCGCCGTCGCCGTCGCGCCGGCGACGTCGTCCGCGGCCCCGTCGACA
>JAJYLV010000091.1 GCA_021787445.1 Chloroflexota bacterium | reverse complement strand
CCCTATCCGTGGCGACAGTTCGCGATCCTCGCCGTCGCGGGCTGGCTCGGTGCGCTCGCGGTCATCCCGTACGAGCTCGCGATCCTCCCGGGCGCCCCGCACGCGCCGCCGCTCGCGCTGCTCGTCCTCAGCGGCGCGCTCAACGGGGCCGTCGAGATGGCCGTCGCGGCCGGCGTCGGACTGCTCGCCGCGCGCGCCGTCGGCCTGCGTGCCCCGGTGTCCGAGGCGCTCGCGTCAGGCGGCGACGTCGGCGCGGCCGTGCGTGGGCTGCGACCGTGGCTCGCCGCGGCTCTCGGCGGCGGCGCGAGCCTGCTCATCGTCGCGCTCGACGCGACCGTGTTCCGCAGCGTCGGTCGCGCGATGGCGGCGAACGGCGTCCCCACCCCCGCCCGCGCCGTGGGGCTCCTCGCCTCGTTCGAGGGCGGTATCACCGAAGAGATCCTGCTGCGGCTCCTCGTCATGTCCGTGCTCGTGTGGCTCCTCACGCGCATCTGGCGTCCCACCGCGGCCGTCTTCTGGGCGGCGAACATCGCAGCGGCCGTCTTGTTCGGGCTCGGTCACCTGCCCGCGACGGCCGCGCTCGTCGCCATCACGCCATTCGTCGTCATGCGGGCGGTCGTGCTCAACGGCGTCCTCGGCGTCGTCGCGGGCTGGCTGTACTGGCGACGCGGGCTCGAGTCGGCCATGATCGCGCACTTCACCGGCGACCTCGTGCTCCACGTCGTCCTCGGCGGCTGAGGTCCGCTCGTCCGCGACGGCAGCGCGACCGCCCGGCCTATCCGACCAGAGCCTCGATCTCGTCCAGGTGCTCGCGGCGATGGTCGGCGCGGACGAGAGTGATCACGTCCGCCGCGACGACGCGCTCGACCCACTCGTCCGGGAGTGCCGCGACGAGTGCGTCCACGCGGTCGGCGATCTCGAGCGCCAGCGTCGCTGCCGCGCGCGGAGGGACCGCCAGGAGCATCGGCTTGACCGCGTCGTTGATCCACTCGACGTCCACGGGATCCTCCGGGAGCGGTGCCACGCCTCTGCTCCGCCAGCGCTCGATGAGGACGGCGATGCGCTCGTCCCAGAAGGCGGCGTGCGCGAGCACCGACGCCACCGTCCAGCCGGCGGGCATCGGCCGGGCGAGGTCGGCGTCGCTGCATCGCCCGACGAGCGCGCGCAGCCGTGCGCGCTGCTCGTCGTTCCGCGCGACGTAGTCGCGGTCGATGGTCACGACCGCGACGCTAGCAGGACGCCGCGGGCCGATGTCGGAGGGCAGACCGCCGGCCCTCAGCGCGCGGGCTCCCTCGGGCACGGCTGGCGCCGACGCGAGGCGACGCGCGAGCGGCCGTGGCGGCGGACGGTACGAGTTGAGCACGCACAAGACGCTGCGCCTGTGGAGCCAGGAGCACGGGATCACGGACGTAACGCCGACGAGCGTCGCCGCCTTCGCTCCGGACCTACTACGGCTACTACACCGGCCCGAGCGAGTGGACCTGGAGCGAGTACGGCTGGATTCATGGCCCTAACGGTGGATCGGACGCGCACCTCGGACCGGTGGGAGCGGCTTTATGTCTCGCTCCGCCCGCACCTCACGCGTGCGCTCGTCGCGGCGTCCTATTACGTGACCGGAGGAGCGGTCGGGAACGCGACGGGTGCACCGCCTCCGTGAGAGGACGTGCTCGGTCTGCTCGCATCTAGTCTTGCCCTGCCGTGGTCACAGAGCGCTCGCGAGAGGTCTGGTCTCGGCTGGAGTCGCGCGTGTCCGCGCTCGAGGCGACCCTCACGCCTCTCACGGAGGACCAGTGGGACCTTCGGTGCGAAGGTGAAGGATGGTCGGTGGGGCTCGTCGGCTGCCACGTCGGGCTCGGTCTTCGGCGTCAGGCGCGGTGGATCGAGCGCGTCCTCGCGGGGGGCGTTGCGCACGACTTCAGCTGGGAGCGGACACACGCGCTGAACGCTCTTGTGAAGCGCCGCGTTCTGCGGCCCGATCCCGACGAGGTCCTCCGTTCGCTGCGCGACGGCCTCGAGCGCTGGCAACGACTGCTCGAGGCGCTGACGGAAGCGGACCTCTCGCGCATCGCGTTCCGGATGGGACCGAACGAGCGGAGCGTGGACTGGGTCGCGGGCACGCTCGCGGTCCGCCACATCGACGAGCACACCCGGAGCATCCGTGCCGTGCTCGGTGACGCCGCTGCGGAGGCGTCTCCCCGCGAGCAGCGGAACGCCGAGAAGCGCTGACTCGGAGCGGTTCCGCGAGCGGGCGAGGCGGCTCGCCGAGTGGATCCGCGACGCGCGCGCGTCAGACGATCTCGGTGTGCTCTCCGTTCACGACGATCGCTTGGCCGTCGCGCAGTTTCCGGTGCTCGACCCCCTGCGAGCGGTAGTGCTCCGCAAGGCGCTCGCACGCCTCCGTCTCGGGATGGTCGGGCGAGCCGCAGTGCGGGACTACCGCGAAGGGAATGAGGCCGAGCCCGTCCCATCGTGCCGGGACTCCGTACAGGCGCTGCACCTCGCCGGGCTCGTCGGCGAGCTCGAGGCCACGGAGGCTCGGGCCGAGGACACACACGCCTGCGCTGTAGCCGCCGTAGGCGAGCGCGTCGTGCTCAAGGAGCGTGACGAGGGCGGCGTCGGCCCCGCTCTCAGCGAGCGCGTGTCGGAGGAGGAACGTGTTGCCGCCGCGCGTCCACACGAGCGCGGCGTCGGCGAGCGCCGCGGCGACGGCGGCAGGACGCCCGAAGCAGGCGCGTAGGTCGAGCTCGCGAGGCTCGAGCCCGAGCGCCTGGAGGGCGACGAGCTCGCGCTCGACGCCCTGGGCACGGTCGTCCGGCGTGTAGCCGTCGCACGCGTTCGAAATGACGAGGGCGGCCCGTCCGGGGCGGGGAAGGAGTTCGAGCAGCCGCTCGGGATGATCGCCCATGCGGAACGACGACAGGTACAGCCGCACGTCGCGCTGTCTACCACAGACCGATGCCGCCGGGGCCCGGTGGCTCTAGCTGCGCGCGGATAAGGTGCCGACGTTCCCTCTCGTGCCGTAGAGGCCTTCAGCACGGGATCCGCATCCTCCAGAGTAAGATGTATCTCCCAGAGTAAGGAGGATCCTGGATGGTAAGAGCACGCCTCAGCAGCAAAGGACAGCTCACGATCCCGGTCGAGATCCGCGAGCGCTACGGGCTCGCGACGGGGGACGAGGTCGAGTTCGTCCTCGAGGAGAAGGGCGCGTACCTCCTGCCGCTCAAGAGACGGTCGCTGCTCGATCTCTACGGCGCCCTGCCGGCGACGAGGCCGTGGCCCGGAATACAGCGAGCCCGTCGGATCGCAGGGACCAAGAGGGGTCAGGAGCTGGACCGCAAGCTGAGGCGCCGGTGACCGACGTCTGGCTCGACGCCAACGTCGTGCTCCGGTACCTGACGCGCGAGCCACCGGCTCTCGCGGCCGCGGCGCGACGGCTCATCGCCCGCGCCGCCGACGGTGAGATCCGGCTGCGGCTGACGCACGTCACGATCGCGGAGATCGTCTGGGTCCTCGGCTGCTTCTACGAGCGCCGGCCTGTCGAGATCGCCGACGCCCTTCGCGGCTTCGTCCTCGCGGACGGCGTCTCCATCGACGACACGGACACCGTGGTCGACGCGCTACGGCTGATGTCCGACGCCAATGTCGACTTCGCGGACGCGTACGTCGCGGTCGCCGCTCGGCGCGCCGGGGCGGCGGTGGCCTCGTTCGACGCTGACTTCCGCCGGCTCGGCGTCGAGCTTCTCGATATCAAGGGCTGACCGCCGAGCCGCCTCGCTCCGCGCTGCGACGGGTCGTCTCGCGCGCGTGATACAACGGACGTGCACCGCGAGGTGACACCGCACATGGAGGCCGGACGATGAGCGGGAACACACGACGCGCCGCCGGCCTCCGCTAGAGGCACTTCCCCCAGCACCCTCTGCGCGCCCGAGCGCGTCCCCCTGACCGCTCGCGTCCCCTTCGGGAGACGTATGGACGAGCACCTGGGCATCCTCAAGACGGGCAAGGAGAGCGACGTCCACCTCATCGCGCGCCACGGCGCGAGCGGAACGACGCTGCTCGCCGAGAAGCGCTTCCGGCCGCGCGACCGCCGCGGCTTCACCAACGACTGGACGTACACCGGCGTGTGGGGCGAGGGCACGCGCCGCGAGTTCCGCGCGATGCGCCGGAAGACGCGATTCGGCAGACAGGCGATCCACGCCGTCTGGGTGGCGCACGAGTGGGAGGAGCTCGTCCGTCTCCACGCCGCGGGGGCGACCGTCCCCGAGCCGGTCGAGCCGGTCGACGACGGCTACCGCATGGCCTTCATCGGCGAGGGCATCCGCGCGGCGCCGCGCCTCGTCGACGTCGACCTCGACCGCGCGACGGCGGAGCGCGTGTGGAACGTCCTCCTCGGCGAGGTCGCGGTGTTCCTCGCCGCGGAGCGTGTCCACGGAGACCTCTCCGCGTACAACGTGCTCTGGTGGCGCGAGCGTCCCGTCATCATCGACCTCTCGCAGACGGTCGACGTCGTGACGCACCCCGCGGCGCTCGACCTGCTGCGCCGCGACGTCATCTCGCTGGCGGCGTACTTCCGGCGGCGAGGGGTGGACGCGGACGTCGACCGAGCGCTGCGCGACCTCGGCGCCGACGACGTGCGCTTCGCGCGTCAGTGGCGCCGATAGCGCTCGACCCGATGCCGGAGAGATGCGGGGCACGGATCGCGTCCCAGTGACCGCTCAACAGGGGAAGATGACGCGCGCGAACTGAGGTGATCCGGGACCGTCACCGCTGAGCCTCAGGACCGAGCCGCTGACCCCCGTCCGAGCCGCCAGAGCCGCCAGCCCACACCACCGAACCACACGAGCATCAGCAGGCCGTAGAGGGTGTACCCGCCTTCGATGACGGGCCGCAGCGCCTCGCTCGCGATACCGAGCACTCCGGTCGCGATACCGAGGGCCGCGATCCAGCGGGGGAAGGCACCTCTCAGCATCGCCACGGAGGTGAGGAGCATCGCGATCGGCGCGAGCACGCCCACGGCCGTCGGCGTGCGGTTGATCGCGATGAGGCCCTCCGCCGCCGCCACGAACAGGGCTTGCTGGCTCGCGTCCGCGGCCGACGTCCACTGGTCGCTGAGGTAGACGAGGGCGGGGGCACCGGTGCTCGTCGTCGGCATGGCCAGCGTGAGTCCCCACGCAGCGGCGCCGATCGCTGCGCCGACCGCCGCCAGGCTGCGGTCGTGCTCCCTGAGAGCCGGGTACAGCGCGACGTAGACGAGCATCGCGAAGAGGCCGGGGACCAGCCAGAGCTGCTGGTGAACGAGGTACAAGCTCCGATGCTCCGCGATGTAGGCGAGCGTCGCCGCACCGCCGGCGACCGGTGGCGGCGGCGTGACGACGAAGAGCACGGTGGCGCTGACGATGAACGCGACGAACAGCCCCGCCGATGCGGCGCCGATGCGGTAGAGCGTCCTCCACACCGCCGCGTCGGCGACCCCGGCGGCTGCCGGGACCTCACCCTCTCGCAGCGGTGCCCTAGTGGTCGCGCTCATCGGCTCGCGCTACCTGCCGAGCATCGCCTGCGGAGGCCAGCGCATCACGATCTGCGTGACGAGGACCGTGACGTTCACGGCCAGCGATGCGACCCGGTCGAAAGCGGGCCACATGCCGGCGAGCACGATCATCCCAATGACCGAGACGACGGCGGACCCGACGGCGAGCTGTCGCCACATCTCACCCGGCAGGACGCCCCAAAGAGGAGCCGCGACATGTCGACGTTCATGCTCCAAGGAGCACGAGTCTCATGACCCCATCCCCTCAGCGACATTGGCAACGGCCCCATTGGACGACGGCGATCGGCCTGCTGTGAGGTGCGAGACCGCCTGCTTGAGTAGGCGTCAGAGCGAAACGTCAATTCGTCGCTGTCGTCCAGGAGAGCGCGCAAGCGGTCGGGACTCGCAGAGCTGATAGGCGCATGCCAAGTTGAGGACGCTGCAGGCTCGTCACATTCGAATGCCGCTAGCCGGACGATCGATCCGCCCGGTCGATCTCGTCCAGATGCTCATTCCGGTGAAGACCGCGGTCGAGCATCCGCGGCCATTCGCGCCCCACCCGCGCCGCGAGATCCGCCGGCGCCGATGCGATGCGCGCGTCTACGGCCTCCGCTGCCGCAAGCGCCTCTTGTACGGCCCGCTCCGGCAACACCGATCGCCACTGGGGCAGCATCTCGTCATTGATGGAGTCGGCGATGTAGCCCGGCGCGACGTCGGCCTGGATGAGGTCGTCCCACCGCTTGAGGGCGATGCGATCCCACCACGCGAGGTGCGCGAGGAGCGCGCTGACCGTCCAGCCGCCGGGAAGCGGCATCTGCAGGGTGCCTCGATCGAGCCTCTCGACGACCGCGCGAAGGCGCTGCCGCGATGACCCATTCCGCTCGAGCACGTGACGAGTCTGACGCGGGCATCCGCAGCCCTGGGGCCGATCGACACGCATATCCAGCCCGACTGTCCGTGTATCCGGACACCGATGAGTTGTCCAGAAATCCGGACAAAGCTACGATGTCCGTAAATGAGGACATCAGAGACTGGTCCGGGCGCCTACCGCGTGTACACGCCGTCTGCCATCGGAGCGGCGGTCCGGCACTACCGCCAGCAGGCGGGCATCTCGCAAGCGGAGCTCGCCAGGCGTACTGGGCTCAACCGCACCTACCTTTCCGCGCTCGAACGAGGGAAGGAGACCGCACAGCTCCGCCGCCTCTTTCGCGTGCTCAAGGAGCTCGGCGTTCGCATCGAGCTCGAGCGGGCGGAGTGGTGACGACCGGCGAGCTGGCGGTCTGGCTGCATGGCCAACGCGTCGCTCTCGTGACGCAGGTGCGGGGGCGCACGCGTCTGAGCTACACGGAGGAAGCCCTGCGCACGTACGCGCTCGGCACCCCTCTACTCTCGCTGGCGCTCCCCCTTCGCCCCGAGCCCTACACGCACGGGCTGGTGCGGCCGTTCCTTGACGGGCTCTTGCCGGAGGGGGAGCCGCGTCAGGTCCTCGCGCGGGGCCTGCGGCTGGTCGCGGGGGACACCTTCGCCCTCATCGAGGCGCTGGGCCGCGACTGCGCCGGTGCGCTCGTCATCCAGTCAGCAGAGGAGCCCGCACCGCCGCCGGCGACGGCACTAACGGCGGAGCCTCTCGACGAGAAGGAGCTAGAAGGCCTGGTGAGGGACCTGCGCAGCGCGCCGCTCGGCGTCGGGGGCGACGTGCGCGTGTCCCTCGCCGGGGTGCAGGAGAAGCTTCTTCTCACCCGCATGCCGGACGGCCGCTGGGGACGACCCGTTGCGGGTACGCCGTCGACGCACATCCTGAAGCCGGAGATCGACCGGTTCCCCAAGACCGTCGCGAACGAGTTCTTCTGCATGCGCCTCGCTCATCACCTTGGCCTCCGCGTGCCTTCCGTGGAAGCGGCCACGGTCGGGAAGCGCCGTGTGATCATCGTGGAGCGCTACGACCGCTTGGTCGAGGCGGACGGCACGGTCGAGCGGATCCACCAGGAGGACCTGTGCCAGGCGACCGGGACGCCACCGGAACGCAAGTACGAGCAGGACGGTGGTCCATCGCTCCGGCGCATGGCGGAGATGATCGCCGCCGTCGCTCCGCCCGGATCCCTGGAGGACTTCCTGCGAGCGGTCACCGTCAACGTGCTCGTAGGCAACGGCGACGCGCATGCCAAGAACTACTCGCTCGTTCATGAGCGCAACGGACGCCTGCGTCTGTCGCCGACCTATGACGTGCTCTCGACCATGTTCTACGAGGACCAGGGCCTAGCGGCATACGTCGACGGGGTGCAGCGGAGCGACCGCGTCACCGGCGATCGACTGCTGAACGAGGCGTCCCGCTGGGGCATGTCGCGCTCGCGGGCCCGGGAGATCGTGGAGGAACTGTTCGAGCGATACGA
>JAJYLV010000090.1 GCA_021787445.1 Chloroflexota bacterium | reverse complement strand
TGCGCCCACGACGTTCATGAGCGTGAAGTTGCGGATGGCGAAGAGGTGCAGGGGCATGAGCGGCTCGGCTTGGCGCGCCTCGTAGAGGATGAAGGCGACCGCGAGCGCGACCCCGAGGCCGATGACGAGCGGGATGGTGATCGGACCGGCGATGGTCCCCCAGTCGTAGCGCTGGCCTTCGATGAGCCCGTAGGTGACGGCCAGGAGTGAGACGGACGAGAGACCGACCCCGGCGAGGTCGAGGCGATGACGCCGGCCGGAGCGGACGTCGGGGACGATGGCCAGGGCGCCGATGAGGGCGACGATCCCGACGGGCACGTTGACGAAGAAGATCCAGCGCCATTCCCAGTTCGTGACGATCCAGCCGCCGATCGTCGGACCCGCGACCGTCGAGATGCCGATGACCGAGCCCCACACGCCGAGGGCCGTGCCCATGCGCTCGCGCGGGAAGAGGAGCGTGAGCATCGCGAGCGACTGCGGCGCGAGCATCGCGCCGCCGATCCCCTGGACGACGCGGGCGAGGATGAGCTGCTCGGCGGTGCTGGAGAGTCCACAGGCGGCCGACGAGAGCGTGAAGACGACCAGACCCGCGATGAAGAGCGTGCGCGCGCCGAACAGATCGCCGAGCCGCCCGGCGGTGATGAGCAGGACGGCATACGACAGGAGGTAGCCGTTGAAGACCCAGAGGATCGCGTCGAGGGAGGTGTTGAGGCTGGTGATCATGCTCGGGGTCGCGACGTAGACGATCGTCGTGTCGAGCATGATCATGAAGAAGCCGAGGCAGATCACGAGAAGAGCGCCCCACGGCTCGCCCCGCCGGTCGCGGGCCGCGGGCATCCCCAGCGGTCGCATGCTCATCGTCACCCCCTCTGGTCCGCGCGGCCCCGGCGACAAGCGTCGGGTCCGACGCTCCCTCCGCACCATCGCGCCCGACGCGCAGGGACCGTCGCGCCGCTAACACTACGGCTCGTCCCCTCGCCTCAAGGGTACGCACGTCTCCCGCCGCGAGGCGGAGCGACAGAGCGCACAGCCCGCGTCGCGCGATCCGCGACAATGCCCGCGTGAGCGCGGCCGCCGAGTGATCCCGCCCGTCTTCCGCTACGGCGGGTTCCGCCTCTTCTGGTTCGGCATCGCGTTCTCGGCCATCGGGACGCAGGCGACCGCGGCCGCGAACCTCTGGCAGATCCAGGACATCACCGACTCCACGCTCGCCGTCGGCGTCGTGAGCCTCCTCCAGGGGATCGCGGTCGTCTTCATCGGGCCGCTCGGCGGCGGCCTCGCCGACCGCTGGGACCGCCGTCGTCTGCTCCAGGCGGCGCAGGCGTCGAGCCTGCTGTCGTCGGTCCTCCTCGCGGCGCTCACGTTCACCCACCACATCGCGCCGCTGTGGATATACGGCGCGGGGACGGTCGTCGCCGTCGCCGCGACGTTCGACGGGCCGGCGCGCCAGTCGCTCGTCCCCGCCGTCGTCCCGCGCGAGCACGTCGTCGACGCCTTCGCGCTCCTCATCCCGGCGCAGCAGATCGCGCGCTTCGCCGGCCCGGCCATCGCGGGGATCCTCATCGCGCTGTGGGGCGCCGGCGCGGTGTACACGTTCGACGTCGTCTCGTACGTCGCGCTCATCGTCACGCTCGCTTTCATCGGGTTCGAGAAGATGGAGCCGCGCGTCCCCCAGCCGCTCACCCACGCCGTCATCGAGGGCTTCCAGTACGTGCGTGGACGTCCCCTCATCTGGCAGCTCATCGCGCTCGACATATCGGCGACGTTCTTCGCCGCGTACCGCGTCCTGCTCCCCGCGCTCGCGCGCGACGTCTTCGCCGTCGGCGCCGCGGGCTACGGGATCCTGTCCGCGGCTCCCGCGGTCGGCGCGATCTTCGGCTCGGGCACCGTCTACCGCCTGCGCGCGATGCGTCGCAAGGGCGTCCTCGTCCTCGCGTCCACGGCGGCGTACGCGCTCGGCGCGGCGGTCCTCGGGTACGTCCCGGCGTTCGCCGTCGCCGTCGGCATCACGGCCGCCCTCGGCTTCTTCGACGCCATCGCGCAGACCATCCGGCAGGCGGCGGTGCAGCTCGATACGCCCGACCGTCTGCGCGGCCGCGTGACGTCCGTGTACCAGATGGCTTCGCGCGGCGGGCCCGCGCTCGGGCAGGCGCAGCTCGGCGCGGTCGCGGCGGCGATCGGACCCGCGCCCGCGCTCGCCATAGGCGGCGGGCTCTGCCTCCTGTACTCCGCATGGCTCGCGCTCACGGGCACGACCGTGCGGCGCTACGAGGGCTGACCGGTGACCGCCGCCTTCGAGGCGCGCACCGCTCCGCGGCAGGACGCGACGCGCGCGCTGGTCGCCGTGTTCCTCGCCGTCTTCTTCGCGTCGGGCTCGCGCTTCGCCTTCACCGCGTTCGTCGTCCCGCTCGAGGCCGCCCTCGGCGTCGATCGCGCGACGATCGGGCTCGCCGCCGCGCTCAGCCTCGTCGCGTACGGCGTCGCGCAGCCGTTCTCGGCACGCCTGGGCGGGCGCGTCGCGCCCGCGATCGTCATGCTCGGCGGCCTCGCGCTCATGGCCGCCTCCGCGATCGGCATGGCGCTCGCGCGGACCGAGCTCGCGCTCTTCGTGTTCGGCGGGCTGCTTCCCGGCATCGGATTCGCGGCCGCGAGCATCGTCCCGGCGAGCGCGATCCTCGCGCCCCTGTTCCCCCGCCGCACCGGGTTCGCGCTGGGGGTCGCATCGGCGGCGATCCCCGCGGGCCAGGCGCTGGCCGTGCCGCTCGCGGCGTCGCTCATCGGAAGCTCCGGGTGGCCGCTCGCGTACGCCGCGATCGGCGTCGGCGCGCTCCTCCTCGGGGCGCCGGGTCTCCTCGGCCTGGCGCGGACGGCGGCGCCGGCGGCCATGCCGCGGCGCGGGGCGACGACGGCCGACGCGACGTTCTGGCTCCTCGCGGTCGGCTTCGGCGCCTGCGGCTTCACCGATCAGCTCGTCGCCGTTCACGCCGTCCCGCTCGCGGAGGACGCCGGCGTCGCGCCTCTCGTCGCGGCGCTCGCGCTGTCGGTGCTCACGCTGGTCGCGATCGCGGGCAGCCTCGCGTCGGGGCCGCTCGCCGACGGCTGGAGCGACGCGGGCGTCCTCGCGGTCGTGTACGGCGGCCGCGCAGTGACGCTTCCCCTCCTCCTCTTCGTCGGCACGCTGGGGGGCCTTCCGCTGTGGATCTTCGCCGTGGCCTTCGGCCTGACGTACATCTCGAACAACGCCCCCGCGGCGGGCGCGCTCGCCCGCACGCGCGGCCCCGCCGCCGTCGCCGCCGCTCTGGGCTGGCTCCAGTTCGCGCACCAGATGGGCGGCGCCCTCGGCGTCGCTGCCGGCGGCGTGAGCGTGTCGCTCACCGGTGGCTACCTCGCCGCGATCGCGCTCGCCGTCGCGCTCGCGCTCGCGGGCCTCGCCGCGAGCCTTGGTCTCAGGCGCGTCCTTGCGTGATACGGGCCCTGCTGTATCGTCCGGCGCGTCGCCGACGGGATCGACCGTTCGGCAGAACAGCAGCAGAACAGCGGGGGAACGCATGAAGGTCCGCACCGTCGTGGCCGTCACGGCCCTCGTGGGCCTCGTCATCTCGGCCTGCGGCGGGACGCCGGCGGCATCGCCCACCACGAGCACCGCGGCGAGCGCGAGCGGCGCCGCCGCGTCGCCCGCCGGGTCCGGCGCGGCGACGGGCGCTCCGTACGAGATCAATGTCATCCTCGCGCTCACCGGCGGCGCCTCCTTCCTCGGCAAGCCCGAGCAGGCGGCACTCCAAGCGCTCGAGACCCAGGTGAACGCGCAGGGCGGGATCCAGGGACGCCCGGTGAAGTTCACCTTCTACGACGACGAGTCGAAGCCGCAGACGGACGTGCAGCTCGCGAACCAGATCAAGGCGAAGAACGTGCCGGTCATCCTCGGGCCGTCGCTCGTCGCGTCGTGCAACGCGATCATCCCGATCATCAAGGACGGCCCGGTCATGTACTGCTTCTCGCCGGGCATCCACCCCGACAAGGGGACGTACGCGTTCACGAGCTCGGTCTCGACGATCGACCTCAGCCGCGCGCTCTTCGCGTACTTCAAAGACAAGGGCATGACGAAGATCGCGACGCTGACCTCGACGGACGCGACGGGCCAGGATGCCGACAACGCCATCAAGGCGGGCCAGACCTCGGCGGGTGGCATCACGATCGTCGACCAGGAGCACTTCAACCCGACCGACGTGAGCGTCTCCGCGCAGATCACGCACATCAAGGGATCGGGCGCGCAGGCCCTCGTCGCCTGGTCGACGGGCGCGCCGGTCGCGACCATCCTCCGCGGGGCGGCCCAGGAAGGCCTCGACATCCCCATCGCGACGACGAACGGCAACCAGACCTTCGGGCAGATGACCCAGTACGCCTCCTTCCTCCCGAAGGAGCTCCTCATCCCGTCGGCGGAGTTCCCGGCCTACGACACGCTCCCGGCCGGCCCGCTCAAGGACAAGCTGAAGTCGTACCTCGACGCGCTCAAGGCGGCGAACGTTCCCCCCGACAACGGTCCGTCGCTCGCGTGGGACCCGGCGGTGATCGTCATCGACATGCTGCGCAAGCTCGGGCCGAGCGCGACGGCGACGCAGCTGCGCGACGCCATCGAGGGTCTCAAGGGCTACACGGGCATCGACGGTACGTACGACTTCAGCGCGTCGCCGCAGCGCGGTCTCGGTGTGAGCAACGCGATCGTCACCCGCTGGGACGCGTCGAAGAAGGCCTGGGTCCCCGTCTCGACGCCGTAGCGACACACTAGGGTCATGCAGCAGGCCATCGAGATCCTCGTCGGTGGCCTGCTGTCCGGCGCCATCTACGCGCTCGTCGCGCTCGGGCTGACCCTCGTCTACCGCGTCGCGGGCATCCTCAACCTCGCCCAGGGCGCGTTCGTCGTGCTCGGCGCGCTCGCGTTCTACTCGCTCGAGACGAGCGCGGGCTGGCCGATCGTCCCCGCTCTCGTCGCCGCGGCGGCCGGCGTGGCCGTCGTCGCCGTCGTCGTCGCGCTCGTCGCGGTGCGCCCGGCGCTGGGGCGCCTCTCGATCGGCGGCATCCTCATCCTCACCGCCGGGATCCTCACCTTCTTCCAGGGCGTCGCGCTCGTCATCTGGGGCAGCAACCCCTATGCGATCCCCGCCTTCAGCGGTGAGGCGCCCATCGTCGTTCTCGGCGTGCACGTCCCCACCCAGGGGGTGTGGATCGTCGCCGCGCTGGCGGTCACCGACCTCGCCCTGGCGCTCGTCCTCGCACGCACCACCTTCGGCAAGGCGCTCCGCGCCTGCGGCGAGAACCCCGTCGCCGCGTCGCTCATGGGCATCGACGTCGCGCGGATGACCGTCCTCGCGTTCGCCGTCGCGGCGGCGCTCGGCGCGCTCGCGGGCGCGATCGTCGGACCGCTCACCGCCCTCGCATTCGACACCGGCAGCTTCTTCACGAACGCCGGCTTCATCGCCGTCGCGCTCGGGGGGATCGGGTCGTTCCTCGGCGCGATCGCCGGCGGGCTCCTGCTCGGCGTCGCGGAGCAGATCGCGGCGGGCTACGTGTCGAGCCTCTTCAGCCCGACGCTCGCCTTCGTCATCCTCCTCGCGGTACTCGTCCTGCGTCCCGACGGCGTCCTCGGCGCGCGCGCGCGACGCATCGACGTGCCGCAGGCCTTCGAGCGGGCCACGCCCGTCCTCCGCTTCGGCGGCCGCGGCGGGGCCGCGATCTTCGCCGTCCTCGCCGTGCTCGTGGGCGTCGCGCCGCTCGTCCTCGAGCGGACCGGGCTCGTCGCGTCGCTCGTCATCGCGGGCGTGTTCGTCCTCGCGCTCCTCGGCCTCGACGTCCTCATGGGATACGCCGGGCAGGTGAGCCTCGGCCACGCGGCGTTCATGGCCATCGGCGCGTACGCGACGGCGCTCCTCGTCATGCGGGCCGGCCTCCCGCCGCTCGTCGCGACGGCGGCCGCCCTCGTCCTCACGCTCGTCGTCGGCGCCGCCGTGTCCGGCGTCGTCGCGCGGCTGCGCGGCCTCTACCTCGCGCTCGCGACCCTCGCGTTCGGCCTCCTCGTCGACTCGGTCCTCGTCGGCGCCGCCGACCAGACGGGGGGGCCCTCCGGCCTCACCGGCATCCCCTCCTTCTCGCTCGGCGCGCTCTCGGTCCACGGCGACGTCGCCAGCTACTACCTCGTGTGGATCGTCGTCGCCGTCGTCGGCGTCCTCCTCGTCGACCTCGCGCGCTCGGACTTCGGCCGCGCGCTCCAGGCCATACGCGCCGACCAGACGGCGGCGCGCGCCCTCGGCATCCCCGTCGCGCGGTACAAGACGTACGCCTTCGTCATCGCCGCGGGCTGCGCCTCGCTCGCGGGCAGCCTGTACGCGTTCGACTTCCACTACCTCGCGCCCGACCTGGTGAGCACGCCGCGCTCGCTCGAGCTCGTCACGATGCTCGTCGTCGGCGGCCAAGGCACGCTCGTGGGGCCGCTCCTCGGCGCCGTCGTGCTCACGCTCCTCCCCGCCGTCGTCCAGCCCCTCGCGGCGTACAAGACGGTCGTCGAGGGAGCGCTCCTCGTCGCCGTCCTCCTGTACCTGCCGGGCGGGCTTGCGGGGATCCTCGCCTGGCGCCCGCGCTCCCGCCGCCGCGGCGCGCTCGCGGCGACGCCGGCGGCGCCGCGATGACCGTCGCGCTCGAGGCCAAGGGCCTCGCGCGTTCGTTCGGCGGGATCCGCGCCGTGCGCGGGGTCGACCTGCGCGTCCCCGAAGGCTCGATCACGGCGATCATCGGCCCCAACGGCGCGGGGAAGACGACGCTCTTCAACCTCCTCACCGCGCTCGTCCCACCCGACTCCGGGACGGCCGAGCTCTTCGGCGAGCCCATCGTCGGCCTCGACGCGGCGGCCATCGCGCGCCGCGGCCTCGTGCGCACGTTCCAGACCGCGCGCGTGCTCCCCGGCCTCACGACGCTCGAGAACGCGCTCGTCGGGGCGCACCGCCGCGTGCGCTCCTCGCTTGCCGCGCAGGCGGTGCGCCTCGGCCGCGCGAGCGGCGAGGAGCGCGCGCTCGCGCGCGAGGCGCGCACGCTCCTCGAGACCGTGGGGCTCGCGTCTCGCGCGGACGACGCGGCGACCGACCTTCCCGCGGGGTCGCAGAAGCTGCTCGAGCTGGTGCGCGCGCTCATGGCCGCGCCGCGCGTCCTCCTCCTCGACGAGCCGGCGGCTGGATCGAACGACGCGGAGGTGCGCGAGCTCGCCGCGGTGCTCCGCGCGACGCGCGATGCGGGCATCACGCTCGTCGTCGTCGAGCACAACATGTCGCTCGTCATGGACCTCGCCGACCAGGTCGTCTGCCTCGACCTCGGCGCGGTCATCTGCGCCGGCCCGCCCGCGGCCGTGCAGGCCGACCGCCGCGTGATCGACGCCTACCTGGGACAGGCCACGTGACCGGCGAGGGCGGCGCCGCGCTCGCGGTCCACGGGGTGCGCGCCGGGTACGGGCGGATCGAGGTCCTCCACGGCATCGACCTCGACGTCGCCGCCGGCTCGATCGTGGCGGTCGTCGGCGCGAACGGCGCGGGCAAGTCGACGCTCCTCAAGTGCGTGTCCGGGCTCGTGCGCCCGCACGCCGGCGAGATCGTCGTCGGCGGCCGGCGCGTCGAGCGCGCGTCGCCGACCGTGATCGTGCGTCTCGGCGTCGCGCACGTCCCCGAGCGGCGGCAGGTGTTCGCGGAGCAGTCCGTCGGCGACAACCTCCGGCTCGGCGCGTACACGCTCGGCCTCGGCCGCCGCGCCCTCGACGAGCGCATCGACGAGGTGGCGGCGCGCTTCCCCGCGCTGCGCGACCGCCTCCACGACGAGGCGTCACAGCTCTCCGGCGGGCAGCAGCAGATGCTCGCGATCGCGCGCGGCCTCATGCTGCGCCCGCGCCTCCTCATGCTCGACGAGCC
>JAJYLV010000089.1 GCA_021787445.1 Chloroflexota bacterium | reverse complement strand
TGACGAACGCGGGCAACGTCCCCTGGGGCGGGAACACGCCGGTGAACCTCGGCTACCACATCGTCGACGCGAGCGGGAACGCGGTCGTATGGGACGGCGCGCGCGTCCCCCTCGGCACCGTTCCGCCCGGCACGGCGGCGACGGTGCAGCTCGCGTACACCGCGCCGCTCGCGATCGGCAGCTACACGCTCGTCCTCGACGCCGTGCGCGAGGGCATCGCGTGGTTCAGCTCGATCGGCTCGCCGCCCTCGCGCATCCCGCTCCAGGTGACGAGCGGCTTCGGCGTCGGCTACGGCGCGACGAGCACGCCCGCGCTCGCGACGATCGGCGCGACGCTCTCGCTGAACGTCGAGGTCGACAACTACGGCCCGCGCACGCTCCCCTCCGGCGGCGCGAACCCCGTCCACCTCTCGTACCACCTCTACACCGCGAGCGGCGGGCTCGTCACCTGGGACGGCGCGCGCGCCGTGCTCCCCGCCGACCTCGCGCCGGGGCAGGGCGTGTCGATCCCCATCGACGTGCAGATGCCGGCGCAGGTCGGGAGCTACGTCCTCGCCTGGGACCTCGTCCAGGAGGGCGTCGCCTGGTTCTCGCAGATCGGCGTCGCCTCGAAGAAGGAGCCGATCAGCGTCCAGCCCGGCGTCACCTTCTACGGACGGGGCTACGGCCACGGGCTCGGCATGAGCCAGTGGGGCGCGCAGGGCATGGCGACGGGCGCCGGCGGACACGCGCCGATGACGGCGCAGCAGATCGTCACCTACTACTACCCGGGAGCGCAGCTCGGGCCGATCCCCGCGGGGAGCCCGAGCAGCGTCGTGCGCGTGCTCCTGTCGCAGCCGAGCTCGCAGGGGCGCTACTCGTGCGGCGCGGCGTACTTCGCGGGGAGCCTCGCGAACGTCGTCTCGAACGGCGGCTTCCGCGTCCTCAACGAGGGCGCGAGCAACGCCGTCGTGTTCACCGCGGGGCCGAGCGTCGGCGTGCAGATCCAGGCGGTCGGCGGGATCGTGAAGGTGTTCGACCAGGCGACGCCCACGCCGACGCTCGTGTACCAGGGCGCGGGGCCCATCGTCACCGTCCCGATCGACCCGACGAAGCCGACGGACTGGCTCGAGAAGGGCTGGTACCGCGGCAACTTCCGCTTCACCAACCTCGGCAACACGCTGCGCGTCCTCAACGTCGTCAGCTACGACGACTACGTCCGCGGCGTCGTGCCGCTCGAGATGCTCACGGATTGGGCGCTCGAGGCGTACAAGGCGCAGGCGATCGCCGCGCGCTCGTACGCCTACACCTCGTACCAGGGCGGCGCGCGCGACTACGACGTGAGCGACGACCAGTCCGACCAGTGCTACGGCGGGGTGCAGATGGCGAGCGGCAGGCCGGTCGAGACGGCCATCACGAACACCGCGGTCGACCAGACGCTCGGCATGTTCGTCGAGTACGGCGGGCAGCCCATCCGCGCCTACTTCTCGTCGTCCGACGGGGGGTACACCGAGTCCATCGGCTGCTGGGCGAACAACGCGCAGGTGACCTCGGCGGGCGTCGTGTGCTCGGCGAGCCCGCCCTACCTCACCGCGGTCCCCGACCCCTGGGACGTCGCGATGCGTCCGGGCTGGCAGGTCACGTTCACGAGCGACCAGATCCGCGCCGCGGTGCAGCAGATGCAGGGGATCGACATCGGGCCGCTCACCTCGGTGGACCTCTCGGACCGCAACCCGCCCCTCGTCGGGCACGTCGTCGCGATCAGGCTCACGGGCCAGTACGCGACGGTCGACCTGCCCGCGGACAACTTCCTGCGCGGCTACCTCGGCCTGCGCTCCTCGATGGTCAAGCTGGCCCCCTGGTAGCTGCAGGGGGTCGCTAAGGGGGGCTCTGCCCCCCTTAGAAGCCCCGTCACGTGATCGAACGATCGTCGTTGGCTCGTTTACAGAGCACTGTTCCCTGCCGCAGAATGCGCATGCGCGCATCCGGGGACGGTGGCGAGGAAGAAGGGGGCGCTGTTGCGCCGTAGGCAGTTCCTGGCCGCCCTCGCGGGCTCCGGCGCGGTCACGTTCGGGCGCTTCCCCCTGGTATCGCCGGCCGCGCTCGGCGAGGCCGGGCTCCCCTCGCGCTTCCTCGGCCCCATCGTCGGGCGGCAGGTCGACCACGCGCGCCCCGCGGCGCTCGGCGTCGTCGAGGGATCGATCCTCACCTCCCCCGTCATCGAGGCCGAGCAGCTCTTCGACCGCGTCGGCGTCCACTACTCCGGCGCCGCCGGCGCGGCGCACGCCGTCTCGGTCGCCCTGCGCGTCTCGCCCGACGGCGCGCGCTGGGGCCGCTGGACCGCGCTCCACCCCGACGAGTACCTGACCGACCCGCTCAGCGGCACGCACTACGCCGCGCCGCGCGCGGTCCCGCCGGCCTCGCGCTACGCGCAGTACCGCATCGACCTCGGCGGCGTCGACCCCGACGCCCTCGACCTGGTCGCCGTGACGTTCATCGACGTCGACGACCTCAACCAGCCGGCGCTGGCGAGGATGGCCGACACGCTGCGCGGCGGGGTCGGCGCGATCGCGCGCGACCTCACGGACGGCGCCGTCGCGCTCGCCGCGTCGGGCGCGCCGAAGATCCTCACGCGCCAGGACTGGGGCTGCAACGAGTCGCTCATGACCTGGTCGCCGCGCTACGTCCCGGTGAAGAAGGTCGTCGTCCACCACACCGACACCGACGACGGCGGTACGAACGTCGCCGCGACGATCCGCGGCATCTACTACTTCCACGCCGTCACCAGGGGCTGGGGGGACATCGGCTACAACTACCTCGTCGACAAGTACGGGAACATCTGGATCGGTCGACAGGGCGGCGACAACGTCGTCGCCGGGCACGCCTACGGCTGGAACGACGGATCGATCGGCGTCGCCTCGATCGGCACGTACACGAGCATCGCCCCGACGGGCCAGCTCCAGGGCGCGCTCGCGAACATCATGTCGCTCAAGTTCAAGCAGCTCGGCATCCCGCCCTACGGATCGGGCGCGTTCACGCACCAGGAGGAGAACAGCGACGGGTCGTGGATCGACGTCACGACCGTCGTCCCGAACGTGCTCGGCCACCGCGACTGCAACTACATCGTCGGCGAGAACGGCGGGCAGACCTCGTGCCCCGGCGACGTCCTCTACGGCATGCTGAACGGCCTGCGCGCCGAGTCACAGACGGCGTGGCAGGCCGGGTACACGACCCTGGTGCGGCTCGACCCGCAGCTCCAGGGCGGCGGCTACCCCGGGCAGCAGCTACAGGCGCTCGTCGGCGTCACGAACCTCGGGATGACGACCATCCCCGCGGGCACCATGGTGAACTACCGCGTGCTCAGCAGCGGCAACCCTGTCATGCAGGGCCCCGGCGCCGCGCTCACGCAGCCCGTCCCGCCCGGCGCGATCTCGACCGTCCAGCTCCCCTTCGTCGCGCCGCCCATCGGCGGCTACGTCGTGCGCTGGGACCTCATGACCGGCACGAACTGGTGGAACACGCTCACGGACCAGCCCGTCCGCGACCAGTGGTTCCGCTCCGCCGACTGGAGCGCCGCCTGGCAGCAGGACAACGTCGGCCGCCTCTGGACCGCGGGGCAGACGCAGGCGATCACCGTCGAGGTGCTCAACGACGGCGGGCGCACCTGGAACGCCTCGGGCACCGACCCCGTCGTCCTCGGCTACTACTGGATCTCGACGTACACCGGGAACCGCCAGAACGGCGCGAACTACACGCCGCTCGCCGCCGACGTCCTCCCCGGACAGGCGGTGACGCTGCAGATCCCCGTGGTCGCGCCGGCGTACCCGACGAACTACACGCTCGTCCTCGACATGTACAAGCAGAACGAGTTCTGGTTCGCCAACAAGAACATCACGCCCGACGACACCCCGACGACGGTCGGCGCGGACTTCCACGCGTCGTACCAGGTCGCGGGCGCGCTCCCCGCGTTCACCGCGGGCAAGCCCGCGACCGTCCCGGTGACGATCATGAACCTCGGCAAGGGCGTCTTCCCCGTCTCGAGCGCGAACCCCGTCGACCTCGGGTACCACTGGTACGACGCCGCGGGGAACGTCCTGGTGTGGGACGGGACGCGCACCAGGCTCCCCGCCGACCTCGGGCCGGGGCAGAGCGTCACGGTGCAGGCGCTCGTCACCGCGCCGAGCACGGGCGGCCAGCTCTCGCTGGGCTTCGACCTGGTGCAGGAGGGCGTCGGCTGGTTCAGCGCCAAGGGCGTCGCGCCGCTCGCGGTCACGGCGAACGTGGTCGCGCCCGTCTTCGGCGCGACGTACGAGCCCGACGTGAGCACGTTCGCGGCGATGGGCGCGCTCGTCGGCGTCCCCATCACCGTCGTCAACACCTCGAACTTCACCTGGCCCGCCGGCGGGCCCGACCCCGTCCACCTCGGGTACCACTGGTCCGACGCCAAGGGCAACACCGTCGTGTGGGACGGCCAGCGCACGCCGCTCCCCGCCGACCTCGCGCCGGGGCAGAGCGTGCAGCTCCAGGCGAACGTCGTCGCGCCGAGCGCGCAGGGGACGTACACGCTGCGCTGGGACATGGTCGAGGAGGGCGTCAGCTGGTTCTCGACGCAGGGCGTCCCCACCTTCGCCCAGACCGTCGTCGTCGGCCCGGCGCCCTTCTACGGCGGCTCGATCGACGTCTCGCAGGTCCCCGCGACGATGCCGGCGCGCATGGCGACGAGCGTGCCGCTGCGGGTGCAGAACATGTCGAACTTCACCTGGGGCGCCGACGTCGACCTCTCGTACCACTGGTACGACACGAGCGGGAACGTCGTCGTGTGGGACGGCGCGCGGACGTCGCTCAGCGGGATGGACCCCAGCGACGTGCGCTCGCTCAGCGCGAACGTCGTCGGGCCGCAGCAGCCGGGGACGTACGTGCTCAAGCTCGACATCGTCCAGGAGGGCGTCGCCTGGTTCTCGACGAAGGGCATGCTCCTCGCGCCCGTCGTCGTGACGGTGCAGACGCCCGCGCTCGGCGCGCTCTACGGCGCGCCCGCGCAGGCGACGGGCGCCGTGGGCGCGACGATCGCCGTCCCCGTGATGCTGACGAACGTCGGCTCGAGCACATGGCAGCCGGGCGTCCTCGACCTCGCCTATCACCTCTACGCCGCGTCGGGCGCCACCTACGTGTGGGACGGCGCGCGCACGTCGCTGCCGCAGGCGATCGCCCCCGGGCAGAGCGTGACGCTGAACGCGGTGGTGCGGATGCCCAGCGCGAGCGGCGCGTTCACGATCCGCTGGGACCTCGTTCAGGAGGGCGTCGCCTGGGCCTCGCAGCTCGGCGTGCCGATGGGATCCTCCGCGCTCCTCTGCCAGTAAGGTCGACCGGCTTCGACCCAGCACTGGCCCTTCGGGGGCGATCGCATGACTGCCGCTCCGCCGCGCTACGGAGCCGGCGGCGGCGGCGTCGACTGCTTCACGTGAAAGAGACGCACGATGGTGATCTCGTCCCGCTCCGGCTCGTAGACGTACCACACGAACAGCGGCAGATACCGCAGGCCGATCCGTCGGAGGGAACGCCGTGGCCCTTGCGTCAGTGCGCGGCCGGATCGTGGAAAGGCCAGCAGACCGACCTCGAGCGCCGCGAGCGCCTCATCGAAGCGGCGTAGCCGGACCGTCTCGCCCTTCCGCCGTAAGTACGCGACGTGCTCGCGGATGTCCTCCTGCGCACGCGGCGCGTAGATGAGCTTATGGACGCCTATCGACGCACCTGCTTCGGAGGAAGTCTTCCCAGCGCCTCATCGAACAGCCGGTGGATCTCCTCAGGAGGTACGCCTCCACGTCTGCCGCTGCGCAAGTACTCCTGCCATGTCGTCCAGGCTTGCTCGAACTGCCAGCGCTCCGCGGCCTCGAGCTCCCGATCATCGTCGGCCTCGTTCAGCCGCTCCGAAAGTGCGAGCCGCAGCGCTTCTGCCTCGTCGAGGCTGCGCTCCTCGGCGAAGCGCTGGAGACGAGAACGCAGATCTGCGGGCATCCGGAAGTGAAGAGAGGTCGTCGCCGCGCCCTTGGCCCGCTTCCGGCGCGCTGGCGCGCGTTCGCTCATGGTGCCTCCTGTGGTCGCTTTGACCACAGGATAGGTCGCCCGCCGCGGCCGCTCACGCGGGGATGTGTCATTCCGGTACGGCGGAGAGTGGCACTCCAGCCTCTCCCGTACTTGCGCACCCGCGTGACGTGACCGACTCCCGGACGTTCGGCAGGGGAGATGCGTCTCCGTGCCTGTGCCGCCGCCGTCTCTCTCACGCTCGTCGCGCTCGTGCCGGCGCCCGCTCGAGCGGCGAGCGCTCTGCCGTTCTCGCCCATGCCGGCGAGCGCCGCGACCGCGACGGACATGCTCCTCGCGCAGAACGAGCTGCGCTACGCCGTCGGCGCGCCGACGATCCCCGCGGATCCCCGGCTCGCCGCGGCGGCGCAGGCGCACGCGACGTACCTCGCGCTCAACAACACCGGCGGCCACTACGAGACCGCGGGCCTCCCCGGCTACACCGGATACGCGCCGCACGACCGCGCCGTCGCCCAAGGGTTCGACGCGGCGTTCGTCAGCGAGGTCGCGACCGGCAACAGCGATCCGATCGCCGGCGTGCGGCAGCTCTGGGACGCGCCGTACCACCGCCTCGGCCTCCTGCATCCGAACGCGTACACGGTCGGGTGGGGCAGCGCCGCGAGCGGCGGCGGGTACAAGGTCGTCGGCGACATCGCGTACGACTTCGGCATGCCCACCGTCGACGTCGTGCGCTCGCCCGCGGCCGCCCAGAGCGGCATCCCGACGGCGTGGAACGGCTACGAGTCGCCGAGCCCGGTGCCCGCGGGCACGAGCGGGCCGTACGGCTATCCGATCATGGCGGTGTGGTCGGGCGGGCGCAGCGTGACGCTGCGCGGCGCCGCGGTCACCGCGGACGGTGCCGCCGTCCCCATCTACGTCGCGCCGCAGCAGTTCGAGAGCGACTACGTCGTCGTCGTGCCCCAGAGGCCGCTGCCCGTCGGGACGATCGACGTGCGCTTCGACATCACGGTCGGCGGCACCTGGTCGACGCAGGAGTGGACGTTCACGACCGCCGCCGCGAGCGCGCAGCCGGCGACGCCCGTCTCACCCGCGACGCCGACCACGCCGTCCGCCGCGAGCTTCCACTCGGCGTGGATGTACGAGAGCGCGTGGCCGACGATCTCCGTCGGGCAGGAAGCGACGGTGACGCTCGCGTTCAAGAACACCGGGACCGCGACGTGGACGCGCGGCACGCCGACGCAAGCGAACCTCGGCGTGAACGGCGACGACGCGACCTTCTCGTCGCTCGGCATGGCCGTCGGCTGGCCCGTCCCCGACCGCCCCGCGATCCAGGACGCGCCGGTCGTGATGCCCGGCGGCATCACGACCTTCACCTTCACGGTGCGCGGCGTCGCTCCCGGCACTTACGCGCTCCACCTGCGCCCCGTCATCGATGGGATCACGTGGATGGAGGACCAGGGCGTCTACGTCACCGTCGCGGTGCGGTAGCGGGGACGAGGACCCGCGGCCTCGAAAGGCGAGTCCGATGTTCTCGCGGTGCCGCTCTTGCTTCGTTACCGCGGGAACGAGTTCCGTTTCCGTGCCGTCGATCGGACCGAGCCGGCGCACGTGCACGTGCGTGGCAGGACGGGTGGTCAGGCGAAGATCTGGCTCATGCCGACGGTCCGGCTGCAGAGGGCGTCCGGCTACAGTAGGCGGGAGCAAGATGAGATCATCCGCATCACGAAGGCTCATCGCGAAAAGTGGCTCCGAGCGTGGCGTGAGTACTTCGCGAGCGACTAGACGCGCCGCGCTCGCTGTCGCGGTGAAGTGCGACGACGAGTCGATAGACGCGACGTTCGACGACGGGCGAACGCTCAGCCTGCCGATCGCCGGGCTCGCTTTCCTGCGGCGCGCGACATCCGCGGAGCGGCGGGACTGCCGCGTGTGCGACCG
>JAJYLV010000088.1 GCA_021787445.1 Chloroflexota bacterium | reverse complement strand
TCCTTGGCCGCTGGTACGCCCCGCGCGCGAAAGTGTCCGACGAGTACACGCGCTTCGGCCGGGCGCTCGTCGCGCGCGGGTCGCTCACGCGGCCACAGGTCGACCGCGGCCTCGAGGACCTCGCGCGTGGACGCCCGCTCGACGCCGTCCTCGCCGGCAGGGGGCTCCTCCAGCCGGAGCAGCTCGCGGCCGCGCTTGGCGGATACCTGCGCCTCCCCGTCGCCGAGATCGAGCCCCGCGAGCGCGTCACGCGGATCGTCGACGCGCTCGGCATCGAGCGCGACGAAACGCTCGTCGACGATCCCGTCGACCACGCCGTCGCACGGCGGGTCCCGCGTGAGATCGCCCTCAAGCACGCGTGCGTCCCGGTCGCGGTGCGCGGAGCCGCCGTCGAGGTCGCGTTCGTCGATCCGCTCGACGACGAGGCGCGCTCGGTCGTCGCGGCTGCTTTGGGGCGCCCCGTCGCGGCCTCGGTGGCGACGCGCCGCGACGTCGAGGTCGCGCAGCGCCGCGTCTACGCGCGGCCGAGCGTGGGGGAGCGCCTCATCGAGGTCGGGGTCATCACGCGCGAGCAGCTCGAGCGTGCGCTCGAGGTGCACGACCGAACGGGAGTCCGTCTCGGTGCCGCGCTCGTCGCGCTCGGCTACGTCACGGAGCTCGAGCTCGCCGCGACGATCGCGGAGCAGGCCGAGCTCCCCTTCGTCGATCTCCGGTCCGCCCGTCCCGATCCCGACGTCGCGAGCCTCGTCCCGGCCGAGGTCGCGCGTGAGCGAGGCGTGCTGCCCCTGTGGGACGACGGCGACGCGCTGGCCATCGCCTGCGCGGAGCAGCACGACATGGAGACGCTGGGATCGATCCCGGGTCTCGGCGGACGCACCCTGCGGCCCGTCATCGTCACCGAGGCCGCTCTCGACGATGCCCTCAACGCCGTCTGGCGCGACGAGTACCTCCACATCTCGGCGGCGCAGCTCGTCTCGCGCTCTCCCGAGGATTCGGCGCGGTGGGTGCTCAGCCGCGGGCAGCGGGCGTTCTTCGTCGTCGTCGCGCTCGCGACGCTCGCCGGGCTGATCGCCTCGCCTGTCTTCACCGTGACGCTGTACGTCGCGCTCTCGACGTTCTTCTACGTCGGCTTCTCGGCCTACAAGTTCTACCTCGCGTATCGCGCGATGGGCACGAGCCTCGAGATCGACGTGACCGCCGACGACCTCGGCCTCCTCGACGAACGCGAGCTGCCCGTGTACACGATCCTCGTTCCCGTCTACCGCGAGGCGCGCGTCTTCCCGATCCTCGCGAAGGCGCTCGAGCGGCTCGACTATCCGAAGCCGAAGCTCGACGTCAAGATCCTCCTCGAGGAGGACGACCTCGAGACGATCGACGTCGCGCGGAAGGCCGGCCTCCCGAGCTACGTCGACCTGCTCGTCGTCCCCGCGGGCGGCCCCAAGGGAAAGCCGAAGGCCTGCAACTACGGCCTCATCCACGCCAAGGGCGAGTACGTCGTCATCTTCGACGCCGAGGACATACCCGAGCCGGACCAGCTGAAGAAGGCCGTCGTCGCGTTCCGCAAAGGGGACGATCGCCTCGCGTGCGTGCAGGCGAAGCTCAACTACTTCAACCGCGACCAGAACCTGCTCACGCGCTGGTTCACGACCGAGTACAGCATGTGGTTCGACCTCTTCCTCCCCGGGCTCGACGCGAGCCACGCGCCGATCCCGCTCGGCGGTACGAGCAACCACTTCCCGACCGCGCGCCTGCGCGAGCTCGGGGCATGGGACCCCTACAACGTCACGGAGGACGCCGACCTCGGCATGCGCCTCTACAAGAAGGGCTGGACGACGGCCGTCATCGACTCGACGACGTACGAGGAGGCGAACTCCGAGGTCTACAACTGGATCCGCCAGCGCTCGCGGTGGGTCAAGGGCTACGTGCAGACCTACCTCGTCCACATGCGCGACCCGCTCCGCCTCTACCGCCAGGTCGGGCTCAAGGCGTTCGTGAGCTTCCAGTTCGTGGTCGGAGGCACGTTCTTCGGCTACCTCGTGAACCCGCTCTACTGGCTCCTCACGGTCACGTGGTTCCTCTTCCGCTGGGGGCTCGTGCGTGAGATCTTCCCGGCGCCGGTCTTCTACCTCGGGTCGATCGGCCTCTACCTCGGCAACTTCGCGTTCACGTATCTCAACGTGGCCGGCTGCCTCCGCCGCGAGTACTACGACATGGTCAAGTACGCCCTCCTCTCGCCGATCTACTGGGCGTTCATGTCCGTCGCCGCGTGGAAGGGTCTGCTCCAGCTCTTCTACAAGCCGAGCTACTGGGAGAAGACCGAGCACGGGCTCTACCACGGGCAGATCCGCCTCCGCCGCACCAGCGCGAGGCACGCGGCATAGATGGCCGCCCATTCCGACCTTCGCTCGGGCCACGCCCTCGCTCAGACCCGGGTGCTCGACCTCGTCGCTGCGGCGCCTCGCTCGGCGCCCCCGAGGGACGGCGTCCTTCGGCGGGTCGTCGGCAGTGCCTTCTCCATCCCCGCGCTGTGCGGGTACGTGTACGTCGCGCTCGGGCTGTGGCTCATGCTCGGCCTCGGCTTCTATGAGGGCGACTCGCTGTCGCGCACCGCCAACGCGCTCTACGTCGTCCGCGGGCGCGACCCGCACCTCGCCGCCATCGGGTTCGTGTGGAACCCGCTGCCGAGCATCGTTCAGATCCCGCTCGTGATGGCGCTCGATCGGTCCGGGCTGACGTACCTCGCGGGCCCGCTGCAGAGCGCGGCGTTCGGCGTCGGCAGCCTCGTCGTCCTCGACCGCCTCCTGCGGCTCCTCGACGTGAGCGCGTTCCGCCGCCGCGCGCTGCTCCTCCTCTACGGGCTCAACCCGATGATCGTCTTCTACGCCGCGAACGGCATGAGCGAGTCGCCGCTCATCTTCTTCATGCTCGCCGCGACGTACCAGTTCCTCCGCTGGACGCGGAAAGGCGGGACGCAGGCGCTGCTGATCTTCTCCCTCCTCAGCGCCGGCACGTTCCTCGTGCGGTACGAGGGCCTCGCCTTCTGCGCCGGAGGCGTCCTCGCGCTCACCGTCGCGTTCTTCGTCGGGCGCGACCTCGAGCCGGACCGCCTCGAAGCGATCCTCCTGACGTACCTCGTCCCCATCAGCTACGTCGCGGCGCTGTGGGTCTTCTTCAACTGGGTGTTCGTCGGCGATCCCCTGTACTTCTACCGCTCGAGCTACGGCAACGCGGCTCAGACGGCGGGCTTCCGCACGGGGGCGCAGACCTACCTGTCGCTCGTCGTCGCGAACGTGGCGAGCTCGATCGCGTACGCCGGCCTGCGCTGGCTGATCGTCATGCCGGCGATCCTGCCGATCAGCGCGCTCGCGTTCGTCCGCGGGATCGCGCGGCGCGAGCACGTGACGTTCGGCGTCCTCGCGATGGCCGGCGCGCTTCCCGCCTTCCACGCCTACCTCGTCTACTCGGGATCGTCGTTCGGCTGGCTCCGCTTCTACATGTACGGGATCCCGTTCGCGATCGTCCTCGCGCCGCTCGTGATCTCCCCGCTGCAGGGGATGCGGCGCACGCACACCGCGGCGTGGGCGCTGACGCTCGTCGCGATCGCCGCGGGGCTGCCGGCGTCGCTCTACGCGATGTCGCAGCCCGACCTCGGACGCGAGGAGTGGCAGGTCACGCGCCACCTCATCGATCCCGCGTCGGTCGCGGTGCCGGAGTCGTTCCGCTTCACCACCGAGAAGGAGATCGCCGCGTACGTGGACGCGCTGCCGGGACACCCCGTCGTCCTCATGGACTCGGCCTACGCGTTCGCCGTGAACCTCTTCAGCCGCGACCACGCGCGCTACGCGATCACGAGCGATCGTGACTTCAGGGCGATCCTCGCGAAGCCGGACAGCGGGGTGATCACGCACATCCTCGTGCCCGATCCGCGCTCCGTCGAAGCCGTCGGCCAGGCGCTCCCGGGGATCTGGCAGAACGGCCGGCCCTACGCGACGCTCGAGAAGGACTTCGGCGGGCTCAACGGATGGCGCCTCTACCGCGTGACACCGGCGGCCTCGAGATGAGGCCGCTGCGCTGGGCGACGATCGCGGGCGCCGGCGGGCTCGCCCTCTCCGTCGGCCTGTGGCTCCGGTCCCTGGGCCTCTTCTCGGCGGCCGCCGCGATGATCGCGCTGCGCTCGAGCGCCGTCTTCTTCGGCGCGCCGCGGGGCATCGCGGCGCTCGGCTTCGACCTCCCGCCGCTGCCGATCCTCCTCGCGATGCCGCTCGCGACCGTTCCCGCTCTGCGCTGGGATCCGACCCTCGCCGTGCTCGTCAGCGCCGTGGCCGCGGGCGTCGCGGCGTGGTGGCTCGCCGGATCGCTGCGCGCGCTCGGCCTCGGTGCCGCGGTCTCCGTTCTCGTCGCGCTCGGCGTCGCCGTGAGCCCGGTCTGGCTGTACGCGGCGGCCGCGGGCAGCGGCAGCGTCGTCGCGTCCGCGCTGCTCGTCGCCGCGCTCCGCCTCCACCGCCGCTGGCAGGCGACCGGCGAGGCGCTCGCCGTCCTCGCGTCAGCGTTCGCCATGGCGCTCGCGGCGCTAGCGCGCTACGACCTCGCTGTCGTGGGGTGCGCCGTCTCCGTCCTCATCGCCGTCGGACCGCGCGCGCGCCCGCAGGAGCCGCGGGACGAGCGACCCGCGTTCGCGATCGCCTACGCCGCGGCGATCCTTGGCACGCTCGGGCTGTGGCTGGTGACGACCGGCCTCGTCGCGGGCGATCCTCTCGCGTTCGTCGCGCGCGCGAGCGAGGCCGTCGCCGCTCCGCCCGCGTCGCAGCCGCCCTACCACGTGCTGCTCGTCGTCCTCCCGGCGCTCGCTGCCGCGATCGTCGCGCTCGCGACGCGCCGCGCCACGGGGACGGTGCTCGCGACCGCCGTCGTGACGGGCTGCGCGGTCGCCGCGAGCGTCGTGAGCGGCTCGCCGCTGTCGCTCGACGCCGTCGTGCCGCTCGTGCCGCTCACCGCGCTCCTCGCCGGCGAGATCGTCGCGGGGCGCCGCCTCGCCGCTCCCGCCCTCGCGGTGGCGCTTCCGGCCCTCGTCGCGGCCGGCGCGCTCGCGCTCGCCGTGTCGAGCGACTGGGGCGAGGCGCACCGTGCCGCGCTCGACGAGCTGCGAGGACGCGCGGCCGTGATGTGGACCGGCGAACGCGAAGCCGCCGCGTTCATCCGCGCGCGCCACGGGACGGTGCTCGTCGACGCGCGCGTCGACCCGGTCGTCGCCCTCCTCGTCGGATCGCCGCTGCTCGTCGACGCCGACGGCCCGGCGGGGCGTGTCGCGGGGCATCCCGACACCGATCTCGTCCTCGTGCGCACGCCGACCGGACGCGGCTCCTCCGAGGTCACCGCCGCGGAGTGGCCGACCCTCTATCAGGGCGGCGTCCCGTGGGCGCGCGAGCTCGGCAGCTGGCCTGTCTCCGGTGAGCCCGCGGAGTACCGCTTGTACGCTGTGACGCCGGTGGCGGGACGATGAGAGCGCTTCTCAGAGCGCTCGCCTGCGGATCTGTCCTCGTCGCGGCTCTCCTCGGAGCGGGCGGCAGCGCCGCCGCGCGCGAGTTCCCGCCGCCGGCGCCCTACGGCCCGATCGAGCTCGCCCAGCTCGGCTACGGCGACGACACGCTCCAGGGCCCGCTCGTCTCGGCGGACTGGTTCATCCCCGGCCCCGCGGACTTCCTCCTCGGCGCGCCGAAGCCGGGAGACGTCAGCTACCTCGAGATGGACATCATCCCGTCCGAGCTCCTGACGAAGGAGTCGGTGATGGTCGTGTACTGGAACGGCGTCCCCATCAGCGACCGTCAGATCGGCGCGACGAACGGCCAGCGTCAGCGCGTGCGCATCGCGATCCCGTTCGAGCTCATCGACCCCGAGGTCAACAGGCTGTCCGTTCAGGCGCAGCTGCGCCTCGCGATCGACACGTGCGGCGCCGGATCGGTCGACAGCCCCGCGCGTCACCTCACGATCATGTCGTCGTCGACCGTCACGTACTCGTACGCGCAGCCGCTCGTGCCGCAGCCGGCGCCGGTGCGGCCCGACCTCGGCTCGTACCCGCTGCCGTTCTTCTCCCCGACGCACCCGCAGCCCGCGCCGGTCCGCTTCATCGTCCCGGACTCGCCGAGCCGGGCCGAGCTCAGCGCGCTCGCCGAGGTCGCGGCGCAGCTCGGGCAGTACGCGGGCGACCGCGGGCTGAAGGTGTACCTGCAGCGCGCGAGCGACGTGCGCGAGAGCGATCTCGCGAGCGACCAGCTGATCCTTCTCGGGAAGCGCTCGTCGCTGCCGCTCCTCCAGAAGCTCACCGACGCGCCGCTCGCGCAGGACGCGAGCGGGTTCCTCGATGCGTCCCGGCGGCCCGTCCCCGAAGACAGCGGCGTCGTCATGGTCATGCCGTCGCCGTGGAACGCCGCGCGCGGCCTCCTCGTCGTGTCGGGAACGAGCGACGCCGCCGTCTCGAAGGCCGCGCTCGCGCTCGCGGGCCGCGACGGCATCGCGGCGCTCCGCGGGACGTACGCCATCGTCTCGCAGGCGACGCCCTACACCTCGCCGGCCGGCGCCGCCAGCCTCGCGACGCGCCTCTCCGACCTCGGGCACAAGGACGAAGAGGTCAACGGCGTGGGCGATCACGCGATCTCGTTCACCGTCTTCCTCCCGAGCGTCCCGCGCGACGCGTCCGTCGCGCTCGACCTCGCCGTCAGCCACTCCGGCCTCCTCGACCAGGACCGTTCATCGATGCGCGTCGTCGTGAACGACCTCCCGCTGGAGTCGGTCGCCTTCCGCGACCTCGCGCCCGTCCACGCGATCCGCCGCATCGACCTCCCGGGCGCCGCCCTGCGGCCCGGCGCGAACGCCCTGCGCATCGAGTTCAGCCTCCGTCTCCCCGGCCTCGCCGCGAGCGACGCGTGCAACGCGGTGCCGGTGGAGCAGGCCTGGGCGGTGCTGCACGCGGACACGGCGATCATCCCGCCCGCGGGACCCGAAAGGGGAGCGTCCGCGCCGAGCCTCGACGCGTACCCCTATCCCTTCAACAGCAACGGCCGCCTCGACGACGTCCTCGTCGTCGTGCCCACGAGGCTCGGGCAGAACGCGCAGGCGCTGGCGCAGTACCTCTGCGATCTCGGACGGACGACGCGTGGCGGCGTGCTGCGCCCGACGGTCGTGACCGCGGACGCGTTCGACCCCAAGCGCGACGCGGCGAACAAGGACGTCATCCTCTTCGGCCTGCCGCAGGACGACCGCGCGATCGGCGACCTCGGCCCGCGGCTGCCCGTCGTCCTCGGCAGCGGCGGGCGTCTCGTGCTCGGCCCCGAGATCACGGTCCGCGTCGCCGACCTCCAGAGGCTCGGCGTCGTCGAAGAGATCGCGTCGCCCTGGGCTCCGGGTCGCACCGTGCTCGTCGTCAGCGGCACGAGCGCGGAGGGCCTCGACTACGCCGTCGAGGCGATCCGCCAGCGTGCGCTCTCGGGCAACGTCGTCGTCGCCACGCTGCAGCAGCCGCGGGCGCTCCTCGCCGGCGCGGCGGCGACGCCGGAGCCCATCACGGTCGGCGGTCCGCCGCCCATCCCGCTCGACGTCAGCTCGTACCGCCTGCGGCCGCAGATCCTGGCGCCGCAGCAGCGGCCGCGGCCGCCGTGGGTCCTCATCGCGTCCGCCGTCGTCGTGCTCATCGCGGTCGTCATCGTCGCGGCGCAGTCGTACGCCGCGTTCCGGGCGGGGGAGGACCGGCAGTGAGACCGCCGTCGCGCGTCAAGGCCTGGGCCGCGTTCGCGGCACTGTGGATGGGCGCCGGCGCCGCCGTGGTCCTCTACCTGGAGCCGGGGGACGCGCGCGTCCTCGTCCCCGTCGTCGCGGGGCTCACCGTCGTCGTCTCGGTGTGGCACCCCATCCCGCGCGCCGGGACGATCGTCTCCCTCCTCGCGGCCGGCATCTACCTCGGGATGCGCTATCTCGTCGAGGGTCCGTCAGGGATGGCGGAGTCCGCGGTCGCGGCCGTCGTCGTGCTCTTCGGGCTCGGCATCGTCGCCGATGCCTTCACCGCGCGGGCCGAAGCCGACGCGCTGCAGCGGCGGCACGACAGCCTCCTGATCGATGAGCTCACTCCGACGTCGTCGAGCGGCGCGATGAAGTGGCAGCACGCGCGCAAGCAGCTCACGGAAGAGATCGAGAGGGCGCG
>JAJYLV010000087.1 GCA_021787445.1 Chloroflexota bacterium | reverse complement strand
GCGCGCGCCGCTCGGGGGTCGCGATGCGCTCCAGCGCGGCGCGCAGCTGGGGGATCGCCTTCGCCGTGTCGGCCTGGATGGGCATGTCGACGGGGAAGCCCCACAGCTGGATCGTCGACTTGTTGGGGTCGACGTCGATCTGCGCGATGAACGCCGAGCCGGGCGGCGCGTCGGCGGGCGGAAGCCACGGGACGTCGGCGTCGAGGACGAGGACGAGGTCGGCGTCGCGGAGCGCCTCGCCGCGGGCGGAGAGCGCATGCGACGCGGGGAAGCTCATCGCGTCGCCGGTGTCGACGACCGCCATGCCCGCGAGCTCCGCGAGCGCGACGAGGTCGGCGACGGCCTCGACGTGGCGCCCGACGCGTCCGGCGACGGCGACGGGGGCGCGCGCGTCGGCGATGCGCGCGGCGACGGCGTCGATCGCGCGCGGGTCGGCCGCCGGCGTGATGGCCGGCAGCGCGCGCCGGGTCATCTCGAGCGACACGCCGTCCATCGGCTGCATGAGGACCTCGCGTGCCGCCGTCATGTACACGGGGCCGCACGGCTCGGTCGCGGCGATCTGGAAGGCGCGCGGCACGAGGTGGTGGAGCGTGTCGACGCGCGCGAGCTCGTGCGCCCACTTCACGTAGGGGCGCACGATCCCGATCTGGTCGCGCACGTCCTGCTGCCAGTTGACCGGCCGCGACCGCTTCCCCGGCGCGTTCCCGTCGACGGTGTACGGCGTGCGGCCGGCGAGGATGACGACGCCGGCCTCGCCGCGCATCGCGTCGTGGAGGTTCCCGCCGAGGTTCTGCGTCCCCACGTCGACGTGGACGACGACGACCTGCGGCCGGCGCGTCACGGAGAAGTAGGCGTGCGCCGCGGCGAGCGAGACGTTCTCGAAGAGGGAGGACACGACCTGGGGCGTCGGCTCTCCGCGCTCGCGCAGCGCGATCAGCGCTTCCTGGAGCGGCGCGGTGTCCGTGCCCGGGTTGAAGAAGATGCGCTCGGCTCCGGCGGCGCGGACCAGCTGAAGGACGGCCTCGGCGCCGTTACGCGCGTCGGCGCGGGGCGTCAGCGCTTGTCGAGCCCTCGATCGGCGGCGCTCTTGACGAAGGAGCCGTCGATGATCTTCGAGACGTCGAAGCCCTTCACCTTCGGGTTCTTCGAAGCGAGCTCGCTCACCGAGTCGGCGAAGAGCGCGACCGTGGGGTACGGCAGCGCGGGGTACGTCGTCGTGGACATCGTGTAGGCGGCGCCGGCGAGCCGCGGGTCGGTGAGCTTCGACCACTTTGCGAGCGAGGCGAGCGATGCCGTCTTGTCCTTCTTCGCGCGCGCGATCGCGATGACCATCGAATCGATGAAGCGCTGGACGACGTCGCGGTGCGCCGTCAGGAAGTCGCGCCGCACCGTCACCGTGTTCTGCACCGCGGGCAGCCCGAGCTCGGCGAGGTTCACGAGCGGCTTCCAGCCCTTGTCCTCGAGCACGAGGTCGTCGGGAACGAGCGAGACGGCGCCTTGGATCGCGCCGCTCACGGCCGCGGCCGTGCGTGACGCCGCGGACCCGACGGCGACGATGGTGACGTCCGTGTCAGGGTCGAGCCCCAGCTTCTTGAGCGCGACCCGCGTCGCGATGTCGGAGGAGCTGCCGAGGCTCGAGACGCCGATCTTCTTGCCCTTGAGGTCGGCCGCCTTCGTGATGCCGGGCGCGACCTCGAAGACGAAGGGGTACGTCGGCGTCGGGACCGCGACGACGACCAGGTCGCCGCCGTTCACCGCCGCGTTGAGGACGTCGCTCCCGGCGCCGAGCGACACGTCGATCTGTCCGGCGATGAGCGCGGTGACCGCCTCGGTGCTGCGGATGTACTTGAGGTCGACGTTCAGGCCGTTGCTCTTGAAGATCCCGGAGTCCTCGGCGAGGTACGCCCACAGGAACGCACTGCTCGTCGTCGGCGTCGCCGCCGTCAGCGCGAAGGGCGCGGCCGAGGGGCTCGCGGCGGCGCTCGCCACTGCCGCGGGCGACGCGCTCGCGGACGGAGCCGCTGCGCCACCGCAGGCGCCGAGGATCGTCGCGCCGAGAGCGATCGCCGCAAGGGCCCGCCGCATCGCCGGTAGTATGACCCGCGCCCCATGAAGCTGACGCTCCGCGTGAACGGCGCGGACCACGACGTCGACGTGCCGCGCCGCGCGACCCTGCTCTCGGTGCTGCGCGACGACCTGGGGCTCGTGGCCACGCGCTTCGGCTGCGGCGCCGGACAGTGCGGCGCCTGCTACGTTCTCGTCGACGGCGCGGCCGTCGCGTCCTGCCTCATGACGGTCGACCAGGCCGTCGACCACGAGATCGTGACGGTCGAGGGCCTTGCGCAGGACGGAAAGCTCAGCCCTGTGCAAGATGCCTTCGCCCGCGAGGGCGCGATGCAGTGCGGCTACTGCACGAGCGGCATGCTCATCTCGGCGACGGCCCTCCTCCGCCGCTCGTCGCACCCCAGCGACGAGGAGATCCGCGACGCGCTCGCGCCGAACCTCTGCCGCTGCGGCGCGTACGGGCGGGCCATCCGCGCCGTCCAGAGGGCGGCGGCGACGTGATCGACGGCACGCGCCTCGAGGGGCGCATCCGCGTCGAGCGCGACGGGACCGTCACCGCCTTCTCGGGGAAGGTCGAGTTCGGGCAGGGCATCCGCACCGGCTTCGCGCAGATCGTCGCCGACGAGATCGACGTGCCGATCGAGCGCGTGACGGTGATCCTCGCCGACACCGCGCGGACGCCGCCCGACCGCGGGACGTTCGGGAGCCACTCGACCGAGCAGGAAGGCCCGGCGCTCCGGCGCGCCGCCGCGTTCGCGCGCCGCCAGCTCATCGAGCGCGCGTCGGCGAAGCTCAACGTGCCCGCGGACCGCCTGCGCACCGAGGAGGGCGTCGTGCGCGACGGCGACGGCCGCGCCCTCGCCTACGCGGAGCTGGTCGCCGAGGGCCCGCTCACGGGCGCCATCCCCGACGACGTCCCGCTCCTCCCGCGCGAGCGCTGGCGCTACATGGGGAAGCCGCGGCCCGCGCTCGAGGCCGTCGACATCGTGGCCGGGCGCGCGCGCTACGCCGCCGACGTGCGCCTCGAGGGGATGCTCCGCGGCGCGCTCGTGCGTCCCCCCGTCCGCGGCTCGAAGGTGCGGAACGTCGACGACGCGGCGGCGAAGGCCATGCCCGGTGTCGTCGCGGTCGTGCGCGAGGGCGACCTCGTCGGTGTCCTCGCCGAACGCGAGGATCAGGCGCGCGCCGCGGCGGACGCCGTCGACGTCGACTGGGACCTCCCCGCGACCGCCGCGGGCGAGACCGTCGTGCTCCCGCTGCACGAGGACAAGGGCATCGACGCGGCGCTGGCCGAGGGCGCCACGCGCATCGAGCGCACCTACGTGTGCCCCCCGATCGCCAACGCGCCGATCGGCCCGAGCGCCGCCGTCGCCGACGTACGCGCGGACGGGGCGACGATCTACGGATCGACGCACCGGCCCTTCGCGCTGCGCGAGGCCGCGGCGAAGCGCCTCGGCCTCCCGCCGGAGAAGGTCCGCTTCATCCTCACGCTCGGCAGCGGCACCTACGGACGCAGCTCGAGCTTCGACGCGCCGATGGAGGCCGCCGTCCTGTCGAAGAACGTGGGGCGGCCCGTCCTCCTGCAGTGGTCGCGCGCGGAGGAGTTCGAGTGGTCGCCGAGCCGCCCGGAGGCCGTGCTCGAGGCGTCCGTCGCGCTCGATGCGTCGGGGGCGATCGCGGCGTGGCGGTACGACGAGCACACCAACGTCCACACCAGCACCGGATTCGATCCGGCGTACGGCGGCGAGTCCAGCGGACGCAACGCCGTGCCGCCGTACCGCATCCCGCACGCGCAGGTGACGCTCTACGTCGAGCCGACGCCGCTGCGGACCGCGAACTTCCGCTCCCTGGCCGCGTCGGAGAACGTCTTCGCCATCGAATCGCTCATGGACGAGCTCGCGCACGAGAGCGGGCAGGACCCGCTGGCGTTCCGGCTGCGGCATCTCGACGACGAGCGCCTGCGGCGCGTGCTCGAGCGCGTCGCGGAGCGCGCGCAGTGGGGGACGCCCCGCGGCGAGCGGCGCGGGGTCGGGATCGCCTGCACGAGCTACCACGGGACGAAGGTCGCGGAGGCGGCCGAGGTGGAGGTCTCGCCGTCCGGCGCGGTGCGCCTCCTGCGCCTCTGGGCGGTCATCGACCCGGGATCCGTCGTGAACCCCGACGGGGTGCGGAACCAGGTCGAGGGCGGGATGCAGCAGTCGGCGTCGTGGACGCTCTTCGAGGAGCTGCGCCACCGCGGCGCGCGGGTCCTGACCTCGGCGTGGGATCAGTACCGCATCGCGACGTTCCGCGACGCGCCGCTCGCCATCGACGTCGAGGTCGCGCCCGATCCGGCGGCGCCGTCGTCGGGGGTGGGTGAGCCGGGCGCCGTGCCCGCCGCCGCGGCCATCGCGAACGCCGTCTTCGCTGCGTGCGGAGCGCGCGTCCGCGAGCTGCCGCTGCTCCCGGAGCGCGTGCGGAGCGCTAGCCCCGCGCGCTGATCACTTCGCCGCGGTCGCCGGGGGCTCCAGGAAGTCCTCGCGCTGGTGCCGCAGGCGGGCGGGACGCAGCGCCGACACCGCGGCCGCGACGAGCGTGATGACGAACGACACGACGAAGGCATCGTGGACCCCGCTCTCGAACGTCGCCATGGCCGCCGGCGCCGCGCTCATGCCGCCGCCGTAGAGGAAGACGCGGAACATCACGGCCTCCGGGATGCGGCTGAGGACGAGCGGGAACGCGATGACGATGCTGAGCATCTGGCCGGTGTTGTTGAGCATCGTGTAGATGCCGGCCGCCGAGCCGCGCTCGTGCGGGTGGACCGCCGACATGAGCGCGTTGGTGTTGGGTGAGCTGAAGAGGCCGGAGCCGCCGCCCATGAGGGCCATGAAGACCGCGAGCGCCCAGTACGGCGTCGTCGCGACGATCGTCGCGAGCCCGAGGAGGCCGACGGCGGAGAGCGCGAGGCCGGTCGTCGAGAGGCCGCGCGCGCCGAGGCGGTCGGAGAGGTAGCCGGACGCGGGGCCGACGAGCATGAACGCCGCGCCGAACGGCGTCATGAGCAGGCCCGCCGCGAGCGGGTCCTTGCCGTAGGGTCCCTGCAGGAAGAAGATCAGGACGAAGAGGACGGCGCCGCGCGCGAGGCCGTTGAGCGCGCCGGTGCCGGACGCGAAGGCGAAGTCCGGGCGGCGGAAGAGGCGCAGGTCGAGCATCGGCTGCCGCTGACGCAGCTCGATCGCGACGAACGCGACGAGCAGCAGCAGCCCGACGACGATCGCGCCGTCGACGAAGAGCGCCCCGAGCAGCGGGAAGGCGATCATCGAGAGGCCGAGCAGGAACGCGCCGAGGCCGACGGTGAAGGTGAAGCTCCCGAGGCGGTCGAGCGTCTGCGTGCGCGCCGGCGCGACCGGCTCACGCAGGCGGCGCATGCCCCAGATCGTGCCGAAGACGCCGAGCGGGACGTTGATGAGGAAGACCCACCGCCACGAGAGGGCGGTGAGCAGGCCGCCGGCGACGGGGCCGAGGAGGAAGCCGGCGGCGAAGGCGATCTGGTTCGTGCCGAGGCCGAGTCCGATGCGGCCGTGCCGGAAGGCGTCGGTGACGATGGCCGTGCTGTTGGTGAACAGGAGCGCGCCGCCGAGGCCCTGGATGACGCGCGCGACGACGAGATCGGTCCCGTGGAACTGCGGCTGCGCGAGGCCGCCGATGAGCGACCCGAGGGTGAAGACGGCGAATCCGGCGTTGAAGAGCGTCTTGCGTCCCCAGATGTCGGCGAGGCGCCCGATGACGGGGACGAAGGCCGTCGTGATGAGGAGGTAGCTGAGGAGGACCCACATGATGGTGAGGAACTCGGCGTGGAGCGAGGCGAGGATGTCCGGCAGCGCGATGAGCAGCGCCGAGCCCTGGATCGCCGCGAGGAGCGCGCCGACCGTCGTCACCGAGAGCGCGACCCACTCGTACCCGCGCCACTCGTCCTCGAGCCCCTTTGTCTGTCCCGCGACCGGGCTCAATCTCCCCAGTACCGCTGCTCCTTCCAGGGGTCGCCGACGTTGTGGTAGCCGTTCCTCTCCCAAAAGCCGGGCGCGTCGGTGGTGCGGAACTCGATCCCGCGGAGCCACTTCGCGCTCTTCCACGCGTACAGCTTCGGGATGACGAGCCGCGCCGGGTACCCGTGCTCCGGCGTGAGCGGCTCGCCGTTGGCGCGCAGCGCGACGAGGACGTTATCGTCGCGCACCGCGTCGATCGGGACGTTGGCGGTGAAGCCGTGCTCGCAGTGCGAGATGACGAAGGCGGCGTCGGGCAGCGGCTTCGCGAGCTCGAGGATCGTCGCGAAGGGGATGCCCTCCCACTTCTGGTCGAGGCGGGACCACGTCGTCACGCAGTGCATGTCGGCCTGCACGACCCGCTGCTCGAGCGCCTGGAACTCGTCCCACGACCATCGCAGCTCGTTCTCGACGCGGCCCCACACGCGGAAGTCCCAGCGCTTCGGGTCGAAGGAGGGGACGGGGCCGTAGTGGAGGACCGGCCACTTCTCCGTGAGGTACTGGCCCGGAGGAACGCGCGTCCCAACGTCCTCGGGAAGGCCGGGCTTCTTCGTGACGAGCCTCATTCGAGGCCCGCGGCGCGGCGGAGCATCTTGAAGGTGTAGATGCCAGTGTCGTGCCCGTCGCCCCAGACCGGCGTGAGGCCGTACCTGCCCACCGGATGCACCTCCCTCATGGTCGTCTCCTCTTGGGTGAAGCGCGTCCTCTCGTTCACCGTGCCGCTCATGCCTCCCTCGCCCGCACAGTACGCGCAGGGGCAGGCGCGGCGCATGTCCTCGAACGCGTACTCGGCCACCGCACCATCGTCCCACGTGACCTCGAACACGCGCCGCTCGCCGTCGATCCGCCAGGCCGAGGGGCGATGGAAGACGTCCACGGTCACCAGGAGAAGAAGCGGAGCCGGCCGAAGGGCCAGAAGCGCAGGATGACCTTGCCGATGATCCGGTCGTCGGGCTGGGCGCCGAAGGAACGCGAGTCCGACGACGCCTCGCGGTTGTCGCCCATGGCGAAGAACTCGCCCGGCGGGATCGTGTAGGGGTAGCGGATCTGCGGCGACTCCGGAGCGGTGAGGCCGTGGGCGTCGGGGAAGACCGCCGGCTTGCCGTTGACGTACAGCTGGCCGCCGCGCAGGTCGACGACGTCGCCGGCGACCGCGACGACGCGCTTGACGAAGGGGATCGTCGTCTCCGTCGTCGGGTTGAAGACGACGATGTCGCCGGGCTTCGGCATCTCGAACCGGTAGTCCACCTTGCTCACGATCACCCGGTCGGACTGGTGGAGCGTGGGCTCCATGCTGCGCTGCCGCACCTCGGTGACCTGGACGACGAAGAGGTTCAGGAAGACGGAGATGATGACGGCGAGGGCGAGGGCCTGGACGATCTCGAGGAGGGCCCGCCAGGAGAACGCCTCATCTGCCTCGCTCTCAGGCGCGTTGTCCTCGGGACTGCGTTTCTCGACGGCCGTCACTCGTCCAGTGTGACATGCTGCATCGCTCGGATGGCGAGGACATCGAAGCCGGCGACGGCGACGCGCAAAGCGACGCGGAAGACGACGCGCCGCCGCGGCCCAGGCGAGCCGCGCGGTCCGCTCCCTTCGGAGTCGGCGATCGAGCAAGAGGACCCGCACGTCGCCGCCCTCGCCGAGCGCGTGCGCGACGCGGACGGCGTGGTCCTCGCCGCGTTCAAGGACCCCTATGCGTCGTCGCCGCTCGTGCTCGCGAGCCTTCCGCTCCGCTCGCTCGAGCCGACGCCGTTCCAGCGGGACCTCTCGCGCACGCACGCGCAGAAGCTCGTCGGAGCGATCGGTGCGGCGGGCGCGTTCCTCGATCCCGTGATCGCGGTCGTGGGCGGCGAGCGCTTCTGGACGCCGAACGGGCGTCACCGCCTCGCGGCGGCGAAGCAGCTCGGGCTGCGCTCCGTGACGGCGCTCGTCGTCGCCGACGAAGCCATCGCCTACCGGATCCTCGCGCTCAACACCGAAAAGGCGCACAACCTGCGCGACAAGAGCCTCGAGGCCATCCGCATGGCGCGCGCGCTCGCGACGGAGCAGCCGCGCACGGCGGAGAAGGACCACGCGACGAGCTTCGAGGAGGCGCATCTGCTGACGCTCGGGATCGCGTACGAGGAGCGCGGGCGCTTCGCCGGATCGTCGTACACCTCGATGCTCCGCCGCGTCGACCGCTTCCTCGACGCGCCGCTGCCGAAGGCCTTGCGCCAGCGCGAGCAGTGGGCGCAGCGTCTCATGGACATCGACGACCGCGTCAGCGCCCACGTGAAGCGGCTTCAGGAGATGGGGTTCAAGAGCCCCTACCTGCGGCAGCTCGTCGTCGCCCGCTG
>JAJYLV010000086.1 GCA_021787445.1 Chloroflexota bacterium | reverse complement strand
CCCTCGCTCTCGGGATGTGGGGGGAGGCGCCCTCCGCGCCGCGCCTCTCCGACGACGGCTACATCTCGATCGCGATCTCGCAGCCGCAGGTGTTCCACCCCACGCCCGGCGGGGGGACCAACGTGTCCGCGCAGGTCGTGGAGAAGAGCAGCACGCAGGTCGTCGTCGAGGTCGTCTCCGACAACACGCGCTACCGCGTCGTCATCGACCGCCGGACGAACGAGGTGACGGACGTGACGCCCGAGCCCTAGACGCTCCCGACCGAAGCGGTCACTCGGGCGGGCGCTGGCTTCCGAGCGCGGCGAGTATCTCCTTGATGTGCTGCATGTGCTCGTACTCGTGCTCGAGGAGGCGGCGCATGACGCGCCGCGTGCTCCAGCGACGCCCCTGGATCGTGTGGTCGACGTTCGTGTCCTCGGGCTCGAGGATGCTGAAGCGCTGGAAGGCGACGCGGTGGACCGCCTGGAGCGTCCCGAAGTCGTTCTCCGGCCACTTCTCGAGCTTCGAGAGGTACGACGCCTGCGTCGTCATGAGGTGCTCGAGCGCCTGGCGGACGCTCCACGTCGACGGCGTCGGCTGACGCTCGAGCTCGTCCGCGGAGAGGCCGCGCACGAGGGCGAGGAGCGCCGCGCGCGAGCCCTCCATCTGGTGGAGGAAGTCGCGGATCTCGTGCTCCTCCATCGGCCGGAAGTCCTCGGGGATCTCGCCGGCGGTCGTCTCCTTCACGGCGAACGTCGCCGGATCGAGATCCTTCCAGTGCTCCGTCGAGACGCCGTACTTCTCGAGCAGCGCGAGGTAGTCGCGGAACGCGCGGCGGACGTTCGCCGCCGCCTCATCTTTCGTCGCGCCGCGCGCCATGCACCCCGGCAGCTCGGCGACGTCCGCGACCCAGCCGTCGTGCGCGTCGCGGACGTATATCGTGCCGCCGCTCACGATCCGTACTCGACGACCTGGTTGCGCAGCACTCCGATGGGCTCGACCCACATCTCCATCACCTCACCCACCTTCACGTAGCGCGGAGGCGTTCGCCCGTCCCCGACGCCCGACGGGGTCCCGGTGAGGACGACGTCGCCGGGCTGGATCGTCACGCCCACCGACAGCTCGGAGAGGATGCGCGCGACGGAGAAGACCATGTGCTTCGTATTCGAGTCCTGCATCGTCTCGCCGTCGATGCGGGATCCGATCCGCAAGACCTGCGGGTCGGGTATCTCGTCCGCGGTCACGATCCACGGGCCGAGCGGGCAGTGCGTGTCGAAGATCTTGCCCTTGATCCACTGACCGCCGTGGCGCTCGCGCTGGTGGTCGCGCACGGAGACGTCGTTCGCGATCGTGTAGCCGAAGACGTGCTCGAGCGCGCGGTCCTCGGGGACGTCGCGGCCGGGCCTCCCGATCACGACGGCGAGCTCCGCTTCCCAGTCCAGCGCGCTCGAATGCTTCCCCGGATGCCGCACCGGCGCGTCGGGGCCGACGACCGAGCTCGTGCTCTTCATGAAGAACGTCGGGTGCTTGGGCATGTCCGCGGCGGTCTTTCCGGCGGGATGGAACGACTTGCTCTCCATGAAGTGGTCGGCGTAGTTCCAGCCGACGGCGAAGATGTTGTGCGGCCGCACGATGGGCGCGAGGAGCCGGACGCGGTCGAGCGGTATCCCGCCGACCGCCCGGAGCGCGGGGTCGCGCAGGCGCGGCTCGACGTCGCTCCACTGTTCGACGACGCCGATCATGTCAGGCGGCGCCCCGGGTGCGACGTCGTCGAGCGCGACGACGCTCCCGTCATCGCCGATCAGCCCCACGCGCGCGCGGCCGTTACCGAAGGTCACCAGACGCATCTGACGCACTCCTCGAGAAAGTGGTCGGTCGCTCCAAGTGTGGACGCGGCCGGCCAGTAGGGCCGAATGGCTCTGTCCAGGGGTGCTTTTCCGACTTGACAGGTCGGATTTATGCCCGCAGCCTGGTGGACATGTCGGGGGACCTCAGCGCGCTGCTGATCGCACTGCGCGAAGGCGTCGAGATGACGCTCATCGTCGGCATCGTCCTCGCCTACCTGACGCAGCGCCGCCATTACCGCTGCATCCCCTGGGTGTGGGCCGGCGTCGCCGCGGCCATCGTCGTCAGCCTCGGCTTCCTGGGCGTCCTCAACGCGCTCGACGCCGACTTCTCGGGCGCGACCGAGGCGGTGTTCGAGGGCTCCGCGATGCTCCTGGCCTCCGCCTTCCTCACCTGGATGATCTTCTGGATGCTCCGCAACTCGCGCAGCGTCGGGGCCGACCTGCGCCGCGGCGTCGACGACGTCATCGCGTCCGGCGCCTCGTGGGGCGTCTTCTTCCTCGTCTTCTTCGCCGTCGTGCGCGAGGGCGTCGAGCTCGCGCTCCTGCTCTTCGCGGCGCCCGGACAGGGCAAGCTCCTCGGCGCCGTCGTCGGTCTCGCCGCCGCGGTCGCCGTCGGCGTCGCCATCTACGCCTTCGGCCGCCGCCTCGACCTGCGCCTCTTCTTCCGCGTGACCGGCGTCCTCCTCGTCCTCTTCGCCGCCGGCCTCGTGACGCACGGCGTGCACGAGCTCGTCGAGGCCCATGTCGTCGCGGGCGGCCCGCAGCTGTTCGATCTATCGGCGCACCTGCCCGACGAGGCGGGCGTCGGGGGCCTCCTGCAGACCCTCTTCGGATACTCCGCCGACCCAACGGCGCTCGAGGGGATCGCCTACCTCGCCTACTACGTCGTCGCGTTGGTCCTGTGGCGGACGCGGGTCCTCGATCGCATCACCGCGCCGCGTCCGGTCGTCAACACCGCGGCCTGACCCGCGGCCTGCTGACACGCGCCCGACCCATCGCTCGCCGATCTCGGGCCGGGGTCCCCTCTAGACTGATCCGCTGCACCCCCTCATCGGAAAGGATCTCTCTTGTTCACCAGGCAGATCGGCATCGACCTCGGCACGGCCAACGTGATCGTCTACGTCCGCGGAAAGGGGATCGTCCTCACCGAGCCCTCCGTCGTCGCGCTCGCCCAGTCCGAGGACCCCAAGGGACCGCCGCGCATCGTCGCCGTCGGCGAGGAGGCTCGTCTCATGATCGGCCGGACGCCCGGGACGATCACCGCGCTCAAGCCGATGCGCGACGGCGTCATCGCCGACTACGTCATCACCGAGCACTTGCTGCGGCACTTCATCAACAAGGTCGCCGGCCGCGTGCGCCTGTTCCAGCCCGAGCTCATGATCTGTGTCCCGTCCGGTGTCACTAGCGTCGAGCGGCGCGCGGTGAAGGACGCGGCGATACGCGCCGGAGCGCGGACCGCCCACCTCATCGAGGAGCCGCTCGCCGCGGCCATCGGCGCCAACATCCCGATCTCGGGAGCGAGCGGCAACCTCATCGTCGACATCGGCGGCGGCACCGCCGAGATCGCCGTCATCTCGCTCGGCGGGATCGTCGTGTCGCGGAGCGTGCGCTTCGCCGGGAACAAGCTCGACGAGGCCATCGCGAACTTCATCCGCCGCCGCTACAACCTCATGATCGGTGAGCGCACCGCCGAGGACGTGAAGATCCAGATCGGCTCGGCGCTGCCGATGGACCCCGAGCTCACGATGGAGGTCCGCGGGCGCGACCTCATCGCCGGGCTGCCGCGGACGATCACGGTCGGCAGCAACGAGATCACCGAGGCGATGGAGCCCGTGCTCCAGCAGATCGTGAACGCGGTGAAGAGCGTCCTCGAAGAGACGCCGCCGGAGCTCGCGTCCGACGTCATCGACAAGGGCATGGTCCTGTCGGGCGGCGGCGCGCTGCTGCGCAACATGGACAAGCTGCTCACACAGGTGACGGGTGTCGCCTGCTACGTAGCGGAGAACCCTCTGTACTGCGTCGCGAAGGGCACGGGGCTCGCGCTCGAGCACCTCGACTTCTTCCGTCGGAGCCTCGTCGCGGCCCACTAGCGACCGCCGCTGGCTACGATCGCGCCGTGACCGCCCCGCGGGCGCGCATGCCCGCGAGCACGACGCGCCGTGTGGACGTCCTCGGGGTCGGCTTCGACCGGCTCGATCTCGACGGCGCCGTCCACGCGGTCGTCGACCGCCTCGGGCGCGGCGAGCGCACCATCGTCATCACCGCGAACCCCGAGTTCGTCATGCACGCGCGCCGCGACGCGGGGCTGCGCGCGATCGCGGCGGATGCCGACCTCGTCGTCCCGGACGGCACGGGGATCCTCCTGGCATCGCGTGTCCTCGGCGACCCGCTGCCCGGACGCGCCCCCGGCCGGAAGCTGGTCGACGCGCTCGTCGCCCGCGCCGAGGAGACGGGCGCCTCGCTCTTCCTCCTCGGCGCCGGACCCGGCGTCGCGGAGCTCGCGGCGGAGCGCATGTCGCGGCGGCACGCGCGGATCCGCATCGCGGGGACGTACGCGGGCGACGCGTCGCCGGCGGGCGACGGCGAGAGCGCCGCACGCGTCGCCGCGGCGCGGCCGGACATCCTCCTCGTCGCGTACGGGATGCCGGCGCAGGAGCGCTGGATCGCCCGCAACCTCGCGAAGCTCGCCTCGGTGCGCGTCGCGATCGGCGTCGGGGGCGTCCTCGATCAGCTCGCCGGCGTGGCGCGCGTACCGCCCCCGGTCGTCCATAGCGCGGGCCTCGAGTGGCTGTGGCGCCTCGGGAGCGAGCCGCACCGCTGGCGCCGTCAGCGCGTCCTCCCCGCGTTCGTCTTCTACGTTCTGCTGGAACGCCTCGCCCGATGAGGGTGGCCCTCGCGCACGAGTACTTCTCGGCGCACGGCGGCGCCGAACGGGTCGCCGCCGTCCTGCACGAGATGTGGCCGGACGCGCCCGTCTACACCTTCTTTCACGACGTCAAGCGCTTCGGTCCCCTCGCGGGCTGGACGGTGCGCACGAGCTACCTGCAGCAGCTCCCGATCGGCGGCGGCATCCATCGCGTCCTTTTGCCGCTCTACCCGAACGCGGCCTCGCACCTGCGCGTCGCGGATGGGACCGACGTCCTGGTGTCCTCGACGAGCGCCTTCATCAAGGGCATATCGCTGCCCGACCCCACGGTCCACGTCGCGTACTGCCACTCGCCGACGCGCTACCTGTGGGACCAGAGCGAGCGGTACCTCGCCGACGAGGTGCCCGCCCCGCTCCACCCGTTCATGCGCGAGCTCTTCGTGCGTCTGCGCGAGGACGACCTGCGCGCCGCGGCGCGCGTCGACCGCTGGATCGCCAACTCACGCGCCGTCGCGGAGAGGATCCGCCGCTACTACCGACGCGACAGCACCGTCGTGCACCCGCCCGTCGACACCGCGCGCTTCCGTCCGGCGGAGCGCGGCGACTTCTGGGCCTTCGTCGGCCGCCTCTCGGCGTACAAGCGCGCGGACATCGCGGTCGAGGTCTTCGACCGCATCGGGATGCGTCTCATCGTCGTGGGCGACGGCCGCGAGCGGCGTGCGCTGGAGCGGCGCGCCCGCGAGAACGTGACGTTCGCCGGCCGCATCGACGACGCCAGCCTCCGCGACGTGCTCGCCGCGGCGCGCGGCCTCATCTTCCCCGCCGAGGACGACTTCGGGATCGCCTGCGTCGAGGCCCTCGCGTCGGGGGCAGCGGTCGTCGCCCTCGCGTCGGGAGGCGCGCCCGACATCGTCCGCGACGGCGTCGACGGCGTCCTCGTCGAGGAGCAGACCGTCGATGCGTTCGAAGCGGCGGTCCTGCGCGTCGAGAGGAAGCCGCCGGACCGGGCGGAGCTCGTGCGGCGCGCGGCGCAGTTCGACCGCGCGGTCTTCACGAGCGCGGTGGCGCGCATCGTCGACGACGCGTACTCCGCCGGTCGCTCGGGCACGCGGGCGAGCGCATGAGCGGCCTCTTGGGACGGCGCGTGAAGGTCGACATGCACATGCACTCGGAGCGCTCTCCCGACAGCCGGCTGCGGCCCGCGGTGCAGGCGCGACGCATCCGGGAGGTCGGCCTCGACGTCGCGTGCGCCACCGACCACAACACGATCGAGGGCGGGCTGCGCCTGCGCGAGCTCGCCGATGGGTTCCGCGTGATCGTCGGAGAGGAGATCCTCTCGCGTGACGGCGAGATCGTCGGGCTGTTCCTCGAGCGCGCGGTGCCCCGCGGCCTCTCGGCCGAGGAGACGATCGATCGCATCCGCGACCAGGGCGGCGTGGTCGTCGTGCCGCACCCGTTCAGCCGCAACCGGATGAACCACATCCGCCGTCCGGCGCTCGAGCGGATCGCGGCGCGCGTCGACGCGATCGAGGTCTTCAACGCGCGCGAGGCGTTCACCTCCGACAACCTCCGTGCGGGGGCATTCGCCGCCGAGCACGGGATCGCCCGTGCCGTCGGCAGCGATGCGCACCGCGCGTCGGAGATCGGCGCCGCCTGGCTCGAGATGGACGACTTCGACGATCGCGACGGCTTCGTCGCCGCGCTCGGCACCGGTACGGTGCGCGGGAGCCTCAGCGGCGTCGTCGTCCACCTGTGGACCCGCTGGGACGTGCTGCGCAAGCGCATCGGTCGGCGCTTCGGAGGAGAGCCCGGCCGATGATCGAGCGGCGTACCGCCGCGCGCGGCGTGCGGCGCCTCTACCCGCTCGACCGTCGCCGCGATCGACGCCCCCTCCTCGCGCTCGTCGTCCTCACGCTCGCGTGTCTCGCCGTCCGCCTGCTGTCGCTCGTCGTCGTGTGGGAGCCCGGTTACACCGACGCCTACTACTACGCGGGCGTCGCCGCTCGCGTCGCGCACGGGCAGGGGCTGACGGCGGACTTCGTGTGGAACTTCGTCGAGGCCCCTCACTTCGAGGCGCTGCCGGTCGCGAGCCATCGCTTCTGGATGCCGCTCGCGACGCTCGTCCAGGCCGTCGGGGTGAAGCTCCTGGGCGGGGTCCTGCCCGACTTCCGTGCCGGGCAGCTGGCCATCGTCGCGGTCGCCGCGTTCATCCCGCCCGTCACCTACCTCGCCGCGCGGAGTCTGGGGGCGGAGCGCTTCACCGCCCTCGCCGCGGCCGCCGTGTCGGGGCTCGGCGGCGCGCTCGCGCCGGGGTGGGTGAGCGCCGACGCGTTCGCTCCCGCCGCGGTCGTCGGCACGCTCTTCTTCGTCGCATTCGCGCGCTCGCTGTCGGGCAGCGCGCGCTGGGGCGCGGCCGCCGGGCTGCTCGTCGGCCTCCTCTACCTCGCGCGCGCCGAGGGCGCGCTGTTCGGCCTCGCGCTCGTCTGGCTCGCCGGCCGGCCACGCACGCGCCACGCCGGGCTCGCCGGGTGTGGCGTGGCGCTCGCGATCGGCCTGGGCTGGCTCGTGCGCAACGAGATGCTCGGATTCCCCAGCGACCTCCTCGCGCGATCGATCCTCCTCGTGCGCTACCAGGACTTCTTCGCCGTGAAGGTCCCGACGCTCCACGCGTTCATCGCGTCGCCGGGAGCGGTGCTGGCCGCGAAGCTCTCCGCCCTCGCGACGGACCTGGTGACCGCCGCGATGGCGCTCCTCCTCGTGCTCGCCGTTCCTCTGGCCGTCGCCGTACGCCGGCGCTGGCGCCGTGCCGAGGTGCGCGCCTTCGCGTACCTCGCGCTCGTCGTGTATCTCGCCGAGAGCCTGGTCTTCACGCTGCACGCCGTCCGCGGCAGCTACTTCCACTCGATCGCGGCGCTCTTCCCGTACGCCGTCGCGCTCGCCGCCGTCGGCGCGCAGGATCTCGCCGCGCCGGCAGGGCCCGCGATGCTCCGCGTCGTCGCGGCCTCCGCGGTCGTCGCGTACGCCGCCGTCTCCCTCGTCGCTCTCGGCCAGTGGGACGCGGACTTCAATGCCGCGTACCGCGTCCGCGCCGCCGCCGCGGCCCAGCTTCCGCCCGGTGGCGTCGTCGCGATCGACGCCGCCGCGTGGGCCTGGATCACGGGGCGCGAAGCCGTCGTCGCTCCCGCCGACGGCGAGTACGAAGCGTCCTGCGCCGCCGACGTGTACCTCGCGCCGACGCTCGTCCTGGAGCCGGCCCACTTCACCGCCTACGACCACCTTTACGGCTCCGACAGCTCCGACTACTTCACGCGCGTCGGCGGTGACGGCGGCATCCACTTCTACGCCGTCCGCGAGGACAAGCGCTGCATCATGGCCGTTCGCCGGTGAAGCGCCTCGCGCGCCACGCGTGGCCGCTCGCGGTGGCGGCCGCGGCGTTCGCGCTCGCCGTCGGGCTCCCCGCGGGCGACCCCGACACGTGGTGGCACCTCGCCTCGGGCCGCTGGATGCTCGAGCACCGCGACGTCCTGCGTGTCGACATCTTCTCCTCGACGGCGACGGGCGAGCCCTACGCGCTCGGCGAGTGGCTCGGCGAGATCGTCCTTTATCTCGCCTTCGCCGCGGCGTCGTGGCCCGGGCTCCTCGTCCTCCGCGCGGCGCTCGTGGCGGTCGCCGCCTTCTTCGTCACCCGCCTCGCGCTGCGCGGAGCGCCGCCCGCGGTCGCGGTCCCCGTCGCCGCCGTCGCCCTCGTGCTCTCGAAGCCCGTGTGGACCGACC
>JAJYLV010000085.1 GCA_021787445.1 Chloroflexota bacterium | reverse complement strand
GCTACTTGTTGAAGTAGCTCCGATTGAGCTCGATGAAGCTCTTCCACTTCTCCGGGACGGCGTCCTCGGGGAAGATCGCGCTCACCGGGCACACCGACTCGCACGCTCCGCAGTCGATGCACTCGTCGGGATGGATGAAATACTGGTTGTCCGCATCGGTCGTATAGATACAGTCAACGGGGCACACGTCCACGCAGCTCGCGTCCTTCACATCGATGCAGGGTTCCGTGATCACGTACGCCATCTGACAGCGACTCCCTCATACAGACATCGACAACGCGTGCGGACGGCCACAACATTATCATCGCTATCCGTCCGATGTCAGACGAGATCGCCGAATTTCCGCTCCCACACGACGCGACCGACGAGGAGCGTTCGACGGCGCGTACGGAGATCGCTCGACACACTCGTGTCGTCGGCGACGACCGCGACCGCGTACGGTTGGCAGGACGCGCGATCGGACAGACGGGGCCGATCTGGCACTTCCAGTACCTCCGCATGTACGAGCTCCCGAAGGGCTTCCTCATCGCCGGACACGATCTGCGCGAGGGCATCAAGGTAGGGTTCGCCGACACCGCCGAGGGACTTCCGCGCTGCTTCGAGAACGACGGCGTGCGGGAGTTCATCGAGGACGAGCTGCGATTCAGGGGCGTCATCGGGAGCGAGCACGCCCGAGCGTGACCCCGCGGCCCGCGATCCGGCGGCCGCGGCGCGCCGGCGCAAGACGATCCGCGGTCCCACGCGCACCGAGATCGCGTCCGAGCCGATACGCGCCCGCTGCGACGAGCCGCCGCCGCCCGAGCTGCGCCGCGCGATCGAGCAGCTGAACGCGGGCGAGCTCTTCGAGCAGCACGAGACGCTCGAGGAGCTCTGGCGCCGCACGCGGACCCCCGTCCGCGACCTGTACCACGGCATCATCCAGATCGGCGTCGGCCTCTACCACTGGTCGCACGGCAACTTCCACGGCGCGGCGGTCCTCATGGCCGAGGGCATCGAGCACCTGCGCCCGTTCGCGCCGCTGTGCCAGGGCGTCGACGTCGATCGCCTCATCGCGGACGCGACAGCCCTGCGGGAGGAGCTCCTCGTACTGGGTGCGGAACGGATGGCGGAGCGCGATGCGCGGCGGGCGCTGACCGTCCGTTACGTCTTCGGCGGCTCCTCGGCGGGCAGCTCGACCGGCACGAACGCGGTCTGATCCCACCCGATCAGCTCGTAGGGCGGCAGGTTCAGCGCCTCGACGCCGCGAAGCTCGGGGATCGAGTCCCGCAGCGCGCGCTCGACGCCGCTCTTCAGCTGAACGGACGTCACGAGCTCGGCCGGTCCGGGGCGCGTGAGCCAGACCTCCACCTGCGCGACGGCGTCCTCGATGCCGAGGAGCTCGATCCGCGCGCCGGAGCGCTGGAGGTAGGGCTCCATCTCGGCGAGCTTCGCCGCGACCGTCGCTTTCAGGTCCGCCACGACGCCGAGCATACGGACCGCAGCGGCGCTGTGCTCGTGCAGGCCGGGTGGCAGGATACGCGCCGACATGTGCTCCCCACCGCACGCCCGACCCCCCGCGGTCCCGCCCGACCTGCGCTTCCGGCCGATCTCGGGCGGCTCAGGCGGCGACGTCGTCCTCACGAGCGAGGACGGCGGACGCTTCCGCGCGTACCTCGCGCAGGCGCCCGAGGGCGAGGCGGCGGTGGTCATCGCCCCCGACGACCGCGGCCTCGTGCCGTTCTACGAGGACCTCGCGGAGCGCTTCGTCGACGCGGGCGTCCACGCGCTCGCGTTCGACTACTTCGGCCGCACCGCGGGCACCGACCGCCGCGCCGACGACTTCGATCCGCAGCCGCACAACGCGCGGAACACGACCGCGCAGGCGAGCGCGGACCTCGCGACGAGCGTCGGTCACCTGCGCGGCGCGACCAGCGCGCGGACCATCTACGTGGTCGGGTTCTCCAAGGGCGGCCGCATCGCCTTCAACGCCGCGGCCGAGCACGACGGCCTCGCCGGCGCCATCGGTTTCTACGGCTGGCCGGCGCGCTACGCCGACGACGACCAGTCGGCGCCCATCGACAACGTCGACCGGATGCACATCCCCGTCGTCGGTCTCTTCGGGGGTGCGGACAAGGGGATCCCGCGGTCGGCGGCGGAGGCGCTCGACTCCGCACTCGCGGAGCGCCGTGTCCCGCATTTCGTCCACGTGTATCCGGGACTGCCGCACTCGTTCTTCGACCGTCACCACGCGCAGTACGGGTCGGAGAACGGCGACGCCTGGCGCCGCGTGCTCGGCTTCATCCGCAGCGGGGACCCTACGGCGCGAGCCTGAGCTAGCCGCCCACCCGCTTCCGCTTGTTGTCGACGTAGTCGATGAGCACGTACTCGCCGAGGCGCTCCGGCTCCACGTAGAACGCGCGCCCGTGGTTGATCTTCGACATCTGGTCCACGAAGTCCACCAGGTAGTGGCCGCGCGCCAGCATGAACGTGTTGATCTGGATCCCCTCGCGCGTGCAGCGCACGACCTCGCGCAGCGTCTCCTCGAACGTGCGCTTCGTCGGCGGGTAGGAGAACCGCGGCCGCCCGTCCTCGAAGTGCGCCGTCGGCTCGCCGTCGGTGATGAGGATCACCTGCTTGTTCTTGCCGCGTGAGTGCGCGAGGAGCGAGCGCGCCGTCTCGAACGCGTGCTGCATGTTCGTGCCGTACACGTACTCGTTCCACGTGAGCCGCGGCAGGTCGGCCGGCTTCAGCTCCGTCGCGTAGGCGGAAAAGCCGACGATGTAGAGGTCGTCCTTCGGGAACGTCGAGCGGATGAGCGAGTCGAGTGCGAGCGTCACCTTCTTCGCCGCGAGGAAGCAGCCGCGGAAGAGCATCGAGCGCGAGACGTCGACGAGGATGGCCGTCGCCGACTGGGTCATGAGCTCGGTGCGGTAGACGTCGAAGTCCTGCGGCGAGAGCTTCACCGGGGTCCCGGCGCCACCGCGCATGACCGCGTTGCGGACCGTCCCGGGGAGGTCGAGCAGGAACGGGTCCCCGAACTCGTACGTCTTCAGCTCGTCCGTCGGATCGCCGCCGCCGCCGCGGTGACGCGCGCGGTGGCTCCCGAAGGCGTCGCGCTTGAGCGTCGAGAAGATCTCCTCGAGCGAGCGCTGCCCGATCTTGCGGATGCCGCGCGGCGTGAGCTCGTAGCGCGGCCCGTCCTTGCGGATGAGCCCCGCCTCCTCGAGGAGCTCCCACATCCGCTTGATCTCCTCGAGGCTGCGGCGCGCGCGCTTGCCGGCGAGCCGCTCGACCTCGTCGGCGTCGAGCGCGCCGAGATCGGCCGGGTCGGCGGCGAGACGCAGCTGCTCCTCCATATCCGTGAGCCGGTCCATCTGCCGCATGAGCTCGAGCGCCTCGGAGAGCGACACGGGCTCGTCGCCCGTCATCTCGTAGGCGTTGCCGTCGATGGGGATGAGCTGGCCGAGCGTGTCCGCGAGGTCGCTCATCGCCTGCTGAAGCCCGGGATCCTGGAACGCCGAGCCGAGGAGCTGCTCGAGCTGGTCGCGCATCTCCGGCGGCATCGAGCTCCACAGCGAGCGCATCGCGGCCATCCCCGCCGCGAGCTGCTGGACGAGGTCGTCCCAGTCTTTGGCGTTGCCCGCGAGCTCGGGGTACTGCCGCTGGAACGCCTCGAAGTCGGGCTCGCCGCCCTCCATGCGCTCGCGCAGCGCGCGGTTCAGGTCGCGGATCATCTGCCGCGTGCGCTCGAGCTTCTCGGGCGTGAGGTCCTGCAGCTGCTGGCGCATGTTCGAGAAGTAGGAGGAGAGGACCTGCTCCTGGAGCATCGCGAGCAGCTCCTGGTAGGCCTCGGCCGCCTTCGGGTCGACGAACTCGTAGTCGCGCAGCTGCTGGATGGCGCGGCCGACGTCCTTCGGCAGCGCGTCGAGCTTGTCGAGCCGCTCCTGGGCGAAGCGCTGCATGGCCTCGCGCATCTCGGGCGGCGCCTCCGCCGCCTGCTGCCGCCGGCGCTCGAGCCCGCCGCGCTCGAGGCCCTTCACCTCGTCGAGCTTCTTCTCCAGCTCCTCGAAGATCTTCGACAGTCCATGACGCTCGGCGCGCTTCTGCCGCGCCGCGCGCAGGCGCTCCATGAGGTCCTGGATGCCCTCCATCCGGCCCGGGAGGCCCCAGCGCGCGAGGCGCGCCATGGCCTCCTCGAGGTCGGCGCCGGAGAGGAGCTCGTCGGACATCGCGCCGAGGAGCTCGCTCGCGTCGAGCTCGTCGAGGCGCTGCGTCCCGTCCCACGCTCGGTAGTGGACGTCGTCGAAGGACGGGAACAGCCCGCCGCTCATCTCAGCTCCGGAACGTCGAGCGCGTCTCTCCGCGCTCCTTGTTGAGCTTGCGGTCGAGGTGGAGCCCCTCGAGGACGAACTCGACCGCCGCCGCGATCGCGGCGGGGTTCCCGGTGGCGCCGACCTTCGCCACGGCGCCCTTCATCCCGGGGATCTGCAGTGCCTGCTTCACGTATTCCTGGCTCGGCAGCGTCGCCGACACGTGCATCGTCGCGCCGCGCTGGAACGCGGCGAGAAGCGCCTCGAACTCGGCGAGCGCGAAGGTGCGGTCGAAGACGTTCTTGACCGCGCGCTGCACGAGGCGCTCGATGACACGCTCCTCGGTGATGTCGCCGACCGACTCGAGCTCGATCTTGCCGGAGGTCGAGGCGACGACCGCCGGGAGGTCGCTGATGCGCGGGACGACGGTGGTCTCGCCGAGACGCAGCGAGCGCTTCAGCGCGTTCGACACGAGGTTCTCGTAGTTCGCGATCGTGACGCGGACGGAGACGCCGGAGCGCTGCGAGATCTCGGGCGAGCGCCTCGCGAGCTGCGAGATCTCGGCGAGGATCTCCTTCATGTACGCGGGGACGACGGTCGTCATCCCCTCGTCCACGAACTCCGCGCGCTCCTGCTCGACGATGCCGACCTCGGTCGCGATCTCCTTCGGGTAGTGCGTGCGGATCTGCGAGCCGAAGCGGTCCTTGAGCGGCGTGATGATGCGGCCGCGGTTCGTGTAGTCCTCGGGGTTCGCCGACGCGACGACGAACAGGTCGAGCGGCAGCCGCACCTTGTACCCGCGGATCTGCACGTCGCGCTCCTCCATCACGTTGAGGAGACCGACCTGCACGCGCTCGGCGAGGTCGGGCAGCTCGTTGAGCGTGAAGATCCCGCGGTGCGTGCGCGGGAGCAGGCCGTAGTGGATGGTGAGCTCATCCGACAGGTAGCGGCCTTCGGCGACCTTGATGGGGTCGACCTCGCCGATGAGGTCGGCGATGGAGATGTCCGGCGTCGCCAGCTTCTCCGTGTAGCGCTGATCCGGGGTGAGCCACACGATCTCGACGGCGTCGCCGTCGTTCGCGACGCGGTACCGGCACGCGGCGCAGATCGGCGCGAACGGCTCGTCGTTGATCTCGCAGCCGGCGATCGCGGGGACGGCCCCGTCGAGGAGCGCGACGAGCGAGCGCGCGATGCGCGTCTTCGCCTGCCCCCGCTCTCCGAGAAAGATGATGTCCTGGCCCGAGAGGATCGCGTTCTCGATCTGCGGGACGACGGTGGTGTCGTAGCCGACGATCCCGGGGAAGAGCGGCCTCTTCTCCGCGAGACCGTGGATGAGGTTGCCGCGCAGCTCCTCCTTCACCGTCCGCGGCCGATAGCCGCTCTCGCGGAGTGCGCCGATGGTGCCCGGTCTCTCGTTCATGCGGTCGGATCCCCTCTGACGATCCGCGGGAGCTTCTCTCCGCGGAACTCGGCGAACGCGTCACGGACCGCCGGGATGTCGGTCACCCCGCGGGCGGTCAGGTCTCCAAGGTACGCCTCGCGGCGCGCTATCTCGGCGCTGAGCGTCTCGGGCGAGCTGCCGCGCCGCAGGCAGAGCATCTCGAGCTCCGCGCCCGGGTCGTGGTCGTGGGCGTCGCGCTCGGCGTCCCACTCCACGAGCGGCAGCGGCCGCACCGCTCCGGCGAGGTCAGCGACAAGGCGGTGCACCGACACGACGCGGCGCACGAGCGGCCCGTACGCCGTACCCGCGCGGTAGAGGCGCATCACGAGGAGCAGGTCGATGCGCGAGAGGTCGGCCGGGTGGATGCCGAGATCGCCGGTGAGCTGCGCGACCGCCTCGTCGGCGCTGTCGGCGTGGAGCGTCGACGCGAGCGCGTAGCCCTTGCGAAGGGTGCGGAAGGTCTCGACCGCCTTCGGGCCCCACAGGTAGACCGGGAGGTGGCTCGACAGCTCGTTCGCGAGAAGAAGGGTGCGCGCGGGCTCCGTGTGCCGCAGGTAGTCGAACGTCTCGGCCCAGCCGCGGATGAAGACGCGCCGCACGGTCGAGGGGAGGACGTCGAGGAAGGCGGTGAGCGTCGTCGTCTTGCCCGAGTGCGGCTGCTCCGCGGCGATGAGCATCGATCCGTGCGCTTCGAGCACGAGCCAGCACAGCGCGGCCGTGCGAAGGTCGAGGTTGCCGGCCGCGAGGATCTCTGTGAGCGACATGGGAACGGGTGGCTCCCAGCTCCAGCCCCACCAACCGACCGGAACGTCGTAGTCATCCGAGGAAAGGGGCCGCTCGCGGACCAGATATCTGCGCGGAGCCTCCATGGACGGAGGCTAGCATCCAAGAGGCGCTACCGAAGCCCGCTTGGCCGCGCGGTCCCCTCGAGGCCAGGACCGGATCCGTCTCAGCGGGACATACTTCCGCACGATGACGGAGGAACACGCGGACACGCGCGACATCAACGATCCCGCACGGCTCGCCGAGGAGCGCGCGGGACAGGTAGAGAAGGAAGCAGCGGAGATCCGCCGCACGCAGGTCCCCGTCGAGACGGAGCCGCCGACGACCTTTCGCCTGTGAGCGCTTTCGCCGGCATCGCCGAGCTGGCCGAGGCCCTTCGGGGCAAGCGCATGAGCGCGATCGAGCTCGCGCGCGAGACGCTCGAGCGCTTGGAGAAGATCGGGCCGCGCTACAACGCGGTCGCCAGCCTCACGCGCGCTCGCGCGCTCCGCGAGGCGGCGGCCGCCGACCGCGCGCTCGCGCGCGGGGACACCGCCTCGCCCCTGGCGGGGATCCCGTACGGGGCGAAGGACCTCCTCGCCGCGCGCGGCGCTCCGACGACGTGGGGCGCGCCGCCCTACCGCGATCGCTCCTTCCCTGCGGACGCGACCGCGGTCGCGAGGCTCCGCCGCGCGGGAGCCGTGCTCGCCGCGAAGCTCGCGATGGTCGAGCTCGCGGGCGGCGGCGGCTATCGCTACCCGAGCGCCTCGCTCCAGGGACCGGGCAAGAACCCATGGGATCCGACGCGCTGGTCGGGTGGCTCGTCGAGCGGGAGCGGCGCCGCCGTCGCGGCGGGGCTGGTGCCGTTCGCGCTCGGCTCGGAGACGTCGGGGTCGATCGGGACGCCGTCGGCGTACTGCGGCGTGACGGGGCTGCGTCCGACGTACGGTCTCGTCAGCCGCCACGGCGCCATGGCGCTGTCGTGGACGCTCGACAAGATCGGCCCCATGGCGCGGAGCGCGTCCGACTGCGCGACGGTGCTGGCGGCGCTCGCCGGCCCCGACGCTCACGATCCGACGACGTCGGGGAAGAGGTTCCGCGCGCTCGACCCGGAGGCGGCGCGCGAGCGCGTCGCGGCCGTGCGCGTCGGGTACGCGGGCGAGGAGATGGAGCTCGCCTCCGAGGCGGCTCACGACGCGCTCGTGCGCGGCGTCGACGAGCTGCGCCGCATCGCGCCACGCTTCGTCGAGGCGCGCCTCCCGGAGGACCTGCCCTACGGCCCGATGGTCTCGACCGTGTACGGAGCGGAGGGCGCGACGATCTTCGCGGAGCTCATCGAGAGCGACCGCCTCGACGAGCTCCCCGACGAGCGCCAGAAGGCGGGGCTGCGCGCCTCGCTCGAGATCCGCGCGCGCGACTACCTCCAGGCCATGCGGCTGCGGAGCGTGCTCATCGCCCGGATGCGCGAGATCTTCCGCGAGTGCGACGTCATCGTCTCCGCCGGGCGCACGGCGACGGCGACGCCCATCGATCAGCCGCTCGACGCGCCGACGCTCCCCGCCGGAGCATCCGCGGCGCGCGACGCGGCCGGCGCGCGCCGCGGCAACATCGGCCTCATCCCGGCCGGCAACCTCGCCGGTCTGCCCGCGATCTTCTTCCCCTGCGGCTTCGGGAGCGACGGCCTCCCCGTGGGGCTTCAGCTCGTCGGCCCGCCGCACTCGGAGCCGCTGCTCGTCGCGCTCGTCGAGGCCTACCAGCGCGAGACGGACCACCACCTGGCCCGCCCCGGAAGCGCGTAGCGGCACGCCCTCGCTGCGAGGCAGGACTCAGATCCGCGGCGTATCCGACGGTCCCGCGTCATCCTCCTCGGCGGTGAGACGGAAGGCGATGTGGCGGCCGGCGATCGTGAGGGTCGTGAGCATGAACGAGGCGAACGGGGCGATGGCCTCGAGCGTGAACGGGCTCGTGTAGCCGTTCACGACGCGGTCGATGACGGCGGCCGCGGCGTACCAGAAGGCGAAGGTGAGCGTGGTCTCCTTCA
>JAJYLV010000084.1 GCA_021787445.1 Chloroflexota bacterium | reverse complement strand
CGGCTTCGCGACGGCCTCGCGCCGACGCCGCCGATGGGCTGGAACAGCTGGAACCGCTTCCAGACCGACATCGACGAGCGTCTCGTGCGCGAGACCGCCGAGGCGATGGTCGAGACCGGGATGCGCGACGCCGGCTACCGCTACGTCGTGATCGACGACGGCTGGGTGGCCGCGGAGCGCACGGCCTCCGGCGATCTCGAGCCGAACGATCGCTTCGCATCGGGGATCCCGAGACTCGCCGACGCGATCCACGCCCTCGGCATGCGCTTCGGCATCTACACCGACGCCGGCACGAGGACGTGCGCGGGCTTCCTCGGCAGCCTCGGCTTCGAGTTCCGCGACGCGCGGCGCTTCGCCGAGTGGGGCGCGGACTGCGTGAAGATCGACTGGTGCCACACGGGCGGGCTCGGAACGCACGCCGTGTACTGGAAGTGGTCGCAGGCTTTCCGCGCCGCGCGTCGTCCGATGCTGCTCAGCGTGTGCGAGTGGGGCCGCACCGACCCGTGGCGCTGGGCGGCGCGCGTCGGCCACCTGTGGCGGACGTGCTGGGACATCCAGGACACCTGGGGGTCGCTCCTCGGCGTGCTCGACCGGCAGCGCGGCCTCGCGCCGTTCTCCGGCCCCGATCGCTGGAACGACCCCGACATGCTCGAGGTCGGCAATGGGGGCATGACGCTCGAGGAGTACCGCGCGCACTTCAGCCTGTGGTGCGTGCTCGCGGCGCCGCTCATGGCCGGGAACGACGTCCGCGCCATGCCCGACGCGGTGCGCGAGATCCTCGTCGCGCCCGAGCCGATCGCCGTCGACCAGGATCCGCTCGGCCGCCAGGGCGACCTCGTCCGCGCCGACGGCGGCGGCGAGGTGTGGGCGCGCGACCTCGCCGACGGCTCGCGCGCCGTCGTGCTCTTCGACCGCTCCGACGCCGCGGCAGAGGTCGCCGTGGCGTGGACGGAGCTGGGCTGGGACGCGCGCGACCGCGCCGTCGTGCGCGACCTGTGGCAGCGCGCCGACGTCGGCACGTTCGCCCAGGGCTACTCCGTGGCCGTCCCCGCGCATGCGGCGCGGATGCTGCGGATCTCCCGGGTGGAGGGGTGAGCAGGCGCACAAGCGGGGTATGATCGCGGCCACGGCCCAGCTCTTCGCCGATCCGCTCCAGCTCGTCACGCACGTCGGCCGCGACGTCCTCGCCAACGCGGCGCACTTCGCGACCGTGCCGAAGGCCGTCTACGAGTACGTCTCGAACTCGATCGATGCGACGCCTCCGGGCCGTCCCTGCACCGTGCGCGTGACCATCGCGACCGTCGGGCCGCGGCGCCGCATCGAGGTCGCCGACGACGCGTCAGGCATGTCGCGCGAGCAGCTCCGCGCCTTCTTCACGATGCACGGCGAGAATGCCTGGCGCCGCGCCGGCCGCAAGGTGCGCGGCCGTTTCGGCACCGGGAAGATCGCCGCCTTCGGACGCGCCGACCGGCTGCGCGTCGACACCGTCCAGGGCGGCGTACGCAATGTCGCCGAGCTGCGGCGCGCCGACCTCGAAGCCGCGGAGGCTGGACGGCCGATCGCGGTGCGCGACCTCGTCGTCGAGGAGCCGGCGCACGAGCGCGACGGCACCGTCGTCACGATCGAGGACCTGCATCGCGGGACGCGCGCGGACCGTGCCGAGATCGTGCGCTACCTCCAGCGGCAGCTGGGGCGCCACCTCGTGCGCCACACCGTCCTCGTCGACGCCGCGCGCGTCGAGTACGTGGAGCCCTCGGCGCTCGAAGAGCATCGCTTCCCCGCCCCCGAAGCCGTCGCGGCGCTCGCGGGGCCCGTCGAGCTCATCGTCAAGGTCGCGGCGCGCCCGCTCAGCGAAGAGGAGAACGGCGTAGCGGTCCTCTGCGACGGCTACCTGAACGCGATGACCCTCGCGGGCGTCGAGGGCAAGCCGGAGGCGCAGTACCTGTTCGGCGAGATCGAGGCGGCCGCGCTCGACGACGACGACGCGGCGGTGCCCGCGTTCCTCTCGACGCGCGACCTGACGCTCAATCCGTGGAACCCGATCGTCGCCGAGATCGTCCCGTGGATGCGGACGTGCCTCGAGACGGTGCGCCGCGAGCTGGTGCGGCGCGCCGGAGAGCGGCGACGCGCCGCCGAGGAGGGGGAGCTCGAGCGCCTCTCGACGGAGATCGGATCGCTCCTCAACACGATCTACCGCGGCGAGCGCGTCCGCGTCGTCGCCGCGGCGCCGGCCGGCGAGGCGGAGCCGGCGCCGTCCGTCGAGCCCGACCCGCCTGCGGAGCCGCGCACGCGGGCGCCGCGGAGCGACAGGGGGGTCCCGCGCGGCCCGCGGCCGACGCGCGGCGTGGAGGCCCCCGCACCGCCGCCGCTCACGGCCGCGATGCCCGCGCTCGACGGCGAGCGGAGCCCGCTCGGCTTCCGCGTCGCCTTCCGCCACAGCGGCGAGACGAGCCCGCGCGCCTTCTACGTGCCCGAGGAGCGCGGCATCGTCGTCAACCTCGATCACCCCGAGGCGACGGCCTCGCTCGCGAGCGGCGGGCCGACGTCGCCGTTCTTCGCGCACTACTGCATGCGCACCGCGCTCGAGGAGTTCACGCTCGTCATGGTCGCGACGCTCGGCTATCCCGACGCGCCGGAGATCGCGCGCGAGATCCGCGAACGCTCCGACCGCTACTCGCGCGCGTTCGCGCCCGCGATCCTGCGCTTCGCGTTCGTCGAGGACGCCCCCGCCGTCAACTGACCGGGCACGCCGCGTGGGCCCCACGTCGGTCGATCGCTAGTGCCGCCCGGACGGGGGGTCGAGCGGGATCCACAGCTCCGCGGGCCAACGCTGGGTGAAGCGGCGCGCGGCGCTCCAGCCCCGCGGGTGGTGGAGCGCGACGAGGCCGACGAAGAAGTAGTGGACGAAGGCCGAGCCGAGCGAGCGCGGCAGCGCGCGGCGCTCGGCGCTCGGATCGACCGCCGGCGTGGCGAGGAGGCTCGTCCCGTGGATCGCGCGCACGTCGCCGAGGGCGCCCGATGCGGCGAGCGCCCGCAGGAGAGAGACGTCGTCCGCGATCGCCCGCAGCGCGCGGTGCGGGGTCGCGCCGGCCGACGCCCGTGCCACGACCGCGGGGTCGTCGAGGTGGATCTCCACGATGCGATCGCCGCGGCGCACGACGCGTCCGCCGGCGAGCCGCGTCTCCGGTCCGCCGTACGTCGCGACGCGGAACCGCACGATCGACCCGGGGCGCACCTCGCGCAGCGGCAAGAGGCGCAGCAGGAGCGCGTCCCAGGCGGCCCACACCCACAGGACGCCACGCGGGCGGCCGCCGCGGTCGCCGGCGAGCCGGATGGGCCACCACACCAGGGCGTCGAGCGCGCGGCGGGACCGCCGCGGGCGCTCAGTACGGCCAGTGACGGCCGATCCCCGCGTGCGCGAGCGCCCAGCGTCCGAAGGTCGTGACGATCCCCAGGCGGAGCGGGAGCGAGTGCAGGCGCCGCGGCGAGGTCTCGACGTGCGCCTCGTCGACGTGCCCGACGCGGATGCCGCGCCGCGCGACGCGGACGAGCATCTCGCGGTCCTCGCCGATCTCGAGGTCGGGAAAGCCGCCGACGTCCTCGAAGAGCGCGCGCTCGCAGAACGACATCTGCGCGCGGATGCCGAAGAGCGACTTGCCCCACTCGAGGAACGCGAAGAAGACGCGGTCCGCGCCGTCACCCGTGCCGTCCGCGACGATCCGGATGCTCGCGGCGCGCTCGCCGCACGCGACGCGCCGGAGCACCGCGTCGACGAGGCCCGGACCCATGCGCGAGTCGGCGTCGAGAAAGAGGAGGACGCGACCGCGTGCGGCGCGCGCCCCGACGTTCTTCGCGCGCGCCCGGCCGCGCTCGCCGTCGAGCACGACGCGGACGCGAGGCTCGGGCGACGCGCGCGCGAAGTCCCGCGCGACCTCGACGGTCCCATCGGTCGAGCCGTTGTCGACGACGATCACCTCGATCGTCCCCGGCGGGGCGCCTTGACCGCGCACCGACGCGAGCGCCGCGGCGAGGTACGCCTCCTCGTTCCACGCCGGGATGACCACGGAGATCTCGAGGCCGCTCAGAGGACGTCCCCGTATGTCGCGGGCCGGCGCTCCTCGAGGAGGCGCGCGATCTGATAGAGCGTCCGCGTCGCCGCGCGCGACGTCGCCACGCCGTGGGGGTGGAGGAACCCGGCGATCGTCGGGGCCACCGGCCGCGCCACGAGGGTCAGGCCGCCCAGCAGCGCGATGAGGTCTTCGTGGATCCCGCCGACGCCCATGTATCCGAGAGGCAGGGTCCAGCGCACCCGCGCCGTGACGACGTCGGTGACGCTCCACATCCCGACCTGATAGCGAAGGCCCGCCGTGCGCATCGCCGCGGCGATGCCCGGCGGCGAGAGCCACCCCGGCGCGCAGAACGCGTCGACGTCCGCCCCCATCTCGGACAGGAGGGCGCGGCCGCGCCGGAGCCGCTCGACGAGGTCGGTGCGCTCGACGGTGAGCATCTCGGCGGCGCCTCCGGCGAAGACCTGGGCCCGCAGCCGCAGCAGCGCCGGCCCGCGCAGCGCGCCCGCGGCCCGATGCGTCAGGCCGTGGAGGACGATCTGCGACCCGCGCCTCCGCTCCCGTCGGACGAGCTCGGCGAGCGCGCCGCTGGGCGGCGAGGGGATGACGTGGATGACGAGGGGCCGCGCGCCGAGCCGGTCCAGCCGCTCGATGGCGGTGCCTGCCTCCCCGAGCGTGGCCGAGGAGACGTCGTGGACGGAGACGACCAGGTGACCGTCCCGCACGCTGCCGAAGCGTAGCGGCGCGGGGCGACCGGCACCCCGGCATCGAGGGAGGGGTACCTATAGTCGGTACGTGGAGCTCACGATCCTCGTCGTCGTCCTCATCGGCGCCGGCATCACCGCCGGCGTCTTCCTCGTGGCGCGCGCGATCGTGGAGCTGGGCGCGGTCGCGTACGCCGCCCTCGAGAAGACGATGTCGCGCAACGAGGCGACGCGGAAGAGCGCCGCGCTGCTCGCGGGGGCGGCGCTGGCACTCATCGCGACCGCGATCATCGCGGCGATCTCGCTGCTCGTCGTCTTCGCCGGCCTCCTCCAGTCCGGCGGCTTCTGACGGCCGCTCCCTTCCCGCCCCTGCGCCGGTCGGCGGCGCTGAATGCCGCGGGCGGGCGCGTCCTCCTCTACGCGGAGCGGAGGCTCACGCCGGACGGGATGCGCCGCCTCCGCGAGGCGCTGTGGGCGTTCCGCGTGTACCTCTACGTCACGCCGGGGCCGCTCCTCGCGCGCCGCGCGCTCGCGATCTTCCCCGAACCGGTGCGCGCCCTCGGCGAGCGCTGCCCCTTCTACCGCTACGACGCGCGCTCGGGCGGCGGCTACTGGCCGGACCGCAACGAGGTGTACCTCGCCGCGGGCGTCGAGACGTACGAGGGGACCCGGCAGGTCGTCCTCTCCGCACGCCACGAGATGTTCCACTTCGTCGCGCACAACGACGAACGCTACCGATCGGACGACGACGCGCACTGGCCGGCGCTGTGGGGCGCGCTCGAGGCCTCGCGGTCCGAGCTCGAGGCCTTCCCTCGGTATCGCGACTGGATCCGTCGCTCGTTCCTCGCACAGGGCGATCACGCGAACCCCGCGGAGCTCTTCGCCGACATCCCCACGAACTTCCCCGATCCGCGCGAGATCCCATCGGCGCTCCGCGGCTACTTCGCTCCTCTGCTCGAGGGCTCGGCGGGCGGCCCCGATACCGTCGCGCGCCGCGCGCCCGGTGATCTCGGCGCGTTCCACGCGCTGATCGGCTGAAGCCGCGGTCGACGACGAGCTCCTCGGCCCGCCCGCGTCTCATCCCGCGCGAGGAGATGATCCGAGGATCCCCTCCACGCTGAAGCGACCCGGAGAATGTCTCAGGCGCGCGACGTCGCGCGAGCAGGCGCGGGCGCGCTCGGCCTCATCCGCAGCCCGATCATCCACAGGACGACCGCGCCCGTGAGGAGGTACATGAGGACCATCGCGGGCGACGACGAGTCCGTCCCGCTGAACAGGCCGTGCAGCAGCGCGAACGCGAACGACACGAACGCGAGGTAGTGGACGGCGCGCCACGCGCGGTATCCGACGCGCGGGCGGACCTCGACGCTCCAGAAGACGGCGAGCGCGAGGTAGAGCGAGAGGATCCCGAGGCCCGTCCACACCGGGCGATACGCCGCGATGAAAGGCACGACCAGGCTCGCCGGCGTGAAGCCGCCGAAGCGGTCGCCGAGGAGGAGCGCGCCGTGGAGCACGGAGAGCGACAGCGCGAGGTCGCCGAGCTGGTGGAGCGGGTAGACGATCGCGCCGGGGAGCCGCTTGCCCCCGATCTGACCCGAGATCGCGATGCCCGCGACGGTCGTCAGCCAGAGCGCGATGTACGCGGCGATGCCCGTGACGCGGATGACGTACCACACCAGGGTCGTCACCGCGTCGGGCATCGCGATGACCGGCATGGCCCCCGCCATCTGGAAGGCCGCGAGCCCGCCGCCGACGGCGCCGACGGCGACGGCGACGACCTCGAGCAGGTGGGTGCGGCCGTCCTCGGCCGCGGCGTCAGGCCGCGACGCCATTCGCCGATCCATCGATACAGCGCGCGAGCGCGCCGCCCGTCCCGACGGGGATCCCCGACACGGGGACGAGGATGACCTCGAGCCCGGGGCACGCCGCGATGAGCGCGGCGCGCCGCTGGGGCCGCTCGAGGAGCACGCACTTCGCCCACACGTCGGCGATCACGGCGCGCGGGTGCAGCGCGACGACGGCGACGAGGTCGCTCGCCGCCGGCCGTCCCGTCCGGGGGTCGATGAGGTGGTGCATGGTCCCCGCCGCGCCCGTCCAGCGGCGGCGGTACGTCCCGGACGTCGCGATCGCGCCGGTCGTGACGCGTAGCGCGGCGAGGGCGGGCCCGGCGGCGGGATCCTCGACCGCCACGGTCCACGCGCTCTCTCCGGGTGGCGTCCCGCGGACGGCGATGTCGCCCCCGAGGTCGACGAGGACCGGTCCGACGCGCGCGAGCTGGTCCGCGATGCGATCGGCCGTCCAGCCTTTCACGATGCCGCCGAGGTCGATGCGCATGCCGTGCGGCGTTCGCACCGTTCGTCCATCCCATTCGAGGTCGGCGAACGTGGCGTGCGCCGAGGGTCCCGGTCGCGCGGCGTCGGGGTCGATCTCGTCGAACGTGCGGTCGTAGCCCGCGCGCTCGAGGTCCGGGAGGATCGCCGGGTCGAAGAGGCCGCCGGTGGCGTGGTGCTGCTCGAGGGCGAGACCCAGCACCTCGGCCATGTCGCGCGACACGGCGACCGGCGATCCGACGAACGCGTTGAGCCGCGAGAGCTCGGAGCTCGCGATGAAGCGGCTGAAGCGCGCCTCGATCGAGCGCGTCCGCTCCTCGGCCGCCTCGAGCGCGCGCTGCCCACCCGCGGCGTCCGCCGCGTATGCGATGAAGCGCATCGAGGTGCCCATCGCGCGGAAGGTGCGCTCGACGCGCTCGGTCACGATCCTCGCGTCGTGGGCACTCCGGCGGCGACGGCGGGTGCCGGCGGGAGCGGCTGGAACGCCGGCAGGGTCACGCTCGTCGTGACCTGCACCGACCCGACCGTCGGCAGCGGCGCCAGCGACGGCGGCGGGGGCACCGGCGGGAGGTCGACGCTCGTGGGCGCGATCTGGGGGACCTTCGCGTCGCCGTTGGCCGGCGCGACGGCGAAGGCGGCAAAGCCCGCGACGGAGCCGGCGATCGTCCCCGCGAGGACGCCGCGCCGGAGCGCCGATCCGATCTCCTTCTTATTCATCCTCTGGTCCTTCTAGTCGTCGTCGGAGGGGCCCGAGATCGGTGCCCCCACCGAGGTCGTCGCGCCGCCCTGGCCCTGGGCGGCCTGCAGCTGGCGGAGCTCGTCGGCCGCGGTCGCGAGCTGCGCCGACAGCTCCGCGTTGGCCCTCTGGAGCTGGGCGACGTTCGCGTCCGACTTGGCGAGGAGCTGCCGATAGGCGGCGTCACGCGCCTCGAGCTGCTGGTACGCGGCGTCGAGCTGGGTCAACGCCTCCTGCAGGCGCTGGTGGTAGGTCTGCAGCTCGGCCGAGGTCGTCTGCGTCGACGCGGCCGCCTTCGCGGCGTCGACGGCGACGCTGTGCTGGTGCGCGACGTCGGCGGCGTGGGCCGCGGCCGAAGCGCTCGAGATGAGGAGTCCGAGGACGATCGCCGTCACGCCCGCGGTGATGCCGCTGATCGCCATTCGCATAGCTGCCCCTCCCTGACCGGCGGGATGCCCCTCTCTCCCGCTAACGGCTGCTCGTCTGGTGCGTTAGGGCTCTGCTCTACCAGTTCGGGGTGGCTCCCGGGACCTGAACGGGGACTGGAACGCCGAATGGATACACGACGTATACCGTCCCGTCCGAGCCGCCGATCCAGGCGCGCTCGAACGCCGCCCGCCCGTACACGCGCCTCACCGTCGCGTCGGTCGTCGCCGCGGGGTCGTTGACGATGACGTCGCCCCCGGGGGTGAACCCCCGGATGACGAGAAGATGCCCGTCCGTCCCCTGCGGCAGCGGGAAGCCCGGCAGCGACGTGGGCGCGACCTTCACGGACGCGACGAGAGGGAGGCCCGCCGCGATGAAGCGCTCGGCCTCGCCGAGCGAGCGCAGCTGCGTCACGAACGCGCGAAGGCCGAAGTGCGCGGCGTATGCCGTGTTGAACGGCCAGTTG
>JAJYLV010000083.1 GCA_021787445.1 Chloroflexota bacterium | reverse complement strand
TAGGCGCGATCACGGTTCACGTCGCTCGTGTTCTGCGAGAGGATCGTCAGGACGAGCTCGTCGATCGGCGGCAGCCGCCGCGGTGAAGGAGGCTCACCGTACGCGGCGTCGAGCCGGCGAGCGATCGTCCGCAGGCGGCGTCGGTCGAGGCGTCGGGGCACGCCGCGAGGATGGCAGATGCCCGGCACTCCGCGGAATGCGGCCGTCGACGGGGCCGTTGACGATAGAGTGGGAGCGTGGCCGCCGACGCCTTCGAGCTCGAGGCCCTGTCCTACCTCGACGCGCTCTACCGGACGGGCCTGCGGATGACGCGCTCCGAGGCCGACGCCGAGGACCTGGTCCAGGAGACGTACATCCGCGCGCTCCGGCACCGCGACCAGTTCACGCCCGGCACGAACATGAAGGCGTGGCTCTTCCGCATCCTCACGAACACGTTCATCAACTCGTATCGCCGCAAGGCCGCGGAGCCGCAGACGACCGAGCTCGACGACGTCGAGGAGACAACGCTCTACCGCCACATGGCCGGAGCGGGAGGCGGCACCGCGGAGCCCGAGCGCGAGGTCCTCGACAGGATCGTTGATACCGAGGTGCAACGGGCCCTCGACGAGCTTTCCGAGCGGTTCCGCACGGTCGTCCTTCTCGACGTCGAGGGCTTCTCCTACAAGGAGATCGCCGAGATGCTCGAGATCCCGATCGGCACCGTGATGTCACGTCTTCATCGCGGCCGGCGCGCCCTTCAGGAGCGGCTCTACGACCTCGCGCGAGAGCACGGCATCGCCGCGGCGCGCGCGATGCCCCGCCCCGGCGGCGCGAAGACGGGCGAGCGGAGCGCGTGATGAGCGGGGACATGGGCTGCAAGGACTGCCTCGAAAAGCTCGATCCGTACCTCGACCGCGAGCTCGAGCCCACGGAGTTCGAGGAGGTCCGCGTTCATCTCGAAAGGTGCGGCGGATGCGGTGAGGCGTTCGTCGTCGAGCGCGTCTTCCTCGATCAGCTGCGGGGTTCCGCGACGGCAGCGGTCGCTCCCCCCGGCGTCCGCGAGCGCCTCATCCTCCGGATCCGCCGGGAGGTCGGCAACGTCACCTGAGCGGAGGGACCGTTGACATTCCGCATGTCAGTGTGTCTCACTATCTGGCGACTCGTGGCCAGGAGGAGGTGATCTCCATGCCGGCGAAGAAGAAGGCTGCGAAGAAGTCGACCAAGAAGTCCTCGAAGAAGAAGTAGGCAGACCGCTCCGATGGAGCGATAGCGCACCGAACATCGGCACCTTTCGCGATCCCGCCGATCCGCTCCAGGCCTGGGCGGATCGGATCTTTTTTGAGGGGTAGATGAAGCGCGAGGCACCCGAGATCCGCTGGCGCGCCGTCATCGCGGGAGGCGCGGCCACGCTCGTCCTCGCCTTCGGGATCTCGCTCGTCGCCGCTCTTCTGGGATCGCTCCCTCTGGTCGCCGTCGGCGTCTTCGTCGGCATCGCCCTCGGCGCCGCCGCGGCGGGGCGTCTTGCCGGGACGGCCGGGATCCTCCACGGCGGCCTGGTCGCGGCGCTCTGGATCCTCGCCAGCGCGGTCGTCGCGCCGTCGGGCCCGGCCAGCTCGGACGTCCTGGGCGACACTCTCCGGACGGTGGTCCTCGACGTGGCTTCCCTGCTCGTCGGCGCGTTCGCCGGGTGGGCCGGCAGCCGCAGCGCGGGCGGCGACTAGCGCGTCTTCCGGGGGTAGGGGCACAGCTCCCGCACCGGGCAGCGCGGGCACTCCGGCGTGGGCGTGCACGTCCGGCGGCCGTGGAAGACCAAGGTCCACGTCACCTCGTACCAGTCGCGCGGCGGATAGAGCTTCCGGAGATCTTCCTCGATCCGTTCCGGGCCGGCGGCCTTCGAGAGTCCCAGCCGCACGGCGACGCGCGCCACGTGGCGGTCGACGGCGATGGCGGGGGCCCCGAACGCCGCGCCGAGCACGACCGAGGCGGTCTTGCGGCCGACGCCGTGGAGCGAGGTGAGCGCGTCCATGTCGCGCGGCACCTCGCCGCCGAAGCGCTCGACGACGCCCTGGCTCATGGCCTTGACCGCCTTGGCCTTCTGGCGAAAGAAGCCCGTCGACCTGATCTCGCGCTCGAGCGTCGACTGCGGAACGCGGACGTAGTCGCGCGCGGTCCGGTACTTCCGGAACAGCGTCCGCGTGACCTCGTTGATCCGCTCGTCGCGCGCCTGTGCCGCGAGGATCGTCGCGACGAGGAGGTCGAGCGGTGTCGAGAACTCGAGGGTCGGCCCGTGGTCGGGATAGGCCCTCGCCAGACGCCGGAGGATGGGGCGCGCGCGAGCCTTCGCGCTCGACCGCGCGGACAGCGCCGCCGTCGTCTTCACGGCCACGCGATCTCCCTCCCGATCCCCGCCGACCGCGCGCGCTCGTAGGCGCGGGACGCCGTCACCAGGTCCTGGACGGCGTTCCCGACGGACTTGAAGACCGTGCGCTCGCCCGCGTCCCGCCGCCCCGGCGCGGTCCCGGCTATGAGCTCGCCGATCTCGACGACGTCGCCTCCCGATATCCCCTGAAGCTCGCCGGCCTCCGCGAGCGCCGCCGCCCGCTGGTCGACGACGACGCGCGCTCCGCGCATGGTGTCCTCGTCGAGCTCCCTCGTCGAGGGCGTGAACGACCCCACGGCCGTGACGTGGACGCCGGGACCGAGATCGCGTCCTTCGAAGACGGGCAGCGGGCTGCTCGTCGCGGTGATCACGACGTCCGCCCCGGCCACGGCCTCACGCGCACCCGCCGCGACCAGCCTGACGCCGCGGAGCGCCGTCGCGTCGCGGAGCGAGCCGATGAGAGCCTCGGCGTGGACGCGCTCGCGCGCGACGACGCGGACCTCGCGGAGCGGGAGGACGACGGCAGCCGCGAGGAGCTGCGTGCGCGCCTGCGCTCCGGCGCCGAAGAGGGCGATGACCGCGCTATCGCGACGGGCGAGGTGCTTGGCCGCGACGCCGCCCGCCGCGCCCGTGCGCAGGGCGGTGAGGCTGCCGCCGTCGAGGAGCGCGAGCGGCAGCCCGCTCTCCGCATCGCCGAGGAGGACGGTCGCCCCGATGAGGGGCAAGCCGCGCGACGGGTTCGTGGGCGCGACGGTCACGAGCTTCACGCACCAGTGAGCGCCTCCCGAGAGCGATGCGGGCATGCTGAGCGCGACGCCTCCCCCGCTGAGCGGCACGCTGGCTCGCAGCGGGACGATGGCGCGACCGGTCGACAGGGCCGCGAAGCCGGCCTCTACCGCCTCGATCGCGTCCGCCATCGGGCAGGCCCGGAGAACGTCGTCGGCACCCAGGAGCAGCAACGTCGGTGAGCACTTCCCTCGCATAAAGAGAAAGGGTCGCCGAGGGCGACGATACAGCCGCGAAAGGTATGACCCTTTCGCCTTTTGACGTCCCATTGCTTACCCACTTACCCTCACCGCCGACACGGCGGGCGGTCCGAAGCCGAACGGCTCGGAGCGCGTCGAGCACCCGATGGCTGGCCGCCGACCCGTCGGCACCACGCGACTGATGAGGAGGTATCGATGCAGAGACGCTGGCTACTCACGGTGCTCGCGGCCGGCTCGGTCGTCGCGGCCGCCTGCTCAACAGGCGGGACAGGCGGAGGCGCGCCGAGCGCGAGCGGAAGCGGCGGCACCAGCAAGGGCGAGATCATCATCGCGAGCGACCTTCCCGTCTCCGGCGCGGACGCTTCGGACGGCATCCCGACCCAGAACGGTGTTCAGTTCGCCATCGAGTCCACCGGGTCGATCAAAGGCTTCAAGCTGACCTGGAAAGGCTTCGACGACACCGTGAACGGCGCGCACGACCCGCAGAAGGGCGCACAGAACGTCCAGCAGATGCTGAGCGACCCGAAGATCCTCGGCATGGTCGGACCGTTCAACTCGAACGTCGCCGCGGCCGAGATCCCGGTCGGGAACAAGGGCAGCCTCGCGATGGTCAGCCCCTCGAACACGAACAACTGCCTGACGCAGGACACCTTCGGCGGCAAGCCGTGCACCGACCCGAACCCGAAGAACATCCGGCCGAGCGGCGTGAACAACTACTTCCGCATCGCGGCTCCTGACAGCTTCCAGGGTCCGGCCATGGCCGACTACGCGTACGACACGCTGAAGCTGACCAAGGTCGCGGTCTGGTCCGACAACGAGATCTTCGGCAAGGGCGTCGCGGACACATTCCAGGCCGAGTTCATCAAGAAGGGCGGCCAGGTCGTCGTCCGCCAGGACTTCGACACCAAGGTGACGAACGACTGGAAGCCGTTCCTCACCGACGCGAAGTCCAAGGGCGCGCAGGGCGTGTACGCCGGCGCGACCAGCGGCACCAAGGCCTGCATCCCCAACGCGCAGATGGCCGGCATCATCTCCGGGTCGTACATGACCCCGGATGGCGGCGTCAACTCGCAGTGCATCAAGGACTCCGGGTCGAACTCCGCCGACCTCTACGGCACCGTCGCCGGCGCGAACGCGGAGCTCAACCCCGACGCGAAGGCGACGATCGACGCGTTCAAGGCGAAGTTCACGAAGAAGGACGACATCGGGTCGTACACCTTCATGGCATACGACTGCGCCAAGATCCTCATCGACGCCATCGGCCGCGCGATCGACGCCAACGGCGGCAACATGCCGAGCCGTCAGCAGGTCGTCGCGGCGCTGGCGAAGACGAGCAACCTCAAGCTGACGACGGGTACCTACACCTTCGACAAGAACGGCGACCCGACGACCCCGACGATGTCCATCTACCACGTGCAGGGCACGGACTGGGCGTTCATCAAGCAGTTCGGCGTCGGCGGCAGCTGAGCCGCCCCACGTGAGCTGAGAACAGCGAAGACCAAGAGAGGGGGCGGCGGGGCCGCCCCCTCTCTTGTATAAGGGGACCAGTGGAGCGACCGATCGCCGCCCCGCGTGCGACCCCCATCCGGCTGCGCGGGCTCGTCTCCTCGCGCGTCGTGAACACGATCGTCCTCGTGCTCGTCGCCGTCGTCGGCGTGCTCGTGATCGCCCGGATCTGGCATCGCGGCCCCGGCTACTTCGCTCAGATCCTCGTCTACGGCGTCGCGAACGGCTCCATCTACGCCCTCATCGCGATCGGCTACACCATGGTCTACGGGATCATCGAGCTGATCAACTTCGCGCACGGCGACGTGTTCACGCTCGGCGGCTTCGTCGCCCTGGCGCTGCTGCCGATGTTCGGGGTGAAGGAGGGCCAGCCGACGTCCGCGGTCATCCTGCCGCTCCTCATCACGCTGGTCGTCAGCATGCTCTTCTGCGGCGGCGTGAACGTCCTTATCGAGAGGATCGCCTACCGCCCGCTCCGGCATGCGCCGCGGCTGGCGCCGCTCATCACCGCGGTCGGGATGTCGTTCACCCTCGAGGGGATCATGTTCCTCTGGAGAGGACCCTTCTTCCTCCACTTTCCCGACCTCCTCCCTCGCGCTCGGATCGTCCTCGGTCCCGATACGACCATCGGCGCGAAGGAGCTCACGGTCATCGGGGTCGCCGTCGTTCTCACGATCGTGCTCAGCCTGTTCGTCGAGCGTTCCAAGCTCGGCAAGGCGATGCGCGCGACGGCGCAGGACCGGGACGCGGCGCAGCTCATGGGCATCGACATCAACACCACCATCGCGCTGACGTTCTTCATCGGAGCGGCGCTCGCCGGCGCGGGAGGCGTCGTCTTCGGCCTCTACTTCAACAGCCTGTCCTTCGACCTCGGCTTCTCGGCCGGACTCTTCGCCTTCACCGCGGCCGTCCTGGGCGGGATCGGCAACATCTACGGAGCGGCGATCGGCGGCCTTCTCATCGGGATGGTCCAGTCCTTCTCGGACGGCTACTTCGACTCGACCTGGACGCAAGTGGTGATCTTCGCCGTCCTCATCCTCGTTCTCGTGTTCCGGCCGACGGGGATCCTCGGGATGCGGGTACCGGAGAAGTGAAGGAGAAGCGAGCGCGGAGATGATCGCCGCCCTGCGCCGGCTCTGGGAGACGGACCCGCGGCGCGACCCGAACACGCTCACCTACACGCTCCTCGTCGCCGCCGCGATCGTCGTCCCGATCGTCGCCGCGGCGAGCGGCAGCAGCTACCTCATCGGACAGATCGCGGACGCCGGCGTGTTCGTCCTGCTCGCCATCGGCCTCAACGTCGTCGTTGGCTTCGCCGGTCTCCTCGACCTCGGATACGCGGCCTTCTTCGCGATCGGCGCCTATGTGTACGCCGAGCTCGCGTCGCCGTACCTCGAGGCGATGGGCATCCACGGCGGGATCCACCTGCCGTTCTGGCTGCTCCTCTTCGTCGGGATGTTCGTGGCCGCGGGCTTCGGCGCGCTCCTGGGCGCTCCGACGCTGCGCCTGCGGGGTGACTACCTCGCCATCGTGACGCTCGGCTTCGGCGAGATCGTCCCGCGCGTGGTGAGGAACCTCGGTCCGCTGACGAACGGCGTGAACGGCATCTCGGCCGTCGACCCGCCGGAGATGCCGGTGTGGCTGTCGGGTCCGTGGTCGGGCGACCCCCTGAAGATCGTCACCGACCTCAAGGTGGGCGACCCCGTCGGCTACTACCTGATCATGGCCGTCCTCGTCGCCGTGTGCGTCGTGCTCGTCAACAACCTGCAGCGGTCGCGGATCGGGCGCGCGTGGATGGCGGTGCGCGAGGACGAGGTCGCCGCGGCGGCCATGGGCGTGAACACGGTGCGCATCAAGCTGCTCGCGTTCGCGATCGGTGCGTCCTTGAGCGGCTTCGGCGGCGCCTTCTACGCCTCGAAGCTCTCGTACGTCAGCCCGGACACCTTCAGCTTCCTCGTCTCGGTGACGATCCTCGTCATGGTCGTCCTCGGAGGCATGGGGAACATCCCCGGTGTCATCGTCGGATCGCTCGTCATCTACTACATCCTCTACAACTTCCTGCCCGACCTGCCGGGATACGTGACCGCTATCGCGAACTCGCTCGGAGCGACGGGCATCCTTCAGCAGTCGGGCGACTGGCCGGGCCTGGGCGAGGAGGTGTCGCGCCTCAAGTTCCTCGTGTTCGGGCTGATCCTGGTGGCGACGATGCTCCTGCGGCCGCAGGGCCTCATGCCCAGCCGGGTGCGCGAGCAGGAGCTGCAGAAGGGCACGCACGAGGACACGACGATCGAGGACGTCACCGCGGCGACGACGGGGGTCGGATGAGCGCCGACAGCGGCGCGATCATCTCCATCGATCGCGTCACGCGGCGCTTCGGTGGGCTCGTGGCTGTCGACGACGTCTCCTTCGACGTCCCGCGCGGCCGGGTGTTCGCGCTCATCGGGCCGAACGGCGCCGGGAAGACGACCCTCTTCAACGGCATCACCGGCCTCTTCCCGCCGACGAGCGGGCGCGTCGTCTTCGAAGGGACGGACATCGCGGGGGCGCGGCCCCACGAGGTCGCGAGCCTGGGCATCGCCCGCACCTTCCAGAACATCCGCCTGTTCGAGTACATGACGGCGTTCGACAACGTCCGCCTCGGCCGGCACTGCCGCACGCACGCCGCACTCTTCCAGGCGCTCTTCAAGACGCGCGGCGAGCGCGCCGAGGAGAAGGCGATCGAGGAACGCGCGATGGAGCTCCTCGAGTTCGTCGGCGTCGCGCGCTTCGCGCACACCTTCGCGCGGAACCTGCCCTACGGCTCGCAGCGCCGGCTCGAGATCGCGCGTGCGCTCGCGACCGACCCGCGGCTCCTTCTCCTCGACGAGCCCGCGGCGGGCTTCACCCCGCAGGAGAAGGTCGAGCTCATGGCGCTCGTGCGGAAGATCATCGACCTGGGCGTCACGGTCTTCCTCATCGAGCACGACATGCGGGTCGTCATGAACGTCTCGCAGCACATCGTCGTCCTCGACCACGGCGAGAAGATCGCGGAAGGGACGCCGGCGGAGGTCCGCTCCGACGCACGCGTCATCGAGGCCTACCTCGGGAAGGCGGGCTGATGGCGCTCCTCGAGCTGCACGGGATCGACGTCTTCTACGGCCGCGTCCAGGCCCTGCGCGGCATCTCGCTCGAGCTCGGAGCGAAGGAGATCGTCGCCCTCATCGGCTCGAACGGCGCGGGGAAGACGACGACGCTGCGCACGATCTCGGGCCTCATGCACCCCGCGCACGGGTCCGTCGTGTTCGATGGGAAGCCGCTCACAGGCGTTCCCGCGCACCGCATCGTGTCCCTCGGGATCTGTCACGCTCCCGAGGGCCGCCGCCTCTTCCCGCGGATGCCGGTGATCGACAACCTCTACCTGGGCGCGTACGCGCGCAACGATCGCCCGGGCATCGCCGCCGACCTCGAGCGCGTTTTCACGCTCTTCCCCCGCCTCCAGGAGCGCCGGGCGCAGCTGGCGGGCACCCTCTCCGGAGGCGAGCAGCAGATGCTCGCGATCGGCCGCGCCCTCATGGCGCGGCCGAAGGTCCTCATGCTCGACGAGCCGTCGCTCGGCCTCGCGCCGATCCTCGTGCAGCTCATCTTCCAGGTCCTGCAGGAGATCAACGCGCAGGGCACGCCGATCCTCCTCGTCGAGCAGAACGCGACGAAGGCGCTGGAGATCGCGCACCGCGCGTACGTCCTCGAGACGGGGAACATCGTCATGAGCGGGACGGGACAGGAGCTCCTCCAGTCCACGGAGGTCCAGAAGGCCTACCTGGGCGTGTAGGCGCCGATCCCCGCACCTATCCTGCGCGAGCGATGGAGCTCCATATCCCGCCGGACGTCGCGACCGTCGTCGAGCGCCTGCACCATGCTCAGCACGAGGCCTACGTCGTGGGCGGCTGCGTCCGCGACGCCCTGCGCGGCATCGAGCCCGCCGACTGGGACGTCGCGACGGACGCCCGGCCGGAGCAGATCCAGAAGAT
>JAJYLV010000082.1 GCA_021787445.1 Chloroflexota bacterium | reverse complement strand
TCGCGCGACACGAGCGACGCCTTCATGCCCTCGGTGCCCATGACGATCCCGTCGTTGACGGAGATCGTCGTGAACTCGACCGGCGTCCCGCCGGCCTCGCGGACGCCCTCCTTGACGAGCTCCGCCAGCCGCCGGTGGTTGAAGTTGCACGGCTGCATGTCCGTGTACGCGTGCGTGACGAGGACGAGCGGGCGCTTGAAGTCTTCGTCGCGGAAGCCGACGGCGCGCATCATCGCGCGCGCCGGCGCGCGGTTCGCGCCCTCGAGGAGGGTCTTGCTGTTCGCGCGCTCGTCGCTCACCTGCGCATGCTCGCACGACGCGTCACGCGCGGCGAATGCGCGTGTGCAGGCCGCTCAGATCACGGCGTCGCGCTCGCCCCCGACGTGGGCTCCGAGCCGCCCTTACGAGCGTCCGTGGGTGGCATCGGGCGGCGCGACCATCCCCTCGCGGATCGCGCGCGCGACGACCTCGGAGCGGCTCCCGGCGTGGAGCTTCTCGAGGATGTGCTTGAGGTGGAACTTGACGGTGTTCTCGCTGATCCCCAGCTGCGCCGCGATCTCCTTGTTGCGCAGGCCCTCGGTCAGCAGGCGCAGCACGTCGAGCTCGCGCTCCGTGAGCCGGTCGGGATCGGGCCGGGCGTGATCGCCGCGGACGTACTCGGCGAGGATGCGCGACGCCGTCGCGGGCGTGATGGCGGCCTCGCCCCGCTTGACCGCCTCGAGCATCGCTCGGAAGTGCGCGCTCTCGAGGTTCTTGAGGAGGTAGCCCTGCGCACCCGCTCTGATAGCGCGGAAGAGGTCGTCCTCGTCCTCGCTCACCGTGAGCATCACCACGGCGATCTCGGGGTGGAGCGCCTTGAGCCGCTCCGTCGTCTCGACCCCCGATATGCCCGGCATGAGCACGTCCATGAGGACGAGGTCGGGCTTCACGGACCCGGCGAGGGCGAGCGCCTCCTCCCCGTTCGTCGCCTGCCCGACCACCTCGTGGCCCCACGCGTCGAGGAGCGCCGCGAGCCCGTCGCGGAAGAGCGCGTGGTCGTCGACGAGCACGACGCGCACTAGACGACCTCGAGCACGCGCGGGCGGAGCGGGAGCGTGAGGCGGAACGCGGTGCCGCTCCCGTCCGCCGCGGACCAGCTCGCCGACGCACCGATCGACGCCGCACGGTCGCGGATCGCCTGCATGCCGTAGTGCGGCCAGTCCGTCGGTGAGGCCGACGTCGCATCGAGGCCGCGTCCGTCGTCGGTGACCAGGAGCTCGAGCTCGCCGTCCCGCTCCCCGATCGTCACACGCGCACGCTGCGCGGCCGCGTGCTTGCGCACGTTGGTGAGCGCTTCCTGCGCGATCCGGAAGATCTGGGCCTGCACGTCGGGTCGGAGCCGCAGCGCGCGTGCCTCCGCGTCCGCCTGCACGGACGTCGGTATCTTCGAGGCCTCCGCGAAGCGCGACGCGTACTCCTCGAGCGCGCCGACGATCCCGCGCTCGGGGGCGATCGGGCTCGTCAGGCCGAGGATCGCCTCGCGCACGTCGACGTACACGGAGCGCGCCGCGGCGGAGAGATCCGCGAGGTGCCGGCGGGCCCGGTCGGTCTGCCCGACCGCGAGGAGCTCCTCCGCCGCCTGCGCCTTCGTGTTCACGTAGCCGAGCACCTGGGCGAGGCCGTCGTGCATCTCTCGGGCGATCCGCTCGCGCTCGCCGCGGATCGCGAGCTCCCGCATCCCCTGCTGGAGCCTGTCGTTCTCGATCGCGACCGCGGCCTGTGCGGCGAGCGACGACAGCGTCTCGAAGTCCTCGGGGCCGAAGGGCCGCCGCCGCCGCGCCCCGACGAGGAGCATCCCGATCGTGCCGGCGCCGCGCTGGAGCGGCGCCGCGAGGCGGACCGTCACGTGCGCGGGGTCGACGAACGAAGCGGGGTCCTCCGCCTCCGCGGGGGGCGCGCCGGCGGGGAAGGCGGCGTCGTCGCCGCTCTTCGTGACCAGCCGGTGGCTCGCGTCGGGCTGGACGAGCGTCAGCACGGCGACGTCCGCCTCGAGGAGAGTGCGCGCGGTGCGGACGATCCCACCGAGGACGTCGTCGAGCGCGACGTGCGAGCTGATCTTCGCTCCGACCTCGCGCAGCGCCTGGAGCGCCTCGTTCCGGCGCTCGAGCGCCTCGTTCCGCTCGCGCAGCGCCGACTCGAGCCGATCGGTGTGCGGGAAGGCGATGCGCGCGGCGACGAGGGCGAGCGCGAGGACGAGAGCGGGTCCGACGAGGGCGTCGAAGGGCGACGGCAGCAGCTCGTCCAGGGACCTGTCGCTCGCGACGTCGATGACTCCGATGAGCACGACCGGAAGCAGGATCATCAGCCAGCGGATCGATCGCGTCACGGGTCCAGGCTACTCGCGCGAACGCCGGCGACTGCTCCCGAGAAGGACGGTCGGCAGGGGCCACACGGGAAGAACGGTCCCACCGGAGTGGGCACATCGGACCCCTCCGGCTACCCGATCGAGGCGCGAGCGATCCGCCCGGTCGCGTGTCGTCAGCGTGCGCCCCGGCGCCGATGCTGGGCGCACCAAGGAGGGTGGACCGTGGGATACGAGTTCCGCTTCGACCGTTCCGGTTGCCTCAACTGCGGCGTGTGCATGGACGTGTGCCCCGTGCACGCGTTGGACATGACGCGTCCGCGGCGCGGGTCGATCGAGTCCGGCGCCGAGGCCCTCGATGGTGGACGGGCGGCGGCGGACGACTGGATGATGGAGTTCCCGGTCCAGGTCGGAACGTGCATCGGCTGCCAGCTCTGCGCGACGGAATGCCCGACCGGGGTCATCGCCATCGGCGCGTCCGCCGAGCCGGTCGCTCTCGCGGCGACCCAGGGGCCGCTCTTCGGCAAGCCGTCCGAGACCGGCTGGGTGCCGCTCTCCGATCACACGCGCGAGTCTTTGAAGGAGCCGCGCGGCGATCCCTGGGGCGGCGCGTTCGCGTGGACGCCCGCGCGTCGCGACGAGCCCTGGCGGTCGTGGCGCTCGATGCAGCCGGTGGAGACGTCGCGTCTCGTCGCGCCGTGCCAGGAGGCCTGCCCCGTGGGGACCAACGCGGGCCTGTACATCGGGCTCCTCTCGGAGGGGCGGGACGCGGAGGCCCTCGCCATCGCTGCCGAGCACAACCCCTTCCCCTCGATCTGCGGCCGCGTCTGCACCGCGCCGTGCGAGCTGGCGTGTCGCCGCGCCGAGCTCGACGAGCCCGTCTCGATCCGCGAGCTCAAGCGCTACGCCGCCGACCACGGGGCGGACGGGTATCCGCGCCGCGTCCCGGCGGAGAAGCGCCGTGGCGAGAAGATCGCGATCGTCGGAGCCGGGCCGACGGGCCTGAGCGCCGCGTACGACCTCGCGCGCGCGGGCTACGGCGTCACCATCTTCGAGGCCATGCCCGTGGCCGGCGGGATGATGACCATCGGCATCCCGGAGTACCGGCTTCCCAAGCGCATCGTCCAGGCCGAGGTCGACCGCATCCTTGGCCTCGGCGTCGAGATCCGCCTCAACACGGTCCTCGGACGCGACGTGACGCTCGACGATCTCCGCCTGCGAGGGTTCTCGGCGATCCTCCTCGCCACGGGCGCGTCCAAGAGCCAGCGGCTCGCCGTCCCCGGCGAGGATGCCGAGGGCGTGTGGCCGGCAACGCTCTTCCTCAAGAAGGCGAACCTCGGCGAGCCGGTCGAGCTCCACGGGGACGCGCTCGTCGTCGGCGGCGGCTCGACGGCGATGGACGCCGCCCGTAGCGCGTGGCGCGCCGGCGCGAGAAGCGTGCGCGTCCTCTACCGCCGCACGCGCGACGACATGCCGGCGCAGCGCGAGGAGGTCCGCGCGGCGGAGCACGAGGGGGTCGTCGTCGACGAGCTCGTCGCTCCCGTCGAGGTCCTCCAGCGCAACGGCTGGATGACCGGGCTGCGGTGCGTGCGGCTCGTCGCCTCGGGTCGCGGCGCCGACGGCCGCAGCGTCGTGACGCCCATCCGGGGGAGCGAGTTCGTCATCGAGGCGACCAACCTCATGGTCGCCGTCGGCGAGGCGCCGGATCCCTCGATCCTGCCCGCAGGCTCGAGCATCCAGGTGGCGGACTGGGGCGGCGTCGTCGTCGACGCGGGCACCCTCGTCACCGCGCAGTCCGACGTGTACGCCGCCGGCGACCTCGCTACCGGCCCCCGCAGCGTCATCGAAGGCGTTGCCCAGGGGCAGCGTGCCGCATGGGCCATCGACCGCGCTCTGCGCGGCCTGCCCGCGGCCTCGTACGTCGCGCCGTGGCGGGCGGCGGACGAGGCGGTCCGGACGCGCGACGTCCGTCTGGACCTGTCGACCCGCGCACGGAGCGAGCCCGAGCTCGCGCCGGCGATGGGACAGAGCGAGGTCTCGCTCGGTCTCGTCGAAGGCGCCGCACGCGCGGATGCCGCCCGCTGCCTGCGCTGCGACGTCGTCACCCAGTGCCCCGCCGTCCAGATCCTGAGCAGGAGGTCAGCATGACCAGCGATCAGCTCGCCGCCGCGATCATCAAGGCGTTCCTCGACGCCGGCGAGGGCTTCCTCGAGGGAACGCTCGCCGCCGCGCTGCCCATCTTCTGGCTCCTCGCGCTCGCGCTCCACCTCGCGCGCCCGTACATGCTCGCGACGACGCGGAAGTTCTCGCTCCGCCTCGCCGCCGACATCTGGTGGGTGCTCTACATCGGGCTGCGCGACGTCATCGTCGTGCTCGCCTTCATCATGAGCTTCATGTACCTGTTCCCCGACGTGGTCGTCGGCAACGACCTGCCCATCGGGGGATCGCTCGCGACGGCGCTCCTCTTCGGGGTGCTGCTCACCAAGCTCGTCGCCGACGCGGACGACGACCCTCGCGCCTTCCGCGTCGTCTCGTACCTGCTCGCGGCCGGAGCGACGCTCTACATCGTCCCGACGCTGGTCGGCGTGCAGGTGAGCGCGCTGGGGCTGGGCAAGCCCTGGAGCTCCATCGCCGCGAGCCTCGTCACGTCTCAGGACCAGGTGGTCGCGACCGCTCTGTGGGCGGTGTCGATCGTCGCGGTCGGCGTGATGGGGATCGTGGCCGTGTGGTTCAACCTGCGGACGGGCGAGACGAAGCTGGGGAGGGCTGAGCGATGAAGCCGGACGACATCACCAACGCCATCGAGCAAGCGATCCTGCAGGGCGGCCAGCAGTGGCTCGTCGCGACCATCGCGGCGTTCATGCCGGCCCTCTGGGCGATGACCCTGATCATGCATCTCTCGCGTCCGTACGTTCTGCGCACGCTGCGCAAGCTCTCGCTGCGGTTCGGCGCCGACGTGTGGTGGCTCTCGTACGTGCTCGTGCGCGACGCCATCACCATCGTGACCTTCTGCCTGAGCATCATCTTCCTCATGCCGAACCTGATCCTCGGCTCGGACCTTCCGCTCACCGCGCCGCTCGCGACGCTGTCCCTGTTCCTGGCCCTGTACGTGAAGCTCCTGAACGACGCGGACGACGACTTCGGCGCGTACCGGCTCGTTACGCTCCTCCTCGTCGCCGGCGCCACCTTCTACTTCATCCCACAGACCTTCGCGATCGAGTCGACCTCGCAGGCGTACCTCACCGGTGTCGGCGGCTTCCTCGACTCGACGACGGACCAGGCCTGGGCCGGGCCCATCCTCGTCGTCTCGCTGCTCGGCTTCGCCGCGACGGCCGGCTCGATCTTCTACCGCGTCGTGATCGCCTCCGGCCGCGCGAACGACGCCGAGGCGCGCCGGCTCGGTCCTGCCGTGCCGCCGAAGCAGGCGCCGGCGGCGCACGCCTAGAGGCGCGCTTCCCCTCGGCCCCGGGCGACCGGGGTCGAGGGGCCCGAGCGTCAGCCGGCGATGTTCCCGAAGCGCTCCGGGTCCCACGTGAGGCCGAGCTCGCCGGGCGGGCCCATGTAGCCGAGGAGCGCGGACGCGGCGACGACCGCGGGGCTGGCGAGGTAGCCGAGGCCGCCGACGCCCATCCGGTTCTGCCAGTTGCGGTTGAACGACGTGATCGCGACCTCGCCCTTGACGAGGGCGTCGGGTCCCTGCCCGAAGCAGGGACCGCACCACGACCGGCGGATCTGGCCGCCGACGGAGCGGAAGACGCTCGCGATCGACTCGCCGCCGAGGCGCGGCTCGGGCTGCTCGATGCGCTCCTTCACCTGACCCGACCCCGGGAAGACGACGAGGTCCCTTGCCGCCTTCGTCGCACCCTTCTTCCGCGCCTCGTAGACGACGAGCGCGGCCTCGAGCAGGTCGTCGTATCCGCCGTTCGTGCACGAGCCGATGTACGCCTTCTCGAAGGCGATGCGCTCGCGGGCGACCTCCGCCGCGGGGAAGGCGTTCCCCGGCGCGAACGGCTTGGCGATGAGGGGGATGACCTCGTCGAGCCGGAGCTCCTCGTCGATCTCGTAGCGCGCGTCGGCGCCGGGCGCGATCCGCGGATAGGGAAGGTCGCGCATGCCGCGCTTCCGGTACCACTCGTACGTGACGTCGTCGGCGGCGAAGATGCCGTTCTGCGCCTCGGCCTCGGCCATCATGTTCGCGATCGTGTTCCGGTAGGGGATCGGGAGCTGCGTGTCGGCGTCGACGAGCTCGACGCTCATGCCGCGCGACTGCTCCGCGCCCCAGCGCCGCAGGAGCGCGAGTACGACGTCCTTGCCGCTCACCCACGGCTGCAGCTTCCCGCGGAACGTCACGCGCCGCGCCTTCGCGAGGGTGAGGTACGCGTATCCCGTCGCCCAGCCGAAGCCGAGCGCGGTCGATCCGACGCCGATGCCGGCCGCGCCGTACGCGCCGTAGGCGCGGCTGTGCGAATCCGCACCGGGGATGAGCGCGCCGGGCATGACGAGCCCCTGCTCCGGGAAGTAGAAGTGGAAGATCCCGTCGCCGGGTGTCGCGTAGTAGGGCCGCACGATCCCGTAGTGCTCGGCGAACTGGCGCCCGATCGACGTCTGCTTCTCGTCCATGTCGCGGCCGGTGAAGACGAAGTGGTCGTTCGCGATCGCGGCCTGGCGCGGGTAGAGGCGGTCGCCGCCCGTGATCGTGTTGAAGGTGTGGATGGCGAACGGCGCCGTACCGTCCGATGCCGGCAGGAGATCCGCGTACACGCGCAGCGTCGCTCCCGGCCGGACCTCGGCGTCGCGGTCGACGCGGTGCGCCCAGAAGATCTGCTCCGTCGTCGTGAGGCCGCGCGCCACGCGCCCGTCGGGCCACTCGATCCGCGGCGGCCGCGCGGAGGATCCGCGCACCTCGCGGCGGCCGATGGCCATGATCCCGCCCGTCACGCGGATCTCGTCCTCTTTCGGCGTGAGCGGGAGCGGCGTGTAGGACCTCCCTCGCGTCACGTTGCGCAGCTCACGCGTGTCGACGTCGAGCTCGAGCTCGTCGCCGTCGCGCGCGTCCTCCACCGCCTCGGGCGACTGGACGACGATGAGCCCGAGGTTGAGCGCGTTGCGCCGGAAGATGTCGCCCATGTTGTTGCCGCACACGATCACGAGCTCGGTCCCGGCCTCCTCGCCGACGGCCTTCAGGCCGGCCGGGCTCATCTCGCGCGACGAGCCGATCGCGAAGCGGTCGCCCGCGACGAGGAACGTCTCTCCGGAGCGTACGCGCGCGCGGAAGTCGGGCATGAGGTGCCGGAACGCGCCGGCCTTCCAGCGCTCGTCGAGCGTCTCGAGGCTCTCGGACACGCAGTCGTCGGCCGGCGTGATCTGGTCGGTGTCGATGGCGTCGCGCTTCTTCCCCGGACGCTCCGGGTCCCAGAAGATGAGCGCGCGGCCGCGAAGCGTCCGAGCGTCCGCCGGTGTGCCTGTATGGACCCCCGCGGGAGGAAGATCCTCGATCCCGACGCCCGCCCGGAGGCGCGCTGGCTCGATACGGTGCACTTCCCCGATGATGGCACTTCGGCCTGACCGGCTAGCCTGCCCGGCGCGGCCGTTCGGCCCTCGGCCAGGTGCCAGACCTCCCTCTTCTGACATCGACCTGATGTACTGCGAGCCTACGTTCCTGGTTTCGGGGGAGTGGGCCAGGAGCGCGGGCCAGTAGCGGCCGGCGCCCTCACCCGCTCGAGGAGGTGGCAGGCGTGGTCTGGGATCCGAAGCACGAGTCGATGCCACGCCCTGCGCTCGAGAAGCTGCAGCTCGAGCGGGCGCAGCGGTCGGTCGAGACGGCGTACGCGAGCGTTCCCTTCTACCGCGCGAGCTTCGATAGCGCGCGCGTCCGTCCGGCGGAGCTCCGCACGCTCGACGACCTTCAGCGCTTCCCGTTCATCCGCAAGCAGGACTTCCGCGACGCCTACCCCTGGTCGCTCCTCGCGGTCCCGCGCGAGCGGATACGCGAGGTGCACGCCTCGTCGGGGACGACGGGCGCGATCTCGCTCACCGGCTACACGGAGAGCGACCTCGGCGTGTGGACCGACCTCGTCGCCCGCGTCTTCGGCTGCGCGGGCGCGCGCGCCGGCGACCTCGTCCAGAACGCATACGGGTATGGCCTCTTCACGGGCGGTCTGGGATTCCATTACGGGGCGCAGCGGTTCGGAACGACCCTCATCCCGATGTCGGGCGGGAACACGCTGCGCCAGGTCTCGATCCTCCGTGACCTCCGCCCCGACGTCCTCTGCTGCACGCCCTCGTACGCGCTGCACCTCGCCGAAGCGTGGCGCGAGAACGGCTTCGCCGAGAGCGACCTCTCGCCGCGGGTCGGGATCTTCGGCGCCGAGCCCTGGACCGAGGGCATGCGCAACGAGATCCAGGCTCAGATGCACCTGAAGGCGGTCGACATCTACGGCCTCGCCGAGGCGATCGGTCCCGGTGTCGCATGCGAGTGCGTCGAGGAGCAGAAGGGCCTCCACGTGTTCGAGGACCACTTCATCGTCGAGTGCATCGA
>JAJYLV010000011.1 GCA_021787445.1 Chloroflexota bacterium | reverse complement strand
TGCGCGCGCACTGCCCCGCGCTCGCGGAGGCGTTCGGGCACGTCGCGACGGTGCGCATCCGCGACCAGGCGACCGTGGGCGGCAACCTCGCGCACGCCGACCCGGCGCAGGACCCGCCGCCGATGCTCCTCGCGCTCGGCGCGGAGGTCGAGCTCGCGAAGGCCGGCGGCACGCGGCGGCGCGTGCCGGTCGAGGAGCTCCTCGTCGGACTCTTCGAGACCTCGATCGGGCCGGGCGAGATCCTCACCGGCGTGCGCGTCCCGCCCCTCGCGGAGGGGACGCGCGCGACGTACGTCAAGTTCCTCCCGCGCACCGAGGACGACTACGCGACCGTGTCCGTCGCCGCGGTCGGACGCGTGCGGAACGGCGCGCTCGCGGACGCGCGGATCGCGCTCGGCTCGGTCGGTCCCACCGCGCTGCGCGCGCGGAAGACCGAGGCGGCGCTGCGCGACGTCGCGACGATGCCCGGAGGCGCCGACGACGGACGCCTCACCGCCGCGGCCGCCCTCGTGCGTGACGAGATCGACCCGCTCGACGACATCCGCGGCACGGCCGAGTACAAGCGCGAGATGGCGCGGGTGTGGACGGAGCGCGCGGTGCGCTCGCTGCTGTCGTGAGGTTCGAGCACGTCGTCAAGCTCCCCGTCACGGCCGCGGTCGCGTGGCCGCGCATCGTCGACGTTCCCGAGGTCGCGAAGTGCGTCCCCGGCGTCGAGAGCGTCACCGAGTCGGGCCCCGACACGTACCGCGGCGCGGTGCGCGTCGCGGTCGGTCCGGTGAAGCTGAAGCTCGAGGGCAACGTCGTCGTCACCAAGCGCGACGAGGCCGCCCGCGAGGCGGCGATGCGCCTCGAGGCCGCGGACAAGGGCATCGGCGGGACCCTGCGCGCGGACCTGCGGATGACGCTGACGGACAACGGCGCGGGGAGCGAGCTGCGCATGGTGACGGAGGCGACGCTCGCCGGCCGCATCGGCGACCTCGGCCAGCCGATCGTGAAGCGCAAGGCGGATCAGGTGGTCGCCGAGTTCGCTCGGTGCCTCGAGCGCACTCTGGGGGAGGCGTCATGAGCGCGGTGGAGACGCACCCGGCGATCCCGTACCTCCCGACGCCCGAGGAGCGCGTCGAGGGTCGTGAGAAGGTCACCGGCCACGCGCGCTACGCGATGGACGTCCCGATCGCGGGCGCGCTGTGGGCGGCCTTCGTCGGATCCCCCTATCCGCACGCGCGCGTCGTCCGCGTCGACGCGAAGCGCGCGCTCCGGATGAGGGGCGTCCGCGCCGTCATCAGCGGCAAGGACACGGCGCCGGTGCGCTTCGGCCGCCGCCTCCAGGACTGGCCGATCCTCGCGCACGATCGCGTGCGCTTCATGGGCGAGCGCGTCGCGGCCGTCGCCGCGGACACGCGCGAGCTCGCCGAGGAGGCGGCGCGCGCCATCGAGGTCGAGTACGAGGAGCTCCCGCCGGTCTTCACGCTCGAGGCGGCGCTCTCGCCGGAGGCGCCCATCCTCCACCCCGAGCGGGCGTCGTATCTGTACCTCGGCGGCGGCGAGCCGCCGAAGACGACGCATCCGAACCAGCAGGGCGTCGTCATCCACGAGCACGGCGACGTCGCGGCGGGCTTCGCGGCGGCGGCGCGCGTCTTCGAGCACACCTTCGAGTACGCGCGCAACCACCAGGGCTACCTCGAGCCGCGCGGGACGATCGTGTGGATCGAGAAGGACGGCGTCGTCCACGTCGTCACGACGAACAAGGCGCCCTTCACCTTGCGGATGCAGCTCTCGAAGGCGCTCGGCATCCCCGAGGAGACGATCGTCGTCGACGCCGGGTACATCGGCGGCGACTTCGGCGGGAAGGGGCTCTCCATCGACGAGCCGGCGCTCTACTTCCTCGCCAAGAAGACGAGGCGCCCCGTCCGGTCGCTCCTCTCGCTGAGCGACGACTTCCAGGTGACGAACCCGCGGCACCCCGGAACGCTCCGCCTGCGGACGGCGGTCGACGCCGAGGGGCGGATCCTCGCGCACCAGGCTCACGTCCTCCTCGACGGCGGCGCGTACGCCGCGGGGAAGCCGCAGGCGGGCCTCATCCCCGGCGACGCCGGCCTCCTCCTCGCGGGGTACCGCGTCCCCGCGGCGCGCGTCGAGGTCGTGACCGTCTACACCAACAACGAGCCGGCCGGCCACGTGCGCTCCCCGGGGCAGCCGCAGAGCGCTTTCGCCGCGGACTCGCACATCGACGAGATCGCTCGCGAGATGGGCATCGACCCGCTCGAGATCCGCCTGCGCAACGCGATCCAGCCGGGCGAGATCGACATCACCGGACACGAGTGGCACGACCACCTCGCGCGCGAGGTCCTGGAGACCCTCGGGCGGGAGATGAAGTGGAACGAGCCCCTTCCGAGCGCGAGCGTCGGCGCGAGCGCGCTCGACGGCCCCGACGCGCCGCAGAGCTCCACGCTCGTCGGCCGCGGGATCGGGTACTGCGTCCGCCACGTCGGCCGCGGGAAGACCGAGCTCGAGGTCGAGGTCGGGCCGGACGGATGCGTGTACGTGATCACGGGCGCGCCCGACCAAGGCGGCGGCGCCCACACGATGCTGCAGCGCGTCGTCGCGGCCGAGCTCGGGCTGCCCGTCGAGCGCGTCAAGGCGAGGAGAGGCACGACGGCCGAGACGCGGCACGACCCCGGCGTGGGCGGAAGCCGCTTCACGCCGGTGGCGGGCGGCGCGGCCATCGACGGTGCGCGCAAGCTCAGGGCCGAGCTCGAGAAGCTCTCACCGGACCTCGACGAGGCCCTCCGCCTGGCCGCGGAGCGTCACCTGCGCGTCCCGGGGATGTTCGACCAGACGCAGTCGCGCTACAGCGTGTGCGCGTACGGCCTCAGCGTCGCGGTCGACCGCGAGACCGGGCAGTTCCGCATCACCGACGCCGTGCTCGTCGCCGACGTCGGGACGGTCATCAACCCGGTCGCGCACCGCGGGCAGCTCGAGGGCGCCTTCGCCTTCGGCCTCGGCCAGACCGTCATGGAGGACCTGCGGATCGAGGACGGCCGCGTCATCACGGCGAACCTGGACAGCTACAAGCTCCCGACGATGCCCGACGTCCCGACGCTGCGGGTCGTCCTCCTGACCGAGGACTACGGCCCCGGCCCGTTCGGCGCGAAGTCCGTCGGCGAGCTCGCGAACTCCGCGGTCGGCCCCGCCGTCGCCAACGCCGTCCGCGACGCCGTCGGCGCGCGCGTGTGGAGCACGCCCATCACCTCGGAGAAGGTGTTCGAGGCGATGCGCCGGCGCTAGGCGCGCGGGCGCTTCACGTACGCACCGAGCGCGGGCTTGACGGGACGCAGCATCCAGCTCGGGCGGCGCAGTCCCCCCGGTCCGGGGCCGGGCCGCGTCAGCGCGAGCCACTCCTTGTAGACCGCGGCGCTCTTGGCCGTGTCGACGAAGACGTCGCCGTAGCGGTCGTCGGGCGCGGCGCGGCGGACGGTGACGAGCTGGTGCCAGCAGTGGCTGCCGCTCACCGGGTCGGGGTGGACGGGGAAGGTGAGGTTCTGGTGCACGCCAGCCTCGTTCCACCACACGAGCGACGAATCGGGGTCCGCGCTCCGCCACGGCGCGATGCCCTTCTCCTGGCGCATCGTCCAGCCGCGATCGTCGCGCTCGATCCGGACGAGCGATGACGCCCAGCGGTCGGTGCCCGTCCCGTCCTGGAGGCGCCAGCGGCCCATGTGGTGCGAGCAGGCGACGATGCCCGGACGGATCGCCTCCGTCGGCCACACCCGGTCGACGAAGTAGCCGATCTCGGTCGTGATCCGGACGAGGTCGCCCAGCTCGACGCCGACGCGCTCGGCGTCGCTCGGATGGATCCACAGCGGGTTGGTGTGGCTGATCTCGTTCAGCCACTTGGCGTTGCCGCTCCGGGTGTGGACGAGCGTCGGGAGGCGGAACGTCGGCAGGAGCAGGAAGCGGCCCGCGGCGGGATCGACCGCCGACATCGGCACGTGCCCCGGCGTGTACGACGGCGTCGCGTACTCGTCCCAGCCCCAGTCGCGCAGCGTCGACGAGTAGAACTCCAGCTTTCCCGACGGCGTCGGGAAGCCCTGCCGGGCGACGCCGTCGACGACGGCGCCGATGACCTGTCTCGCCGCGACGCCCTCGGGCGTCGGCTCGACGAGCACGCCCGGGCCGGGGAAGTACTCGACCGCCTTGGTCACGGGTCCGCCGGCGCCGGGGACGTCGGCGCCCGCGAGCTCCTCGGGCCCGAGGGGGCGCTCGTGCGCGCGGTGAACGGCCGATCCGATCTCGACCACGCCGTACTTGCGCATGTAGTCGAAGGGCTCGAGGCCCTCGGCGCGCGCCTTTTCCGGCAGGCCGGGGACGCTGTTCTCGAAGATCCAGCGGTAGTACTCGTGGACGGTGAGCTTCTCGCCCGGGCGGTAGGGCGACTCGAACCACTGCCGGATCCCGAGCGACCCGTCGGGATCGACCCGCCAGGAGAGCTCGATCCAGAACTCGTCCTCCTCCCAGACCTCGCCGGGGTTCGCCTCGTAGGTGAAGCGCACCGGCCTTCCCATCCGCTCCATCGCGACGCGGCGCACGGGCTGCCGGAATCCGAGCCAGCGCCCGGCGTGGGTCTCGTACGAGACGGTGTCGTGGCGCTCGGGCCCCAGGCCCATCGGGAGAACGTAGTCGGCGAGCCACGTCGTCTCGTTCCACACCGGCGTGAGCGCCGCGTGGAGCCCGATGAGCGACTCGTCGCGCAGGACCTCGATCCAGCTGAAGCCGTCGGGGTTCGTCCACACCGGGTTGTAGACACGCGTGAAGTAGACGTCGAGCGTGCCGCGACCCTCCTTGAGGAAGTGCGGCAGGAGGAAGCTCATCTCGTTGTGCGCGAGCGGGTACTCCGGCGGCCACAGCAGCTCGTTCCACACCTCGCGCGGCTTGGGCCGGATGTACGGCGCGGGAACGAACTTGTCCCACAGGTTGGGCGAGGTCCCGCCCGGCGCTCCGACGCTGCCGGTGAGGACGTTGAGCAGGAAGAGCGCGCGGGCGACCTGCCAGCCGCCGAGGTTGCCCGCGCCGGCGGCGCGCCAGTTGTGCGCGCTGAAGGCCGAGCCCGCGCGGCCGATCTCGCGGGCGACGTCCACGATCGTCGCCGCCGCGAGCCCGCTCTCCTGCTCGGCGCGCTCCGGCGTGTGCTCGGCGTAGAGGTCGAGGAAAGCCTGCCGGAACGACGCGAACCCGGCGGGGAGGTCGGGCCGCCGCTCGCGCAGGAACTCCTCCCAGTTCGTCCAGCGCCGCACGAACTCCCCGTCCCAGAGGTCCTCGGCGACGATGACGCGCGCCATCGCGAGGAGGACGGCGGCCTCGCTGCCCGGCCACGTGGGCATCCACACGTCCGCCATCGATGCCGTGTTCGAGAGGCGCGGGTCCATGACCGCGACGCGGCAGCCCTTGAGCTTGGCGTCGATGATCCGCTGCGCGTGCGGGTTGAAGTAGTGCCCCGACTCGAGGTGTGAGCTGATGAGGAGGATGAAGCGCGCGTTGGCGTAGTCGGGCGAGGGCCGGTCGAAGCCCATCCACACCGCGTAGCCCGTCCGAGCCCCTGCGGAGCAGATGTTGGTGTGGCTGTTGTGCGAGTCGGTGCCCCAGGCCCACAGGACGCGGTCGACGTAGCCGTCCTCGCCGGGGCGGCCGACGTGGTACATGATCGCGTCGCGGCGGCCCGCGACGATCGCGCGCCGCATGCGGCCGGCGAGGTCGTCGAGCACGGCGTCCCACGAGACGCGCTCCCACTTCCCCTCCCCGCGCGCGCCGACGCGCCGCAGCGGATAGAGGACGCGCTCGGGGTCGCTCAGCTGGTTGAGCGTGGCCGGCCCCTTCGCGCAAAGGCGTCCGCGGCTCGCGGGGTGCGTCGGGTTCCCCTCGATCTTGCGGATCTCGAGAGTGTCCTTGTCGACGTACGCGAGCTGACCGCAACCCGCCTCGCAGTTGAAGCAGAGGGTGGGAACGAGCATGTACCGGTGCTCGATGCGTCGGGGCCACGCGCGTCCCTCGAGCTCGACCCATTCGTCCCAGCTCTCGGGCGGCGGCGCGGTGGGGAGCTCTGCGTGCGCGCGGACCATCTTCTCCTCCTGGGTGTCCATCAGCTGAGGGGGACCGCCTGCCCGGCGCGGATCCAGCAGTCCTCGTAGACGAGCAGGCCGACGAGCGCGGCGACCGAAGCGGCGACGGCCACGACGCCGCTCGGCCGAGCGGCGCCGACCGCGAGCGCGACGAGCGGAATGGCGATCCCGACGGCGACCGCGCCCAGCCAGAAGGCGCCGGCGCGCGCGCCGTGGGTCATCGCGTGCGCGGCGAGGCGCACGTCGCTGCTCGCGTGCGGCGTCGCGAGCTCGGCGGCGACGAGGAGGGCGTGGACGACGACGGCGCCCGCGAGGACCGCCGCCAGCGTCGCGACCGCGCCGGGATCGATGGCCTCGGCGACGATGGCGAGCGCCGCGGCGCCCGCGGCCGCGCCCTGAACGACGAGGTGGAGCGGAAGGAGCGGCGACTGCCAGAAGTCGCGGCCCTCCGCCTGGCCGAAGAGGAACCCGCTGTACCCGGCGGCCGCCGCCGCGAAGGCGACGCCGAGCACGGCCAGCGGCACGAGCGCGGTCGAGAGGCCGAGAAGGGCGGCCGCGCCCCACGCGAGCGCGAGCGCGCCGAACGCCGTGAGGATGTACGCGCCCCAGACGAGCCACGAGCGCGGGTTCGGCCGCAGGAGGATGTACCAGAAGCGCTCCGGCCGCTTCAGATCGACGACGAGGAGGAGCGCCGTCAGGACGGCGAAGGCGATCGCGACGAGCGCGGCGGCGAGCCCGAAGGCCGCGCTCTGCCCGCGCAGCAGCGCGAGGGGCGCGGCCACGCCGAGCGCTCCCGACGCGACCGACTTCGTCCAGAGGTACGAGGACACGCGCCAGCCCCACGGCGCCGGGTGCGAGACGTCGTACACGTCGCGCGCCGTGTCCGCGCCGAAGGCGATGCCCTGCGGCGCCACTTGGGCGGGCGGCGGCGCGGCGAGCTGGCCCCACATCGTCACGTTCGGCCGCGACGCGAGGGTCGGGCTGAGCGTGAGCTCGTCGGCGTCGATGTAGAAGAGCTTCGGCCGCGTCCCCTGCTCGGGCTTCCGCACGTGGACGGGCTCGCGCGCGACGAGCCTGCTGATGGCGCTCTCCGGATCGTCGAGGTCGCCCGAGACGATCGCCGTCTCGGGGCACACGACCTCGCACGCCGGCTTGAGCCCCCGGTCGATCCGATGCGCGCAGAAGTTGCACTTCATCGCGGTGTGCTCGCGCGGATCGATGTAGAGCGCGTCGTAGGGGCAGGCCTGCATGCACGACTTGCAGCCGATGCAGCGGCTCGCGTCGAAGTCGACGATGCCGTCGTCGCGGCGGAAGAGCGCCGTCGTCGGACAGATCGCGACGCACGGCGCGTCCTCGCAGTGGTTGCAGCGCAGGACGGTGAAGTGGCGCCGCGTGTTCGGGAAGACGCCCTTCTCGATGTACTTGACCCAGGTTCGGAACACGCCGAGAGGCACGTCCTGCTCCTGCTTGCAGGCGACGGTGCACGCGTGGCAGCCGATGCAGCGCCGCTGGTCGATGAGAAAGCCGAAGCGCACCTACGCGGTCTCCCCCTGTTCGGGCTCCGTCATGCCGCGCGGAGAGCGTACTCCGGGCATCATCGCGGTGTGACGCGCCGCCCGGACGCGATCGTGTTCGACGTCGACGGCGTCCTCGTGGAGACGGACTCGTCGTACATCGAGGGCGTCGCGCGCGCCGTCCAGTGGCTCCTCGTGCACCAGCTCGGCCTCACGGACGACGGGCCGGCGGTCGACCGCGCGATGGTGCGCCTGTGGAAGCGCACCGGGCGGTGGAACGACGACTGGGACCTCTCGTACGCGCTCTACGAGTGGCTCGCGGCCGCGCCCGGAGCGACGACGGCGGCGCGCCGGCGCGCCGCCGGCGACGCCGAGGCCGCGGCGCGGCGCGAGGTGTCCATCGACCGCGCGCGCTGGGAGGGGATACGCGGCGTGTTCGAGGAGATCTACAACGGCACGCTCACAGCGGTCACCCGCTACGGCGTGCCCGCGCGCGTCGAGCAGGAGCGCGGCCTCGCGGAGACGGAGACCGTGCTCCTCGAGGCCGGACTCCTCGCGGAGCTGCTCGAGCTGGGCATCGACAAGGTCGGCGTCGTCACCGGCCGGTCGATCGTGGACTGGGAGCCGATCCGGCCGCGCATCCCTCTCCCCGTCGACGCCGCGGTCGCGACGATGGAGGACGGGAAGAAGCCGGATCCGGCGCCGCTCGCGAAGGTCGTGCGCATGCTGCGGCCGAGCGCGTTCGTCGCGGTGGGCGACACGATGGCCGACCTCGAGATGGTCGTGCGCTGGAACGCGACGCGCGCGGGGAGCACGACCCCGGGGACGGCGGTGGTGCTGTGCCCCGCGGAGGACGAGCCTGCCTACCGTGCCGCGGGCGCGCGCCTCTTCATCCGCTCGCTGGCCGACCTGCCCTCGCTGCTACGGCGGGAGCGGGCGCCCCTGTGACGCTTTCTTCTTCTCCGCGAGCGAGGCCGTGAGCTCCTCGGGCCGCAGGTCCATCTCGATGGCGAGGACGAGGAGCATGTAGAGGAGGTCGGTCATCTCGAAGACCGTCCGCTCGCGCGTCTCGCTCACGGCCGCGAGCGCGACCTCGAGCGCCTCCTCCCCCACCTTCTGCGCGATCGCGCCGCGGCCGGCACGCAGCAGCGTCGCGGTATACGAGCCTTCGGGGAGGTCCCGCTTGCGCTCCGCGAGGAGCGCGGCGAGCTCGCTCAGCGTGCGCGCGAGGGTCGGCGCCGGGTCGTCGCCCCAGCACGTCGCGCTTCCCGTGTGACACACCGGCCCGGACGGGTGCGCGCGGACCAGGAGCGCGTCGCCGTCGCAGTCCGCGGCGATCGAGACGACGTGCAGCGTGTTCCCGCTCGTCTCGCCCTTGCGCCAGAGCTTCCCCCGAGAGCGGCTGTGGAAGTGGACGTCGGCCGTCCGCTCCGTGGCGTCGAGCGCCTCCTGGTCCATCCACCCGAGCATCAGGACGCTGCCGGTCGACGCGTCCTGCACGATCGCCGGCGCGAGGCCCTTCTCGTCCCAGTTGACCTTCATCGCCGGACGAACGCCTCCGCCGGGCGCACCGGCACGCCGGCGGCGGCAAGGGCGGCCTTCACGTCGCCGACCGTCGCCTCGGCGAAGTGGAAGATCGACGCCGCGAGCCCGGCGTCCGCCGCCGTCCGCTCGAAGAGCGCGACGAAGTCGGGCGGGCCCGACGCTCCGCCCGAGGCGATGACGGGGACGCCGACGGCCGACGCGACGGCATCCGTCAGCGCGAGGTCGAAGCCGAGCTTGGTCCCGTCGGTCTCCATGCTCGTCAGGAGGATCTCGCCCGCGCCCCGTGCGCAGCCCTCCTTCGCCCACTCGACCGCGTCGCGCCCCGTCGGCGTGCGGCCGCCGTCGATGACGACCTCCCAGCCCCCATCGACCCTGCGCGCGTCGATGGCGAGGACCATCGCCTGCGAGCCGAAGCGGCCGGCCACGGCGGAGATGACGGCGGGATCGCGCACCGCCGCGCTGTTGAGCGCGACCTTGTCCGCACCCACGCGGAGGATCTCGCCGGCCTCGTCGGCGTCGCGGATGCCGCCGCCGACGGTGAACGGGATGAAGAGCTCGTCGGCGACGCGCGAGGCGAGGTCGACGACCGTGCGGCGGCGCTCGGCGGACGCCGTGATGTCGAGGAAGCACAGCTCGTCGGCACCCTGCTCGTCGTAGCGGCGCGCGAGCTCGACGGGATCGCCGGCGTCGCGCAGGTCGACGAAGCGCGTCCCCTTCACGACGCGTCCGTCCTTCACGTCGAGGCACGGGATGACGCGCTTGGCCAGGGTCACGCGACGGCCTCGGCGAAGGTCTCGAGAAGCCTCAGCCCGGCTGCGCCGGACTTCTCGGGGTGGAACTGGACGCCGAGGAGTCCCGCGCCGCCGACGATCGCGGCCCTCTCGCCGCCGTAGTCGACCGTGCCGATGACGAGGTCGGCATCGGGTCCGGCGGCGTAGCTGTGGACGAAGTAGTACCAGTCGTCCGCGGCGGCGAGCCACGGATGCGCCGCGCGGACGCGCACCTCGTTCCAGCCGATCTGCGGGAGGCGCGGCACGTCGCGCATCTTCTTGACGCGGCCCGCGATGAAGCCGAGGCCCGGCGCGTCGTCCGCCTCCTCGCTCCCCTCGAAGAAGAGCTGCATCCCGACGCAGATGCCGAGCAGGGGAACGCCGCGCTCGCGCGCGTCGGTGATCGCCGGGCCGAGCTGGTAGCGGTGGAACTCGCGCGAGCAGTGGCCGAAGTGGCCGACGCCTGGGAGGACGATCGCGCCCGCGGCGCGCAGCCTCTCCGGATCGCGGACGAGCTCCGCGTCGTGGCCGACGGCGTGGAACGCCTTGCGCACGCTCGCGAGGTTCCCCACCCCATAGTCCGCGATGGCGATCATCAGAGCGCGCCCTTGCTGGAGGGCACGCCTCTGCGGCGGGGATCCCGCTGCGCGGCCGCATCGACGGTGCGGCCCAGCCCCTTCATCGTGGCCTCGAGGAGGTGGTGCGGGTTCCCCGTGCGCAGCTGCGCGACGTGGAGCGCCAGACGGCCCGTCCGCGCGAACGACTCGAGGAAGTGCGGCATCAGCGTCGTGTCGAACTCGCCGACGATCCGCTCGCTCGGCGTGAGATCGTAGGCGAACGCGGGCCGCCCGCCGAGGTCGACGGCGACGGTGACGAGACACTCGTCCATCGGGACGGCCAGCGACGCGAAGCGCACGATGCCCTTGCGGTCCTTGAGCGCGGCGTCGAGCGCGGATCCGAGCGCGAGGCCGAGATCCTCGACGGTGTGGTGCTGGTCGACCTCGAGGTCGCCGCGCGCGCGGACGCCGAGGTCGATGAGCCCGTGCGTCGCGAAGAGGTCGAGCATGTGGTCGAGGAAGGGGATCCCCGTCGTGACATCGGTGCGGCCCTTGCCGTCGAGGCGGAGCGTGACGCGGATGTCCGTCTCCTTCGTCTTCCGCTTGTAGAGGCCGCGCCGGATGGCGGGGCTCACGCCGCGACCGCCGCGCCGAACACCGCCGCGAGCGCCGCGATGAAGCGGTCGTTCTCCTCCGGCGTGCCGATGCTCACGCGCAGGCACCCCGCGCAGCCCGGCCATGTCGAGAGGTCGCGCAGGAGGACGCTCTCGCCCAGGAAGCGCGCGTGCACGTCCTCCGTCGCTCCGCTCTTCAGCCGGAAGAGGACGAAGTTCGTCTCCGAGGGGAACGCCTCGATGGACGCGACGCGACGCAGCGCCGCGTACACGCGGTCGCGCTCGGTGCGGTTGCGCTCGACGCGCCGGCGCACCTGCGCCTCGTCGCGCGCGATCTTCGCGCCGACGGCCGCCGTGATCGCGTTCACGTTGTACGGCAGCTGTACGGCGCGGTACATCGCCGCGACCTCGGGGTGCGCGAGGAGGATCCCCAGGCGCAGGCCGGCGGCGGCGCGCGCTTTCGAGAAGGTCTTCGTCACGACGAGGTTCGGTTGGCCGGCGATCCGCGGCACGACCGTGAAGCCCGCGAAGTCCGCGTACGCCTCGTCGACGAGGACGAGCGACCGCGGAAGGGCGCGCGCGACCGAGAGGATCACCTCCTCGCCGATGAGCGTGCCGCTGGGGTTGTTCGGCGAACAGATGACGACGATCTCCGGACGGTGCCGCCGGGCGGCCGCGAGCGCGCGCTCGACGGGGAGCGCGTACGGCAGGCCGATGAGCTCGTCGGCGACGGTGCCGCCCGCGGTCTGCGTGAGGCGCGCGTGCATCGAGTACGTCGGCTGGAAGAGCAGCGTCTTCCGGCCGTGGCCGCCGAAGAGCAGGAACGTGTAGAGGAGCACCTCGTTGCTCCCGTTCCCGATGACGATCTGGTCCGGCGCGACCCCGTAGCGCTCGGCCAGCGCGGCGTGCAGCTCGGACGCCGCGCCGGGGTAGCGATTGAGGAGGAGCGCTTCCAGCTCCTCCGCGGAGAGGTAGCGCGCGGCCGGGTTGGGATCGGCCCACTCGTTGGCCTGGAGCCGCACCTCCGCCTTCATCTGCTGGGTGCGGTACGGCGCGAAGCCCGTGAGGTCCGGACGCGGCTCGGGAAGGATGGGGCTCATCCTCGCAGCTCCATGGACGCGGCGTGGAATCTCATGCCCTCATAGCGTGCCACCTCGGCGCCCCAGAAGGCGGCCGCGCGCAGCGGCGCGGTCGCGCGCACGCGCGTCGTCCAGCGGACCATGTCCTCGACGCGCAGCGCCGACGCCCAGCGGGCCGTACCGCCCGTGGGCAGGACGTGGTTCGATCCCGCGACGTAGTCGCCGAACGCGGTCGCGGTGCGCGATCCGACGAAGATCGCTCCCGCCCTGCGGGCGGCCGTCGCGGCCCTCTCGGCCTCGCGGCCCTGGAAGCTGAGGTGCTCCGGCGCCGCCTCGGAGGCGGCCGCGACGGCGAGCCGCAGCGACGGCGCCTGATACAGCCCGATCGTCCCTCGCGGGACGCCGATCCCCTCGAGGGCACGCGCCACGGTCCGGAGCAAGGGCAGGCTGGTGCTGAGGAGCGCGGCGTACGGCCCGCCGCCGTGCTCGGCCTGCGCCTCCAGGTCGAGCGCGATGGCCGCCGCGTCGGCGTCGGCGGACGCGACGACGACGAGCTCGCTCGGACCGGCGAGCGAGTCGATGCCGACCTCGGCCGAGACGAGCCACTTCGCGGCCGTGGTGAAGGCATTGCCCGGCCCGACGATCGTGTCGGCGCGCGGACAGAGCTCGGTGCCGTACGCGAGCGCGCCGACCGCCGCCGCCCCGCCGGCGCGGTAGACACCGGTCGCGCCGGCGACGAGCGCGGCGTACGAGAGGACGGGGTCGAGCGAGCCGTCGCGCGGCATCGGTGACGCGATGACGAGCTCGCGGACGCCGGCGACGGCCGCGGGAGCTCCGATCATCAGCGCCGTCGAGGGATACCCGACGGTCCCGCGCGGGACGCACCCCCCGACGCGGTCGAGGGGCTCGGGCGCGAGCTCGACGCGGAACGCGCGGCCGGCATGCACCATCGCGCGCGGCCGCTGCGCGCGGTGCGCGGCGAGGATGTCGGTGTACGCGCGGTCGATGGCGCGCCGCAGGTCAGGCGGACACGCGCGCGCCGCCGCGCGCAGCTCGCGCCGCCCCGCCCACAGGTCCCGCGCGCGCGCGCCGGCGAAGTCGAAGCGACGCACCTCCGCGAGGACGGCCGCGTCCCCCCGGCGGCGCACCGCGGCGATGGCGCGGCGCGCGTGGCCGACGACGCGCGGATCGAGCACCGCCCGCCGCTGGCGCAGCGAGCGCCGCCGGAAGTCGGCCAGCCGCCCGACCTTCACCGCGACGCGACCCACTTCGCGAAGCGATCGACGAGGTCGGCGATCCGCTCCCGGTCGCGCGCGTACGACGCGCGGTTCGCGATGAGCCGCGCGCTGCACGTCGTGATCTCCTCGACGATGGCGAGGTCGTTCTCGCGCAGCGTCCGCCCCGTGCTCACGAGGTCGACGATCCAGTCGGACAGGCCGACCTGGGGCGCGAGCTCGACCGCGCCGCTCAGCTTGACGAGCTCGACCTGGATGCCGCGCTCGTCGAAGTGGCGCTGGGCGACGCGCGGGTACTTGGTCGCGACCTCGAGCGACCCGAGATGCTGGTACTCCGCGAGCGAGCGATCGAGCGATCCCTTCGGTCCGGCCACGACGAAGCGGCACACGCCGAAGGCGAGGTCGACGAGCTCGAGCACGTCCTCCTCGGCCTCGAGGAGGACGTCGCGGCCGACGATGCCGAGGTCGGCCGCGCCGTGCGCGACGTAGGTGGGGACGTCGGACGGCCGGCACAGGACGTACTCGACGCCGGTCACCCTAACGACGAGCCGCCGGTGACCGGTCAGTCCGTCCGTCGGAAGGCCCACGCCGCGGAGAGCGCCGACGATCTCCTCGAACATCGTCCCCTGCGCCAGGGCGATGCGCAAAGCCTGCACATCGTGCGTGGGCGTCGACACGTCTTGTGTCACCTTTTCACCGCCGCGTCCGAGAAGAGCTGAGCGGCGGCGTCGAGGTGGAGGTCCCGGCCCTCGACGCGAACGTGCTCGGCGTCGATGACCTGCGCCGAGACGACGGCGCGGCCGGCGCTTTCGGCTACGCGCCCAAGGGCGACGCCGAACCCTCTCGCTCTGAGCGCCGCCGCGACACGCGACCGCGTGCGGTCATCTCCTCCCTCCAGCGAGACGAGCGGCGCGTCGAAGCTCACCTTCCACCCGTCCGCGACGAGCGCCTGGTGGAGGAGCGGCACCGCGATGCCGAATCCCGTCGCCGCGCGGTCGGCGCCGTAGCGCGCGAGAAGGCCGTCGTAGCGGCCGCCCGTCGCGATGGGGGCGCCGACGTGGGGCGAGACGACCTCGAACACGATGCCCGTGTAGTACGGGAGCGAGGGGATGACGCCGAGGTCCGGGACGCCCCAGAGCTCGCCGCCAGCGAACAGCTCCCGCGCCAGGTGGATCGTCTCGCGGAGGTCCGTGACGCCGGGCACGTCGTCGACGGTCTCGATGCCGCGCCCGCGGACCGCGAGCGCGCGTCGTGCGCGCTCGATCCGCTCCGGACCCATGCCGGCACCGGCCGCGGCGCGGAACGCGCCCACGAGATCCGAGCGGCGCAGCGCCTCCAGGACGACGTCGAGCGCGGCGGGCGGGAGGCCGGCGAAGAGCGCGCGGACGGTCGCCATGTGCCCGACCTCGATGCTGAACGAGCGCAGCCCGCACGACCCGAGCGCGTCGCAGAGGAGAGCGAGGATCTCGGCATCCGCGAGCGTTCCGGTCGGGCCGATGAGCTCGACGCCCGCCTGGTCGTACTCCCGCTCCGACCCTCGCATGGAGCGGTCCTGACGGAAGACGGTCGTGAAGTACGAGAGGCGCAGCGCACCCTTCGCCTCGCGGTACCGCTGCGCGACGACGCGCGCGAGGGCCGTCGTGATGTCCGGACGCAGCGCGAGAAGGTTCCCCTGATCGAGGAAGCGCATCATGCGGCGCTCGTCGACCGCGCTCGCGGCGCGCGCGAACTCGACGCTCGGCGGCTCGAGCGGCACGTAGCCGTGCCTCTCGAACGCTTCCATGAGCGTGCGCTCTATCGCGTGTAGCTCGCGGGCCTCCGTGGGAAGGATGTCGCGGAACCCACGAGGCAGCGCGAGGTCGTCCTGGGCCGCGCTCACACAGCTGCCTCCCGACGGTCGATGGTAGGGTGCGCGCCGCGCGCTCGCTTGCCTGACGTCTGGGCGCGCCAACGGATAATGTCGGCCCGATGGGTGGAGGCTCGCCGCGCGTCCTCGTCGTCGACGACGACGACGCGATCCGGCAGCTTCTGGTGGATCTCCTGTCCGACGCGGGCTACCGGGTCGACGAGGCGCACGGCGGACACGACGCGCTGGACAAGGCCCGGAACGGCCACCCCGACGTCATCCTCCTCGACAAGCTCATGCCCGACGGCGACGGGACGGCGTTCGCGACCGCCTATGCCGGATCGCCGGGGCCGCACGCTCCGATCGTCGGCCTGTGCGCCGCTCGCGACGGGGAGGCGTGGTCGAGTGAGATCGGCGCCGCCGCGTACGTCGTGAAGCCGTTCGACATCCAGCACCTGCTCTCCGTCGTCGCGGAGCAGGTCCCGCGGAGGGACGTCTAACCCGCGATCGCCTGCGCGCTCCGCGCGCTCACCGCAGGCGCTCCCGCGGCGGCCGGCCTGCGCACGGGCAGCGCCACGTGGACGCGCGTCCCCTTTCCCTCCTGGCTCTCGGCCCAGATGCGCCCGCCGTGCCGCTCGACGATCCCGCGGGTGATGAAGAGGCCGAGCCCCATCCCCGGCGTCCGGCGCGTCTCCGCCTCGCGCGTCCGGAAGAAGAGATCGAAGATGCGAGAGATCTGCTCGCTCGGGATGCCGATCCCGCGGTCCTCGACCGTCCAGCGCACCTCGTCCGGCTCGCCGGCGATGCGGATGGACACCCGGCCGCCGTCCGGCGAGTACTTCACGGCGTTGTCGAGGAGGTTCGCAACGACCTGTTCGAGATGGTCGCGGTCGCCGACGATCGTCGTCGGACCACCGCACTCGACCTCGAAGTGATGCTTCGGCGACGTCATCTGCGCCTGCTCCATCGCGCTTCGGGTGATCTCCGCGAGGTCGCACTCCGCGAAGGCGAACTCGAGCTGTCCGGATTGGATGCGCGAGACGTCGAGCAGCTCGCGCACCAGCCGGCCCAGCCTGGCGGACTGATCCTGGATGATCGTCAGCTGGCGTGTCAGCCGCTGGAGCTCGTTCGACCACGCCTCGTCCTCGAGCGCCGCACCCGCGAGGCGCTCGCGCACGCCACGGAGCGCGAGCTGGGCGAAGCCCGACACCGCGGTGATCGGCGTGCGCAGCTCGTGCGACGCGATGGACAGGAACTGCGACTTGAGGTCGTCGAGCTCCTGGAGGCGCACGACCGCGGAGCGCAGCTCCGCCGTCGCGTCTTCGACACGCTGCTCGAGGTCGGCGTTGAGCTCCGCGATGTGCGCGTTCGCCTCCTCGAGCTCGCGGACGCGCTCCTCGAGCTCACGGCCGAGCTGACGCCTCTCGATCGCGCGCGCGACGGTCGCGCGCAGCTCCTCGGGATCGCTCGGCTTGATGAGGTAGTCGTATGCCCCCTCGCGCAGCGCGCCGATCGCGCTCTCGAGCGAGGCGTATCCGGTGAGCATCACGCCGACGCTGCGCGGCCGGTAGCGTCGCAGCGCCGCGAGCACATCCTGTCCGCCGAGATCTCCGAGCCGCAGATCGGTGAGGACGACGTCGTAGTCCGTCGATCGCAGGCGCTCGATCGCCTCCTCGGCGCTGTGCGCGACGTCGACCTCGTGCCGGTCCATCTGGAGGATCGCCCGGATCGTGATCGCGACGTTCTCCTCGTCGTCGGCGACGAGGATCCTCGCCGGGCCGACGTCGCTCACTGCCCGCCGTCCTTCGCGTCCTTCGGCGGCGGCCCCTCGACGGGGAGCACGATGCTGAAGGTCGTGCCGCGGTCGTAGATGCTGCGGACCTGAAGGGTGCCGCCGTGGGCCTGGACGATGCCCGACGACACCCAGAGCCCGAGCCCGCTCGAGCGCCCGCCCTTCGTCGAGAAGAACGGCTCGAAGACGTGCGCGAGGTCCTCTTCGCGGATGCCCATCCCGGTGTCGCGCACCTGGATCTGCACGCTCCGGGCCGTCGGCATCCCGATGCGCGCGCCGCCGACGAGCGTCGTCGTCACCGTGACGGTCCCGCCGTCGGGCATCGCGTCGGCCGCGTTGAGGAAGAGATTGAGGAGCACCTGCTTCAGCTGGTCGGCGGAGGCGCGGATCGCCGGCAGGTGCTGGTCGAAGCGCTTCTCGATCGTCACCTTCCGATCCCGGAGGCGCTTGGCGAGGAGCGCTTCCGCCTCGTCGATGAGCGCGGCGACGTCGGTCGACCCCATCTCGAGGGCCGGCCGGTAGAAGCCGAGCATCTCGCGGAGGATCCGCGACATGCGCCCGGTCTCCTTGCGCGCGATCTCGAGGAAGGGCCGGTCGGGATCGTTCTCGGGGGTGTGCTCGACGAGCACGTAGAGCGAGTTCTGGATCGCCTCGAGCGGGTTGTTCAGCTCGTGGGCGATCGACGCCGCGAGCCGGCCGGTCGCCGCCAGCTTCTCGGAGTCGAAGAGGACCTGCTCGACGCGCCGGCGCTCGAGCTCGCGCAGCCGGCCGATGTCCTGGAGGACCGCGACGACCCCGGCGACGGCGCCGCGCGGATCCCGGATCTCGGTCGCCGCGACCGACATCTCGAGCGGGTCCTCCGTCTCGGGGTCGGTGAGCGCGAGCTCGCCGGCCTTGCGTTCGCCCGGCTCGAGGCGCATCTGCGTGATGAAGGACGTCAGGCGCGTCTCGTTCGCGAGCGCGACCTGCCGCCGCCGGTCGGAGACGGGAGTGGGCCGGTCGCGGTCGGCGCCGAAGAGACGGATGCCCGCCGCGTTCATCGTGATCGGCTCGTCCTCGCTGCCGAGGACGACGATGGGGTTGGGGACGCTGCGGAGGATGAGCTCGAGGCGGTCGCGCTCGACGCGGATCGCCTCGCCCGCGCTGTGCAGCTGTTCGCGGCCGTGCGCCAGCTCCTCGTTGACGTGGCGGAGCTGCGTCACGTCCTTGAGGACGGCGACCGTGCCGCGGCTCCCGTCGCGGTAGTTGGTCGCCGCGCGCGCGATCACCTCATAGACGATCTCGCTGCCCTCGATGGGGTCGACGAGAGTGACCTCTCGTCCGGTCGTCGCGCGGCCTGACGGCTCGAGCTTCCATGACGAGAGAGCGGCCGTGAACAGGAAGTTGTTCATCCACACCGCGTGGCGGCGCCCCTCGCTGTCGTCGTCGTGCGCCCGGAAGAGGAGGTCGGCTCGGACGTTCCGCAGCATGATCTCGTTGTTCTCGTCGGTGACGACGGCGGGGTCGTCGACCGCGTTGACCATCCACCACAGCCACTGCTTCTCGACCGCGTGCGCCTCGCCCGTGTCGCGCATCTCGGCCGCGTCGCGGACGCTCGCGATGACGTCGCGCGCGCGGTTCGTGACCGCGACGAGCCCCCGCAGCTCCTGGTCGCTGAACGGCGCGCGGCGCGAGAGGACGACGACGCCGACGGGGTCGCCGCTCGGGCCGCTGACCGGCACGAGCACGGTGCGCTGGAACGCCGCCTCGAGGAGGAGCTCACGCAGCGGCTCGCCGAGCCGGGCGTCGTGCGCGACGTCGTCGACGCGCTGCGGCCTGCCGGTCGAGAGCGCGGCCGCGATGACGGGCGCGTCGCCGTCGAGGCGGATGTCCATCGAGTCGACGAGCTCGGGGCGCACCGCGTGCCCCGAGACGCCGTGGAGGGATCGGCGCTGCTCGTCGTACACCCCGATGAACCCGCGGTCGCAGCCGAACGCGCGCGCGAGGTCGTCGAGCATCGGGACGAGCGTCTCCGCAAGGCCCGACGGCGCGCGCCTCGGCGTCTGCTCGAGCAGATCGAAGAGGTCGGTCATCGCCGCGGCTACGCCGCTACCGCTCCAGGGATGCTCGCCGCGTCGTCGGCGTGATCGGCATCTCGAAGCCCTGCGACAGCTCCTCGCGCTGCTGCGGCGGCGGCGCCGCGGGCCGCGCGACGGGCGTGGTGATGCCGAGGGCCTCGGCGTAGCGCAGGTACGTGTCGATCGAGGCGACGACGACACGGGCCTCGACGGTGATCAGGTCGATCCCGACGAGGGAGACGCGGACCCAGGCGTCGATGACGATGCCTTTGTCGAGGACGCGGTCCAGGACGTCGATGAGACTGGTGCCACCGGCTGCTCGTTCGACGGGCATTGGTCCCTCCTACCTGTTCCGGATGCGCTTCGCGGTGCTCTTGCGGGCGGGCGCAGGTGCGCTGGCGAGCTGACGCTCGAGGGTCGCGACGCGCTCTTCGAGCGCGGCGGCGCCGTCGCCCGCGACGGCGGTCCCCACCGCGGGGGCGACGAGGTTGCGGTCGTAGCGCCACCAGTTCAGTCCGATCTCCTCGGCCTTGTCGATGGAGCACACAAGGAGGCGGATGCGGATGGTGAGGAGCTCGACGTTCGCGAGCGACACGCTGATGTCGCCCGCGATGACGAGCCCCTTGTCGAGGACGCGGTCGAGGATGTCGATGATGCTCGTCGCGGGCTGCTGGAAGGTCCGCCGATCCATCGCCATCAGAGGAGATCCCCCAGCGGTCCGAGCCCGAGCTGCAGGTCGTCCTTCTCGAGGCGGAAGATCCCCGCCATCTCCACCACTTTCTCCTCCAGGCGCATGAGCGCGGTCCCGATGCGGTCCACCTCGGCGTCGGTGAGGCTCCCCGAGTCCATCCGCCGGATCGCCTGACGCTCGAGCAGCTGACGGATGAGCTCGACGATCGTGAGCACGAGCTTCGCGAGCGACCGCTCGACGTCGCTCGGATCCACGTTGACGCGCTGGGGGAGCCCGACGGGCACGCCGCGGTGCATCTCCGCGCTCATCGCGCCCGGCCCGTGCTTCTTCGCGCGCATCTTCTCGACGGACCCGACGGCGAGGTCGAGGCCGAGGTAGATGAGGTCGACGTCGGCGACGGAGATCGTCGCCTCGCCCGTGAGGTTCACCCCCGTGTCGATGAGGCGGTCGACGACGTCGAGGAGCGTCACGTCGGTGCCCTTCGTCATCGCGACACCCCGCTCGACCGGTACACCGGCCACGGGCCGGTCGCGCGGAGCTCGTAGCCGCGGTCGTGCCACTCACCGTTGAAGCGCTCCACGGCCGCCCGCAGCCGCTCCTCGTCCTCGCCGCGGACGAGGTACGTCGCGCGCGCGACGAGGTCTCCCGCGTCCTGGACGACGGGCTCCTCGAACGCGCGCTTGCTCACGCGTCCGACGGCCGCGTGCGAAGCCTCCGACGCGTCCTCGTCCAGCCGCCGGAGCCGCTCGCGCCTCGCAGTCTCGTCCTTGCGCGCCTCGAGGTAGCGGCGGCCCGCGCTGGCGGCGACGGCCTCGCGTCCCGCGACCGCCTCGCCCACGCGCGAGAGGTGCTCGGCGGCCTGGACGGTGTCGCGGTACAGCCCGATGACCCACTCGCCGCGACCGCGGACGGACACAAGACGCGCCTTCAGCTCGGCCGCGCGCTCGCGCAGCATCTCGAGGACGCGCTCGTCCTCGCGGAAGATCGTGCCGAACGGGACCGGGAGCGAGGCCTTGGTCTGATCGTGCGCCGCGGCGTTCACCGCCTGGTGCGCGGCCGCGCGCGGCGTCAGCCACTGCGGATCCCGCACGTTCTCGTCGAGCGCGGCCTGCTCGAAGCCGCTCGCGGGAACGTCGGAGACGAGCGCGACGAGCTCGGACTCCTCGAGGGCGCGGACGGCGCGCCCCTCGATGGCGTCGGCCGTACGCACGCGGGAGCCATCCGGTCCGGTGATCGCGTAGAGGTAGACGAGGGTGTCGCTCACCGGAGCTCCTCGGGTATCTCGATGACGACGCGCGACCCGTCGCCCTCTTCGACGGCCCGCTCCTCGACCTGCTCCCGCGCGAGCTCGCGCCGGCGCTCGCGGACCTCACGCAGCCGCGCGAGCAGGACCGTCTCGCGCGCGGCGTACGCGCGCTCGTCCATCCGGCCCTCCTCGAGCGCGATCTGCATCTCGAGGAGCTCCTCTGTGATCGGCTCCTCGCTGTTCAGCTCGTGCTCCGCGACCTCCGCGACCTTCTCGAGACAGAAGCGGATGCCGGACGCCGGCAGCGAGATGGGGAGGGTGAGAAGCTTGAAGAGCACTAGACGCCCGCTGACCGTTCGAGCTGCAGACGGATGGTGACGAAGTTGTACGGGGGCCAGGGGCCGGTGTAGCGGAACGCGAGCTTGCCCTCGTGCCGCTTCGCGACCTCCTGGACCTTGCGGTCGAAGTCCTCCGCCTGATCGCGCGCGACGAGGAACGCCGCGTTCATGATCATCTTGTCGCCGATGACCTTGTTCGAGCGCGAGGCGATGGCGGCGTCGCGCAGCTCGTCGTAGATGTCGCGCACGTACTGGTCCGAGCGCTCCGACAGCGCCTGCTCGACCAGCCGCCCCAGCTGCATCCGCGCGAAGTACGTCGATCGCTGCTGATCGCTCGTTATCTCCGCCTTCAGCCGCGCGATCTCCTCGTTGGACGCCTCGATCTCGCGGAGGACGGCGTCGCGATCCCAGTTCACCTTGAGCCCGTACTCGAGCTTGTTCTTCATCCGCTCGAGGACGTCGCGGAGAGCGTCGTACGTGTCCTTCAGGAACTCGAGCGCATCCTTCTCGGTCTTGAAGATCGTCCCGAAGCTCATCGGGACCGGCGTGAAGCCCGCCTCGATGAGCACCTCGTTGACGTGCTCGTGCGCCAGGGCGTTCTCGCGTGTGGGGTCGTACACGACGAGCGGCGTGTGGCTGACGACGGCGGCGAGCTCGCGGTAGTGCACGGTGTAGACGTCGTCGCCGCGGCCGCCGATGCCGATCTTTCCGAACGTCCGCGGGTCGGAGCTCTCGACGATCGAGTACACGTAGACGCCTACCGCCTCACGAGGCGCAGCGTCATCCGCCACGGCAGCGCCGTGCTCAACAGCCATGCGTCCCTCCCGCTCAGTTCCCTGCACGAGACACGCTAGCGCCGTGCGGTAGCAGAACGCGTGCCAAGCAAGCCCTCCGTCGCCTACGGAGCCTCCGGCCGCGGTGCTCTAAAGGCGCTCGAGGACGTCGAAGCCGATGGCGCGGCGCATGTCGAGGGGGCCGCGCCGGAATGGCAGGAGCTTCGGACGCATCTCCTTCCCGTACGCGGCGTAGCGAGAGCTGTCGGCGAGGTAGGCGTCGAGGTCGGCGAGGTCGGCGAACCGCACCGAGTGCCACACGTGGCCGGAGCGGACGACGCGGTAGAGACCTTCGCGGACGAGCTTCGCGACGGCGCTGTCGGCGCTCTCGTCACGCAGATCCGCGCTCGGTGACTGACGGACTTGGGCGCGGACGCGTCCGGCGGCGACGATGCGCGGCTGCCGCGACGGGTCAGGCCGGGCGTCGATGACGAGCCCGCCCCGCCTCACCGCCCGGTGCGCCGACCGAAGGGCATCGACCATGCCCCTGACGCGCACTCATCAGAGGGACCAGGAGAAGAGCGCGAGGTCGAAGCGCTCGCGACCGACGTCGAGCGCGGCGGCGTCGCCGACGCGGAACTCGACGTTGTGGATGCCCTCCGTCTCCGCCCGCGCGCGGGCCGCGCGAACGCTCTCGTCGCTCGGGTCGATCCCGAGGACGCGACGCGCGTACGCGGCGACGTCGAACGCGAGCCGCCCGTTCCCGGTCCCGACGTCGAGCACGTCCTTTCCGCGGAAGAGCCCCGCCCCGCCGAACGCGCGGACCTCGCGCCCCGCGCGCGGGTGCCGGGTCACGACCATGACGCGACCGACACGTGTTCTGCGGACCTGGTGGCCACGGTCGGCACGCCCGCTCACGGCGTCGCCGCCGGCGTGGGGAGCGGGATCTCGGGAACGTGGCCGCGCCGGTAGACCATCACCGTCCGCGTGAACGTGATGACGACCGTGCCGTCCTGCTTGAATCCCATCGTCCGCAGCTTCACGATCCCCGCCCCCGGCCGCGAGCGCGACGCGCGGGTCTCGACGACCTCGCTCCGCGCGTAGATCGTGTCGCCGACGAAGACCGGCGCGGGCAGCCGGACCTCGTCCCAGCCGAGGTTCGCGAAGGCGTGGTCGACGTCGACGACGCTGAGGCCCGTCACGAGCGCGAGCGTGAAGCAGGAGTTCACGAGCGGCTTCTTGAACTCCGTCTGCGACGAGTAGTGCACGTCGAAGTGCACGGGGTTCATGTTCATCGTGATATTCGTGAACCACACGTTGTCGGTCTCGGTGATCGTTCGACCGACGGGGTGGTCGAACACGGTGCCGACGGTGTAGTCCTCGAAGACGCGGCCGCGCGGCGCTGTCATCGCGGACGAATGCTACCTAGCGCTGCGCGAGCCCGGCGCGCGCGAGGACGCGCCGCGCCGCGAGCGCGAGCGGACGGTCGATCATGCGGCCCTTGTACGTCGCGACACCCTCCCCCGCCGCGACCGCCGCGTCGAACGCGGCGAGGAGCGCCTCGGCGTCGGCGACCTCGTCGTCGGACGGGCTGAACGCCGCGTTGATCGCCGCGACGTGCGACGGATGGATGGCGAGCTTCCCGGCGAAGCCGAGGCGCCGCGCGGCGGCCGCCTCGCGCGCGAGCCCATCGACGTCCGCGATGTCCACCCAGGGCGTGTCCACGGCGAACGCCCCCGCGGCGGCCGCGGCCGTCGCGATGTGCGAACGCGCGTAGAGGAGCTCTGTTCCCTCGCGCGAGGGGGCGGCGCCGATCGCCGCACTGAGGTCGAAGCTCCCGAACGCGAGCGCGACGAGGTGATCGTGCGCCATCGCGATCTCCGCGGCGCGAAGGAGGCCCTTGGCGGTCTCGATCATCACGACGACCGCGAGGCCGGTCCACCCCGCGGCGCGCACCTCGTCCACCTCCTCTATCTTCGGCAGGAGGACGGCCGACGCACCGCTGTCGACCGCGGCGCGGAGGTCGGCCTCGTGCCTCTCGCGCGGGGCCGAGTTGACGCGAACGACCATCACCGGGGAGCGCTGACCGCGCGTCAGCCCGAGGCCGCGGACGACGTCGCGCGCGCGGTCCTTCTCGTCGGGGGCCGTCGCGTCCTCGAGGTCGACGATGAGCGCGTCGGCGCCCGAGGCGACGGCTTTGGGGATCCACTCCGGCGACCGCAGCGCCGGGACGAAGAGCCAGCTTCGCGGCGGGGCACGTCGCAGATCCTCGGCGGGGAGCGGGAGCACGCAGGCATCCTAGGTGCGGAGGGGGTACAACGTGTTCGGAACAGAAGAACGCTCAAGGAGGCGAGCCACCATGCGCATCTTCGGACGTCCGCGAACGGCATACGCCCACTGCGACCTGCCGTGCGGGGTCTACGACCCGGCGCAGGCGCGGATCGAAGCCGAGTCCTGCTACAAGATCATGGAGAAGTACAAGGCCTCGAACGACCCGGTCTTCAAGGAGCGCGCGATCGCCATCAAGGAAGAGCGCGCCGAGCTGGTGAAGCATCACCTCGACGTGCTGTGGCACGACTACTTCAAGCCGGAGCACCTAGAGAAGTTCCCGGAGCTCCACGAGATCTTCTGGAAGGCCGCGAAGCAGGTCTCCGCCGTGAAGGCGTCCGTCGACATGGCCGAGGGCCAGAAGCTCCTCGACATGATCGACAAGGTCGACGAGATGTGGCGGAAGACCGGCGGCCCCGAGAAGACGCGCGTCCCCTCTTCGGCGAAGAAGGCGGCGTAGCGTGCTCGGCCGCGTGCGGGTGGCGGGGCACAGCATGGAGCCGTCGCTGCGGCACGGCGACACGCTCGTATACCTCCGCCTCCCGCTCCGCGCCGGGACCGTCGTCGTCGCGGAGGACCCGCGCGACGACCGCCTCGTCGTGAAGCGCGTCGCCGCCGTCGAGGGCGACGACGTCGTCCTCGCCAGCGACATGCCCGGGCACGAGAGCCTCCTCGTCGAGCGCTCCGCCGTGCTCGGCCGCGTCGTCCTCCGCTGCTAAGTCCTAGCCTTCCGCAGCATGCCGCGTCCGAGGCTCGGCGACCTCGTCGGAGCGTTCGGCGACGTCGGAACGCTGCTCCCGCTCGCCGCCGGCCTGGTGATCGTCGCGCACGTCGATCCGGCCGGGCTCTTCGTCACGTTCGGGCTGGCGACGCTCCTCAGCGGCATCGCCTATCGCCTTCCCGTCCCCGTCCAGCCGCAGAAGGCCGTCGCCGCGGCGGCGATCGCCGAGCGCTGGCCGGCGGGGCAGGTCTACGGCGCGGCGCTGGGCATGGGCCTCTTCTGGCTCGTCGTCGCGGCGACGCCGCTCCTCGCGTGGCTGCGCCGCACCGTCCCGGCCTTCATCGCGAGGGGCGTCCAGCTGGGCCTCGCGTTCACGCTCGGGCTGCAGGCGGTCCTCCTTCTGGCGCGAAGCGTCCCGCTCGCGGTGGTCGCGCTCGCGCTCCTCGCGGTGACGCTGCGCTATCGCCTTCTCGGGATCGCGCTCACGATCGCCGCGGCCGTCGTGCTCATGCCGCGCGACGTCGTCGGGCTCGCGCTCGTCCCGGCGCTCCCGACGCTCTCCCTCCCACGCGGCGCGGACGTGCTCGACGGGATGCTGCGCGGCGGTATCGCTCAGCTCCCGCTCACGCTCGCGAACGCGATCATCGCGACGGCGTCGCTCGGCGCGCGCTACTTCCCGGAGCGGCCGATCGCCGAGCGGAGGCTCGCGCTCAGCACCGGCGCGATGAACGTCGCCGCCGCGCTCCTCTCCGGCGCGCCGCTCTGCCACGGGGCCGGCGGCCTCGCCGCGCAGTACTTCTACGGCGCGCGCACGCAGTGGAAGAACGTGATCGAAGGGTCGCTCGCGCTCGCGCTGGGGATCTTCTTCGCGCCCGGCCTCGGCTCGGCGCTCGCGGCGTTCCCCATGCCGCTCCTCGGCTCGCTCCTCCTCCTCGTCGCCCTCGAGCTCCTGTCGTCGGCGCGCGGCCTCTTCGGCTGGCAGGGCTGGATCGCCACCGCGATGGCCGTCCTCGCGGTCGCGACGAACATCGGTCTCGCTTTCTTCGCCGGCTTCGCCATCGCCGCCGCCGTCCGCGCCGCGGTGCATCGCGGCTGGCTCCCCCGTCTCAAGGGACGCACGCCGGCGGAGTACCTCGCGCGCCTCCCCGAGCTCGTCTTCGGCGAGACGCGCGCCGCCTGAGAGCGGCGCTCAGCCCGTCGCGACGCACGCGAGCTTGTAGGCGAAGCGCAAGAGTGGACGTGACCGAGCACGACGAGACAGCGAGCGAGCGCACCGATGACAACGGCGTACGGATAGCTATATGATCTCGGTCCATATGCGGCGGAAAGATAGCGATCCGGAGCAGGCTGCGCTGCGCATCGGCGAGGCGGCCGAGCTCCTCGACGTCTCCGTCGCGACCCTCCGCCGGTGGGAGGCGGAAGGGCAGCTCCGCTCGGTGCGCAGCGCCGGCGGCCAGCGGACGATCGCGCTCGCCGAGGTCGAGCGGCTGCGCCGGCGCCGGAGCAGGGCGGACCGCGCGAGGGTGACGCGCTCGGCGCGCAACCGCTTCGAGGGCGTCGTGACGAGGGTCGAACGCGACAAGGTCGCGGCGGTCGTCGAGGTGCTGGCGGGACCGCACCGCATCGTCAGCCTCGTCACGCGCGAGGCGGTCGACGACCTCGGGCTGCGGGCGGGCGACGAGGTCGTCGCGGTCGTCAAGGCGACGAACGTCATGGTCGAGCTGCGGGAGCAGAGACACCTGCGGAAGAGACTGCGGAAGAGAGGGTGACATGCGGAGTGCCTGGCCGGCGGCGGTCCTGGCGACGGGCGCGGTCCTGGTCAGCGCGTGTGGCGGAGGAGGGGTGCCCTCCGTGTCGAGCGGGTCGGCCGCGCCGGGAGCGGCGAACGCGAGCGCCGCGAGCTCCTCGCCCGTGACGCTCTCGATCCTCGCCGCCGGCACGCTCGTCAACCCGTTCAAGGACATCGACGCCGCATTCATGAAGAAGTATCCGAACGTCACCGTCCAGGCGCAGTTCGGCGGCAGCGTGAAGATGGTGAAGCAGATCACTGACCTCGGTCAGAGGGCCGACGTCGTCGGCGTCGCCGACTACACGGTGATCCCCCAGTACCTCATCCAGGGGAAGAAGAAGTACACGGACTGGTACGTCGGCTTCGTCTCCAACGCCATCACCTTCGTCTACACCGGGAAGAGCAAGGGCGCGAGCGAGATCACCTCCCGGAACTGGTACACGGTGATGAGCCGGCCGGGCGTCCGCATCGGGCGGTCGAACCCGGACACGGACCCCTCCGGCTACTGGATCCTTCAGATGCTGAAGCTGGCGGACGCCTACTACCACGATCCCGGCCTCAGTGACGCGGTCCTGAAGAACGCGCCGACGACGTACATGCGCGACACCGAGACCGAGCTCATCGGCGCCCTGCAGGCGGGCGAGATCGACTACCTCGCGATCTACCGCTCCGACGCCAAGCAGCACGGCTTCCAGTACCTCGACCTGCCGCCCGAGATCGACCTCTCCGACGCGGCGAAGGCGTCGACGTACCACACGGTGACCGTCCACACCGCGAACGGCGACATCGCCGGGAAGCCGATCGTGTACGCGCTCACCGTCCCCGACGACGCGCCGCAGCGCGAGTGGGCCCTGCGCTGGGCCGCGTTCGCGCTCGGGCCCGACGGACGCGACGCCTTCTCGAAGGCCGGGTTCGTCGTCCTCTCTCCGGCGCTGGCGCAGCCGCTCGACAAGACGCCCGAGGCGCTGCGTCCTCTCGTCAAGCAGTGGCCGTGAGGTGGCGCCGCGGCGTCTTTCCCGCGGCGACGTGGGCCCTCGCTGGCCTCCTCCTCGCGTTCATCCTCGTCCCGCTCCTGCGGCTCGGCGTCGCGACGACGCCGGCCGCGCTCGCGGCCGAGGCGGCGCAGCCGGACGTGCGCGCTTCGATCGCCCTCACCCTCAAGGACGCGGTCATCTCGGCCGCGCTCGCCGTGCTCCTCGGCGTCCCCCTCGCGTACGTCCTCGCGCGGCGTGCCTTCCGCGGGCGCAGCGTCCTGCAGGCGGTGGTCGACCTGCCGCTCGCTGTGCCCCACACGGTCGCGGGCATCGCGCTCCTCCTCGCCCTCGGCCGCAACGGGTGGGTCGGCGCGCCGCTCCAGCAGCTCGGCGTCAGCTTCTACGGGACGGAGTGGGGCATCGTCGCCGCCATGCTCTTCGTGAGCGTGCCCTTCGCCGTCAACAGCGTGCGTGACGCGATCGAGGGCCTCGATCCGCAGCTCGATCACGCCGCGCGCAGCCTCGGCGCGACGCCGTGGCACGCCTTCCGCCGGGTCACCCTCCCGCTCGCCGCGCGCGGCATCTTCACCGGCGCGGTGCTCGCCTACGCGCGCTCGATCAGCGAGTTCGGCGCGGTCGTCATCCTCGCGTACTTCCCGATGACCGCGCCGGTGAAGGTGTACGAGGAGTACCTGCAGAACGGGCTCGACCGATCGGCCGGTGCGGCGCTCCTCCTGCTGCTCGTCGCGCTGTCGACGTTCGTCGTCGTGCGCGTCGCCGCTACCGGCCGCTTCGCGCGCTAGCGATGGCCTTCCCCGCCCCCGGCCTCGAGATCCACGCCCTGCACGTGCAGGCGGGCGCCTTCCACCTCGCCGACGTCGACCTCACCGTGCCCGCCGGCCGTGTCCTCGTCGTCCTCGGCCCCTCGGGCGCGGGCAAGACCGTCATGCTCGACAGCATCGCCGGCTTCCGCCGGCCGATCGCCGGGCGCATCGCGCTCGGCGGGAGCGAGATCACGCACCGTCCCCCGGAGGAGCGCCGCATCGGCGTCGTCTTCCAGAGCTACGCGCTCTTCCCCCACCTCTCCGTCGCCGAGAACGTGCGCTTCGGTCCGCGCGCGAGCGGGAAGGACGACCCGGCCGCCGTCCGCGGCGTCCTCGAGCGCGTCGGCATCGCGCACCTCGCCGATCGCAAGCCCGGCACGCTCTCGGGAGGCGAGCGGCAGCGCGTCGCCGTCGCGCGCGCCCTCGCGATCGGCCCGCGGCTTCTCCTCCTCGACGAGCCGCTCAGCGCCCTCGACACGCCGACGCGCGACGACCTGCGGTCGGGATTGCGCGAGCTCCTCCACGGGCTGGGGATCCCCGCCGTGTACGTCACCCACGACCAGTCGGAGGCGACGCTCATCGGCGACGACGTCGCCGTCCTCATGGGCGGGCGCATCCGCCAGATGGGGACCTCCGCCGACGTCCTCGACCGGCCGGTCGAGCTCGCCGTGGCGCGCTTCCTGGGACTCCGCACACTGGGGCCTCTCCGCCTCGAGGCGGGGAACGCCGTCGTCGGCCCGCCGGGCCGCACGCTGCGCGTCCTTCGTCCGCCGCCGATCGATGGAGATACGGTCGCGTGCTACCGCCCGAGCGACGTGGTGCTCTCGCCCCCGTCCGAGGGCCGGGCGGAGAACACGTTCGACGGCGACGTCGTCGCGGTGCACGCGCAGGGCGACGTCACGCGCGTCGAGATCGCCGCACCTCTGGCCATCACCGCGATCACGCTGCCGCGCGTCGCGCGCCAGCTCTCGCTCGCTCCCGGCACGCGTATCGCGGTGACGCTGCCTCCCGACGCCCTCCGCATCGTCCGGTCCGCCTGAATAGACTCGATCGCCGGTGGCCACCCGTCCCGCTCCCGTCCTGACGTCGGCGCATCGCATCGTCCTGCGGCTCGGCGTCGACAACCGCCCCGGACGCTTCGCCGAGGTCGCGCGCGTGATCGGAGAGCAGGGCGGCAGCCTCGGGGTGATCGACCTCGTCGAGGCGACGCCCACCGTGCACGTGCGCGACGTCACCGTCGACATGCCCGACGAGCAGAGCGCCGCGCGGCTCGCCAGCGCGATCCACGGCCTCGACGGGATCGAGGTGCTGAGCGTGTCCGACGCCGCGTTCCGCCTGCACGAAGGCGGCAAGATCGAGGTCCGCGGCCGCATCAGCGTGCGCAATAAGGACGACCTCTCGCTCGTGTACACGCCGGCGGTCGCGCGCGTCTCGTCGGCGATCGCGCAGGACCCGGCGAAGGCGTGGACGCTGACGATGCGCGGCAACGCCGTCGCCATCGTGTCGAACGGCTCGGCCGTGCTCGGGCTCGGCGACATCGGCCCCCTCGGCGCGCTCCCCGTCATGGAGGGCAAGTCGCTGCTCTTCCGCGACCTCGCCGGCATCTCGGCGTTCCCCCTCGTCATCGACGCGCGGACCGTCGAGGAGATCGTCGGCACGGTCGCGCACCTCGCGCCCACCTTCGGCGGGATCAACCTCGAGGACATCGCCGCGCCGGCCTGCTTCGAGGTCGAGCGCCAGCTCCGCGCGCGCGTGGATATCCCCGTCTTCCACGACGATCAGCACGGCACCGCGATCGTCGTCCTCGCCGCGCTGCGCAACGCCGCCGCGGTCGTCGGCCTGCCGCTCTCCGAGACGACGGTCGTCATCCTCGGCGCCGGCGCCGCGGGCATCGGCACCGCGCGGCTGCTCCACCGCGCCGGAGTCGCGTCGGTCCTGGTGTGCGACCGCCGCGGCATCGTCGGCCCGGAGCGGACGGACCTCACGCAGGAGAAGCGGATGCTCGTCTCCGAGCTCGGGACGACGCGGGACGGCTCGCTCGCGGACGCGCTCGCCGGCGCGCACGCCTTCATCGGCGTCTCGGGACCCGGGCTCCTCTCGCTCGAGGCGGTCCGCACCATGGCCCGCCCGCGCATCGTCTTCGCGCTCGCCAACCCGGTCCCGGAGATCGACCCGTTCCTCGTGGAGCCCGAGGCCGACGTGGTCGCGACGGGCCGCAGCGACCACCCCAACCAGGTGAACAACGTGCTCGCTTTCCCGGGCGTCTTCCGCGGCCTCCTCGACGCGCACGCGATCGGCGTGACGGACGACGTCGAGCTGGCCGCCGCCGACGCGCTCGCCGCGGTCGTGAGCCCGGGGCTCCGCTCCGCGGAGTACATCCTGCCTTCGCCCTTCGATCCTCAGGTCGTCCCCGCCGTCGCGGCGGCCGTCACCGAGAAGGCGCGCGCGAGCGGCCTGACCCGCTAGGTCCTCTGACCCGCGAGACGGCCGTAGCGCTCGGCGACCGCCCAGAAGGCCTGCTTCGGCTCCCAGGGCATGTCCGGATACGTGTCGCCCCGCCGGCCGTCGAGGGGCTTCACGATGCCCCAGCTGCCCATGTCGAGATCGCGACGCGGATCGGCGCGATGCGTATATCCGTACATGACGAAGGTGCAGACGAAGGCGGCGTCGACGCGCTCCTCGACGAAGATGTCGAGCAGCTCGCGCAGGTACGCCGCCTGCTCGCCTTCATCACGCACGTATCCGTCCTTCACGCGTATCGGGACCGAGCCCTCGAACTCGAGGATCTCGCTCCCCCGCGCGCCGTGGCCGGAGGCGCCGCGATAGGTCGTGCAGCCGAATTCGGTGTTCGCGAACGGCTTGCCCTGCGCCACCAGCCTGTGCACCGCCTCCCGGTAGCCGGGCGCGATCTCCTTGGAGCGGTGCAGGTCGAGCGAGACGATGTCGAAGGGCGTCCAGTCCACCGTCTCGTAGGGGACCGCGGAGTACGTGACCCTGCCGGCGAAGCGCTCACGGACCAGCGCGGCGGCGGTCGCCAGGAACGTGCTCAGTCGCTCGGGGACCGACCGCAGCGCCTGCAGCGCTTCGGGTCGTCGCTCGATCAGTCCGCGCGTGCGCTGCTCGAGGTCGTCCCCCGGGAGGAACCCGCGGTCGAAGAGGCTGATCTCCGCGCCCGTGACCATGACGACCTCGGCTCCTCGACGCCGCAGTCGCTCCGCGCGCGCCGCGGCATCCCCGAACATGGCCAGCATCTCATCCGCGTTCAGCTGGTACGGCCAGGGGGTGAGCCAGATCTCGAGCCCCAGGTCAGCGGCATAGCCGGCCGCCCTCTCCAGCCGATCGAGGTCGTTGCCGAACAGACGTACCGCGTTGCAGTGCAGGGCGTCGCGGATGATCTGCAGCTCGCGTCGGACGAGCGTCTCGTCGAACGGCCGACGGTCCGCTCCGCCGTAGCTGAAGCCTGTGTCGTAGCCGATGCCCCTCGCTCGCAGTGGTCGGCCTCCTGTTGCCTGGTAGCAGGGAGCATCGCATCGTTCGGTCCGACGACAAGGCGTTCGGCTCAACAACGCGCACATTGACACTCATGACGCCCGCGGCCCCAGGAGAGGTCGAGATGTGTCGGCGGCAGGCGCTGTTCAGGGCGCGCGTCTTCGCTGCGGTAGCGTGTGCGTCGTGCGGATCAGTCCGACGTCGGCCCGCGCGGCCGAGCGCCTCCTCACCGTCGACGAGGCGCTCGAGCGGATCCTCGCGCGCGTTCACCCCCTGCCCCCACGCGAGATGCCGCTCCTCGACGCGCTCGGGCGGACGCTAGCCGTCGACGTCGTCGCCGACCGCGACGTCCCGCCGTTCCGCAACTCCGCGATGGACGGCTACGCCGTCCGCGGCGAGGACGTCGCGAGCGCGCCGGTCCGCCTGCGCGTCGTCGGCGCCGTCGCCGCGGGCGGCGTGCCGGAGCGCGCGGTCGCGCGCGGCGAAGCGATGCGCATCATGACCGGCGCTCCGATGCCCGACGGCGCGGATACCGTCGTGCGCGTCGAGGACACCGACAACGCCGACGACGTCGTCACCGTCACCGTCGCGACGCCCACCGGCCTCTCGGTGCGCCAGGCCGGCGAGGACCTCGCGCGCGGCACGACGGTCCTGCGCGCAGGCAGCCTCCTGCGTCCGGCGGAGATCGGGCTCCTCGCGTCGCTCGGCATCCCCCGCCCCAGCGTCGTCGGGCGGCCGCGTGTCGCCGTACTCTCGACGGGCGACGAGGTCGTCGAGGTCACGGAGTCCCCTGGACCGGGGAAGATCCGGGACGCGAACCGCTACTCCGTCGCGTCGGCGATCCTCGCATCGTCGTGCGAGCCTCAGCTGCGCTCGATCGTGCGCGACACGCCGGAAGCGCTCCGTGCCGCGCTCCACGACGCGATGTCCGCGGACGCCATCGTCACGAGCGGCGGCGTCTCCGTCGGCGACCACGACTGGGTCAAGCCCGTCGTGAGCGAGCTCGGGACGCTCGACGTGTGGGCCATCGCCATCCGCCCCGGGCGCCCGCTCGCGTTCGCCCAGCTGCGCGGCGACGGCCGCGTCGTCCCCCTCTTCGGCCTCCCGGGGAACCCCGTCTCCGCGCTCCTCACCTTCGAGCTGTTCGTCCGCCCCGCGCTCCTTCGGATGTCCGGGCGCACAAAGCTGCAGCGGCCGCGCGCGCGCGCGACGCTGCTCGACCCCCTCGACAAGCCCGGCTTCCTGCGCTTCTTCGCGCGCGCCATCTACGACCCCACCGCAGGGACCGTCGGGCTGACGGGGCCGCAGGGCTCGGGCATCCTGCGCTCGATGTCGCTCGCGAACTGCCTCGTCGACGCGCCCGCGGGACCGAGCCGCATCGCCGCCGGCGAGAGCGTCGAGGTCATCCTCACCGACCTTCCCGAGGACCATTGAAGAAGCTCACCCACCTCGACGACAGAGGCGCCGCGCGGATGGTCGACGTCGGCGCGAAGCCGACGACGGAGCGCTACGCGGTCGCGCGCGCCTACCTGCGCCTCTCCGGCCCGACGATCGAGCTCATCCGCGAGGGGAAGACCCCCAAGGGCGACGTCCTCGCCGTCGCGCGCGTCGCGGGGATCATGGCCGCGAAGAGGACGAGCGAGCTCATCCCGCTGACGCACCCGCTGCCCCTCTCGCACGTCGGCGTCGACCTCACCGTCGAGGACGAAGGCATCGCGATCGAGGCGAGAGCGGCGACGACGGCGCAGACCGGCGTCGAGATGGAAGCGCTGACCGCCGCCGCCGTCGCGGGCCTCACCCTCTACGACATGCTGAAAGCCGTCGAGCGCGGCGCGCGCCTCACGGATGTGCGCCTCGTCGAGAAGGCCGGCGGCAAGAGCGGGCACATCCGCCTCGAGTGACGACGCCCATCCGCGCCGCTGTCATCACCGCGAGCACGAAGGGCGCGCGCGGGCAGCGGCCCGACGAGAGCGGTCCCGCGATGCGCGAGGTGCTCGAGAGCGCGGGCATCGCCGTCGTCTCGAGCGCGCTCGTCCCCGACGACGCCGGCAAGATCGCGCTCGCCATCCGCGAGGCCATCGTCCTCGGAGCCAACGTGGTGCTGACGACGGGCGGGACCGGCCTCTCGCCGAACGACGTCACGCCCGAGGCGACGCGCCGCGTCATCGACCGCGAGGTGCCGGGGATCGCCGAGGCGCTGCGCGCCACGTCGCTCGCGAAGACACCGCACGGGATGCTGTCGCGCGGCATCGCGGGCGCCGCCGGGGCGACGCTCGTCGTCAACCTGCCGGGGTCCCCGCGCGCGGTGCGCGAGTCGCTCGACGTGCTCCTGCCGGTGCTCTCGCACGCCGTCGAGCTGCTCGCCGGCGAGAGCGGCGAGGGCGGCCACGCGAGGGGCCGGAGCGTCTAGGGCCGCTTGATCGCCCGCACGCGGTGGCGCGTGCGGAAGGTCCTCCCCCCGCTGGGAACGATGCTGATCGTGCCGTCGACCTCGAGGACTCCGAGCTCGACCTCGCTCACGTTCTCGAGGCCGTGCTCGCGGATCGACGCCTCGACGAGGTCGCGCTCGACCTGCTCGTGGCGGAGGGCGTCCTCTAGGTACTTGCCGTGCTGGATGACGACGGTCGGGCTCGAAAGGAGGAGGCGCTGGAAGAAGCGGAACATCTCGAGGCGTCCGACGACGAGGTTGAGGGCGCCGAGCGTGGCGACGATGACGATGCCGCCCGCGAGAGAGGTGTCCGGCCCGGTGATCGCCGGCTGCACGGCGTTGGAGACGAGGAGCAGGAACACGAGATCGTGGATCGCGAGCTGCCCGAGCTGGCGCTTCCCGAGGATCCGCAGCGCCGCGAAGAACACGACGTAGACGACGACGGCACGGACGATGAGCTCCCACCACGCGACGCCGAAGACGAACATCAGCGGAGCCCCAGCGACTCGCGCATCCGGATGTAGCTCGCGACCGCTTCACGGTCGAGCATCCCCACGAGCCTGCCGGCGTCCATCACCGGGAGCACCGGGAGCGCGCTCGCGGCGAAGGCCTCGATCGCGCCCATGAGCTTCGTCGTCGGCGACACCGCAGGCAGCTGAGCGGCGGGGGTCATGACCTCCTCGACGGGCGTCTGCGGCCACGCCGCCTGATCGACCTTCTGGAGGTCGGCGATGGTGACGAGCCCGGTGAGGCGGTCGCCGTCGACGACGGCGACGGCGCGCGCGTTGTGCGGCACGAGGTGTCCGTACACGAGCTCCGCGAGGGGCGTCCGCGGGTGCACGGAGAGGAACTGCTGCGCCATGAGCGGCCCGACCGTCGCGCCGCTGACGGCGCTCGCGACGCGCTCCTGCTCGAGGCTGCTCGACGCGGCGTTGTAGAGGAAGTACGCGATCATGCCCATCCAGACCCCGCCGAACGCGTCGTTCTCGGCGAAGATCCGCCAGATCCCAAAGAGGAGCAGCAGACCTGCGACGAGCTGGCCGCCGCGCGCGGCGACGCCGGTCGCGCGCGCGCGATCGTGCGCGATGCCCCAGACGATCGAGCGGAGCACGCGCCCGCCGTCGAGCGGGAACCCGGGGATCATGTTGAAGATCGCGAGCGCCACGTTGATGTAGCCGAGGTAGTTCGCGATGACGAGGACGGGATCGAGGGCGGAGAACTCGGTCACGACGCCGCTGCCGAACCCCGCGATCGCGATGCCGATGCCGCCGAGGACGAGGCTCGTCGCCGGCCCCGCCGCCGCCATGAGGAACTCGGCGCGTGCGCTCGGCGGCTCCTTCGCGAGGTTCGCGACGCCGCCGAGCAGGAAGAGCGTGATCGACGAGACGGGCATACGGAAGGCGCGGGCGACGAGCGCGTGCGCGAGCTCGTGGCTCAGGACGGAGGCGAAGAAGAGGAGCGCCGTGACCGCCGAGACGATGACGAGCTTCTGGTCCGACCACGTCGGCCGCAGGCTCCGGAACAACCCACCGGTGGGATCGGACAGCGTGAAGAGCAGGAGGCCGAAGATGAGGAACCACGACAGGTGGATACGGATGTCGATACCGAAGACGCGGGCGATGGCGATCGACCCTGGCATGCCGAGGAGGGTAACAGCGAGAATAGGAGGCGACCGTGGACCTTCAGGACCTGGAGAGGGAGGCCGTACCGCTCCCCTCCGTTCCCGAGCTCGCGGCGATGATCGACCACGCCGTCCTCAAGCCGACCCAGACGGAGCGCGACGTCGTCGAGGGCTGCACGGTCGCCCGCCGCGAGCGCATCGCGAGCGTGTGCGTGAAGCCGTTCTACGTCCCGGACTGCGTGCGGCTCCTCAAGGACTCCGGCGTCCGGACCTCCACCGTCGTCGGGTTCCCGCACGGCGGGCAGGCGCCGGAGGTCAAGGTCGGCACCTCGCTCCAGGCGCTCAAGGACGGCGCGGCCGAGCTCGACATGGTCATCAACATCGGCGCGCTCATCGAGCGCGACTACGCGACGGTCGAGCGCGAGATCGCCTCCGTCGTCGGCGTCGGGCACGCGAGCGAGGCGACCGTGAAGGTGATCCTCGAGTGCGCGTACCTCGACGACGCCCAGAAGGCGATCGCGGCGCAGATCGCGGTCGCCGCGGGCGCGGACTTCGTCAAGACCTCGACCGGATTCGGCCCGGAGGGCGCGACCGTCGAGGACGTCCGCCTCCTGCGCTCGATCGTCGGAGCGGGCGTGGGAGTGAAGGCCGCCGGCGGCATCCGTACGCTCGACGAGGCGCTCGCGATGATCGCCGCCGGGGCCGACCGCCTCGGGACGTCGTCGACCGCGACGATCCTTCAGGAGCTGCGCGAGCGCCGCGGCGAGACCTGATACACTTTCGGCTGACGAACATCGATCTTTCGGCGGGGCGGGCCGGATCCGATGGATCCAGGCCCGTTCGTCATATAAGGAGACCTCCCTGGCGATAGCCGAACGGAGCGTCACTCGCTCGCCCTTCGACGACCTGCGTATCCACCCCGACGTCATTCGCGCGATCGACGACCTCGGCTGGATGACCCCCACCCCCGTCCAGGAGCAGGCCATCCCCATCCTCGAGAGCGGCCGGGACCTGCTCGCCCAGGCCCAGACCGGCACCGGCAAGACGGCCGCGTTCGCCATCCCCATCCTCGGCCGCATCGAGGCCGGAGCGAAGAGGCCCCAGGCGCTCGTCGTTGTTCCGACCCGCGAGCTCGCGGTCCAGGTGACGCGCGAGTTCGGCGCGCTCGGGAAGTACCGCAGCGCGCACGAGCTCGCGATCTACGGCGGCGTTTCGTACAACCCCCAGGACCGCGCGCTCCGCCGCGGCGTCGGCGTCGTCGTCGGCACGCCGGGCCGCCTCCTCGACCACATCGAGCGCGGCACGCTCGACCTCCGCGGCATCGAGATCGTCATCCTCGACGAGGCCGACCGCCTCCTCGACATGGGATTCGTCCCCGACGTGCGGCGGCTGCTGCGGCGCGTACCGGAGCGGCGGCAGACGGCGCTCTTCAGCGCGACGCTGCCGTGGGAGGTGCGCGACCTCGCCGGCCGCTTCACCCGCGACGCCGTCTCGATCGCGATCGACCCCGAGAGGCAGACGGTCGACACCGTCGAGCAGCTGTGGGTCGAGGTCCTCGAACAGGACAAGGTCCGCGCGCTCGAGGAGCTGCTCGGGCGGGCGGAGTTCGACCAGGTCCTCGTGTTCCGTCACACCAAGCGCGGCGTCGACGAGCTGGTGCGAGCGCTCCAGCGGCGGGGCCGCAAGGTCGAGGCGCTCCACGGCGACCTCTCGCAGCGCGAACGCGAGCGCACGCTGGAACGGTTCCGATCGGGCGAGATCCCCATCGTCGTCGCGACCAACGTCGCCGCGCGGGGGCTCCACATCGATGACATATCGCATGTCGTGAACTTCGACCTGCCGGAGGACACCGATACGTTCACCCACCGCGTCGGTCGCACCGGACGCATGGGCCAGACGGGCGTCGCCGTGACGTTCGTCGGCGAGTGGGACTTCGAGGAGTTCGAGAAGCTGCGCGAGAAGGCGAACGTGCCCTTCCGCCGCGAGGTGCTCGAGCTCTACGGCCGCTAGGAACGGCCGCTAGGCCGGGACCTTCTCCTTCAGCTCCGCGCGCACCTTCTTCGCCGCCTCGACGACGACGCGGCACTTGTCGATCGTCTCCTCGACCGTGCGCGTCTTGAGACCGCAGTCGGGGTGCGGGTACAGCTTGTCGGCGGTGACGTACCGCAGCCCCTTGCGGATCCCCGCCGCCGCTTCGTCGACGCTCTCGAGCTCGTGCTTGTGCACGTCGACGATCCCGATGGCGAGCTCCTTCGTGAACGGGTGCGTGTCGAACAGGTCGAGCCAGCGGTACTCGTAGTTCGACATCGCGAGGTCGAGCTGGTCGACGGGCAGCCCCAGGACCTGCGGGTAGATCGCGGCGAAGTCGCCGTAGCAGATGTGCGAGATCGTCTTGGCCTTGAGGTTCTGCGTCACGATGCCCATCGCCTCGATGGCGATGCCGATCTCCTCGGGGCGCGCGTGGATCGCCGGCTCGTCGATCTGGATGTACTTCGCCCCCGCCTTCTCGAGGTCCTCGGCCTCCTGACGGACGACCTCCGCGAGAGCGAGCGCGGCGTCGCGCCGCGTGCGGTACGCCTCGTTGAAGGACCAGTCGAGCATCGTGTAGGGGCCGGTGAGCATCCCCTTCACCGGACGATCGGTGAGCGCCTGCGCGTAACGGAACCAGTCGACCGTCATCGGCTTCGGCCGCGACACCGTCGAAGCGATGATCGGCTTGTGGTAGTAGCGGTTGCCGTACGAGCGTACGAGGCCGCCCTCGCGGTACCCCTCGATGAGGTCGGCGAAATACGCGACCATGTCGCCGCGGTACATCTCGCCGTCGACGAGGATGTCGAGGCCGATGTCCTCCTGTCGTCGGATCCACTCCTTCGTCGCCTGGCGCTCGAGCGCGGTGAGCTCGTCGCGCGACAGCTTGCCGCGCGAGAAAGCGTTCCGCGCCTTCTGCAGGTACTCCGGCTTCCCGAAGGAGCCGACCGTCGTCGTGAGAAGGACCCCGCTCACGCCGCCACCCCCACTGCGGCGCGCGTCCCCTCGACGAGCACCGCGAGCTTCTTCGCCGCGACGTCGTGCGGCAGGTATTCGAGCCCGGTAGTCGGCGCCACCCAGACGTGGTCCGCGTCGAGGGCGCGGACGGCGGCATCCACGGTCCGCGCCACCTCATCGGCGGTCTCGAGGCGCGTGTTCCGCGCGTCGACGGCGCCGAGGACGACCGTCTTCCCCTGGAGCTTTCCGAGCGCGGCGAGCGCCTGCGTCTCGCGGCTCCGCAGGTCGACCCCGACCTGCTGCACCGGGAACGTCGCGAGCTCGCCCAGGACCGCATCCGCCGGGAAGAAGTAGGCGTGGAGCGCGAGCGGCACTCCGGATGCCGCGAGGCGCTCGTACGCCGCGCGCGCGAGGCCGATGAGGTCGGGACGAGCGACGACGGCGGGGTCCTCGACGTCGACGAGCCGCGCCCCCGCGGCGCCGAGGCCGCGGATCTCCGCGGCGAGCGCGTCGGCCACGGCGAGCGTGCGCTCCTCGAGCGTCTTGTACGCGCGGTCCTCCGCCGTGAGCGTCGCGAAGGACAGCGGCCCGCACACCGCCGCCTTGAGCTCCGCCCTCGCGGCGGCACGCGCGAGCTTGAAGTCGCTCGCGAGCGTCCGGCCGTGGGTCGTGATGGGCTTCGAGATGACCGGCTGCCGGAAGTACGTGTTGTTGTCGTAGAAGCGCTCGAGCGGACCGCGCGCGACGCCGCCCCACGCACGCGCGAACACGGAGAAGAGGTCGTCCCACCGGATCTCGCCGTCGTTGATGACGTCGACGCCGGCCGCCTCGAGCTCGGCCATCGCGCGCCGCGTCGTCGCGTCGTACACCTCGTCGAGGGCATTCGCGTCGATCTCACGGCGATCGAAACGATGCAGGGCGCGGCGAAGCTCCTGACCCGCCTGGTCGTCCGAGATCTTGGGGAACGCGCCGATGACGGTGGTCTTCATGCGAACCTCGCTCGGGCCGGAAGGCACACCAAGCGGGTCTCCGCCGGTCGCCGGCGCATCAATGATACTGGGGCGGCTCCATGACCGACCGCCTGATCGATCGCAGCCTGCGCGCGTTCAGCGACGACCTCGCCTCGGACCGCCCCGTCCCCGGCGGCGGGAGCGCGGCCGCGTACGCGGGCGCCCTCGGCGCCGCGCTGTGCGCGATGGTCCTTCGCATCTCGGCCAAGAAGGCACGCGAGGATCTCACCGTGCGCATCGAGGAGCTCGAGGGCCTCCACGCCGACTTCCTCCGCCTCGTCGATGACGACACCGCCGCCTTCGCGCGCGTGGCCGAGGCGATGAAGATGCCGCGCTCGAGCGACGAGGAGAAGGCGGCACGCAAGGCGCGCCTCCAGACCGGGCTGCTCGGCGCGGCGCGTGTCCCGCTCGAGCTCGCGAAAACGGCACGCCGGCTCCTTCACGCGTGCGAGCAGACGACGACGCTCGCCTCGTCCGCGACCGTGAGCGACGTCGGCGTCGGAGCTCTCATGGCGGAGACGGCGCTGCGAGGCGCCGCGCTCAACGTGATGATCAACCTCGCGGCGCTCGAGGACGCCGGACAGGTGAAGGCCCTCTCCGAGGAGCTCGACCACGCGATCGACGGATCGGAGGAGCAGCGCGCGCGGATCCTTCAGTTCGTCGAGTCGCGGGTCGCCCGCTAGCGATGGCACGCCTCCTCCATGGACGGCCCGTCGCGGAGCACCTCCGCGCCGTGACGCGCGAGCGCGTCGGCGCGCTCGCTACGCGAGGCGTCCAGCCGGCCCTCGCGGTGGTCTCGGTCGGAGCGGATCCGGCGGCGCTGACGTACGCCGAGCGGCTGGCGCGCACCGGCCGCTCCGAGGGGATCCACGTCCGAACGGTCACGCTCCCGCGCGAGACCGAGGAGAAGGAGCTGCGGCGGGACCTCGACGCGCTCGCCGCGGATGCGACCGTCCACGGGATCATCCTCATGACCCCGCTTCCGGGAGCGCTCGACGAGGGGCACATCGTCGACCACATCGCCGTCGAGAAGGACGTCGAGGGGATGCACCCCGTCAGCGTCGGGTGGCTCGCCGAGGGGCGGCCGCGCTTCGTGCCGTCGACGGCCGAGGCGGTCATCGAGCTCCTGCGCTTCTACGACGTCCCGACGCGCGGCCGCCACGCCGTCGTCATCGGGCGGAGCACGGTCATCGGCCGCCCCGTCGCCTACCTCCTGTTGAAGGAAGACGCGACGGTGACGATCGCGCACCGCCAGACGCTCGGCATCGATCGGTTCACCTGCATGGCCGACGTCGTCGTGGTCGGCGTCGGGAGGGCCGGGTTCCTGACCGGCGAGATGGTCAAACCCGGCGCGACGGTCATCGACGCCGGCATCAACGTGACCCCTCAGGGTTTGACCGGTGACGTCGACGCCGAGACCGTCAGTGCCGTGGCCGCCGCGCTCAGCCCCGTCCCCGGCGGGGTCGGAGCCGTAACGACGGCGCTACTGCTGAGGAATGTCGTGACCGCGGCGGAGCGACAGACAGAAGAA
>JAJYLV010000081.1 GCA_021787445.1 Chloroflexota bacterium | reverse complement strand
CGATGCGCTCGCCGCGCCGCAGGTGCGCGCGGGCGCGGTCGTGCTCGAGGAGGTCCTCGAGGGCGAGGAGGCGTCACTCCAGGCGCTCGTCGACGGCGAGACCGTCGTCGCGCTGCCCCCCGCGCGCGACCACAAGCGCTTCGGCGAGGGCGACACCGGGCCGAACACCGGCGGGATGGGCGCGTGCTCGCCCACGCGCGTCCTGCCCGACGACGAGGCGCAGGACGTCGCGAACGCGCTCATCAGCCCGGTCGCGAAGCGGCTGGTCGCGCGCGGCATCCCCTACCGCGGCGTCATCTACGCCGGCCTCATGCGGACGCCGGGCGGCTGGAACGTGGTCGAGTACAACGCGCGCTTCGGCGACCCCGAGGCGCAGGTGACGCTGCCGCGTCTCGAGGGCGACGTCGGGACGCTCCTTCTCGCGCTCGGCGAGGGGCGCCTCGCGGCGTACGTCGCCGCGGCGCCGCTGCGCTTCAGCCCGCGCGCCTACGTGAGCGTCGCGCTCTGCGCGGCCGGGTACCCGGGGCGGCCCCAGACGGGCGACGAGATCACCGGCTTGGCCGACCTCCCCGAGGGCGCCTGGGCGTTCCACGCCGCGACGGGTCAGGCAGGCGGGCGCTTCGTGACCGCCGGCGGGCGCGTCGTCCACGTCGTCGCGGGCGGATCGACGGTGGCCGAGGCGCGCGACCTCGCGTACCGCGCGGCCGGAAAAGTGAGGTGGAAGGGGATCACCTATCGTTCGGACATAGCGCGGCGGGAGGTCGAGGTGTAGGTGGCTGCCAGGGTGGCGATCGTGATGGGCTCGGCGTCCGACCAGGCGGTCATGGATCACGCGGCGCAGCAGCTGCGCGACCTCGGCGTCGAGCACGAGGTGAAGGTCCTCTCGGCCCACCGCACGCCCGACGCCGTACGCGATTGGGTGAAGGCGCTCGAGGAGCGCGGCGTGCGTGTCGTCATCGCCGGCGCGGGCGGCGCGGCGCACCTCGCGGGCACCGTCGCCGCGCACACGACGCTCCCGGTCATCGGCGTGCCCCTCGCCGCCTCGTTCGCGATCGCCGGCGGGCTGGACGCCCTCCTGTCGACCGTGCAGATGCCGCGCGGCGTTCCCGTCGCGACGGTCGCGGTCGGCGAGACGGGCGCGGCGAACGCCGGCATCCTCGCGGCGCAGATCCTCGCGACGTCCGACGCGGAGCTCGCCAAGCGCGTTCGCGCGCAGCGCGACGCGATGGCGGCGAGGGTGCTCGGAGCGGCTGCGCCCGAAGGCGGCGCCGAAGGCGACCGCCGGGTGGAACGGTGAGCTTCGAGTCGCGCTTCGACGCCGTGTCACCTCTCGATTCGCGCTTCTACGGCGGCGACCGCACCGTCTTCGAGGCGCTGCGCCCGTATCTTTCGGCCGGCGCGATGATCCGCTCGCAGGCGCGCGTCGAGGCCGCGCTCGCCGCGGCCATGGCCGACGTCGGGATCTGCGACCGCGGCGTGGCGACGGCCATCGCCGAGGCCGCCGAGCGCGTGTCGCCCGAGGATGTCGCCGCCGAAGAGGCGCGCACGCGGCACGACGTCCGCGCGCTGGTCAACGTCATCCGCGCCGGCGTGCCCGACGAGGCGAAGCGGTACGTCCACCTCGGCGCGACGTCGTACGACATCGTCGACACGGCGAACGCGCTCCGCTACCGGGAGTGCGTCGAGCGCGCGATCCTCCCCGCGGTGGGCGCGGTCGTCGCGCGGCTCATCGCCATGGCCGAGAGCGAGGCCGAGTCGCCGCAGATCGGGCGGACGCACGGGCGGCACGCCGAGCCGATCACGTTCGGGTTCGCGATGGCCTCGTACGTCTCGCGCCTCGGCGGGCGCGTCGAGCGCCTGCGCGAGGCGGCGCGGCGTCTTCCGGGGAAGCTCTCGGGCGCGGTCGGCGCGTACAACGCGCTCGGTCTCCTCACCGAGGATCCGCGCGACCTCGAGAAGCGCTTCCTGCGCTCGCTCGGGCTCGAGCCGCGCTCGACGTCGACGCAGATCGTAGAGGCCGAGCCGTGGGCCGACCTCGCGCACGCGTGCGTGACGACGCTCGGCGTGCTCGCGAACCTAGCCGACGACATGCGCCACCTCCAGCGCACGGAGATCGGCGAGATCGCCGAGGCCTTCGCCGCGGAGCAGGTCGGGAGCTCGACGATGCCGCACAAGCGCAACCCGGTGAGCTTCGAGAACGTCAAGAGCGTCTGGAAGGCGATGGCGCCGCGCGTCCTCACGACGTACATGGACCAGATCAGCGAGCACCAGCGCGACCTCACGAACTCGGCGTCGCAGCGCTTCCTCGGGGAGATCCTCGCGGGGACCGCGTACGCCGCGCGGCGCATGGCGGGGTCGCTCGAGGGCGTGCGCATCGACCGCGAGCGGCTCGCGGCGAACCTCAAGACCTCGCGCGGCACGATCGTCGCCGAGCCGCTCTACGTGCTCCTCGCCAAGTACGGGCACCCCGACGCGCACGAGGCGGTGCGCCGGCTGACGCTCGAGGCCGAGCGCACGGGCCGCAGCGTCATGGAGGTCGCGACCGTCGACGCCGACGTACGCGCGTACCTCGCGCGCCTCACGCCGGAGGAGCGGCGCGTCCTCGACCAGCCCGAGGAGTACCGCGGCCTCGCCGCCGCGGTGGCGCGCGACACCGCCGCGACGTGGCGCCAGCGGCTGGCGGACGTGCTGCCGGAATAGAAGGAGGGACAGAGATGGCCGTCGCGACGGTGACCGAGACCAAGATCCCCGGAGCGAAGCTCTTCCGCAAGGGCAAGGTGCGCGAGGTGTACGACGCGGGCGAGGGGAAGCTCGTGATGGTCGCGAGCGACCGTCTCTCCGCGTTCGACGTCGTCCTGCCGACACCCATCCCGCAGAAGGGCCGCGTCCTCACGCAGCTCTCGAACTTCTGGTTCGGCCGCACGTCGAGCATCATCCCGAACCACCTCCTCGAGACCGACCTCGCGCGCTTCCCCGAGCCCTTCCGCTCACGCCGGGAGCTCGAGGGCCGCTCCGTGCTGGTGCGGCGCTGCGAGCGCGTCGACATCGAGTGCGTCGCGCGCGGGTACGTGAGCGGCTCGGCCTGGTCGGAGTACGTGAAGGACGGCACCATCGCCGGCGAGCGCATGCCGCGCGGCCTCGCGGAGTCCGAGAAGCTCCCCGACCCGATCTTCACGCCGGCGACGAAGGCCGTGACGGGCCACGACGAGAACATCTCGCGCGCGCAGCTGGCGGCGATGGTCGGCGCCGACCTCGCCAAGCGCCTCGAGGACGTCACCATCGCGCTCTACCGCGCGGCGCACGCGTACGCCCTCGGGAGGGGGCTCATCCTCGCCGACACGAAGTTCGAGTTCGGGTCCGCCGGCGAGGAGCTCACGCTCATCGACGAGATCCTCACGCCCGATTCCTCGCGCTACTGGGACTCCGCACGCTACGCGCCGGGCACGACGCCGCCCTCGTACGACAAGCAGTACGTCCGCGACTTCCTCACCGCCTCGGGCTGGAACAGGGAGCCCCCCGCGCCCGCGCTGCCCGCGGAGGTCGTCGAGGGCACGACGCAGCGCTACCTCGAGTGCTACGAGCGCCTGGTGGGGACGCCTCTTCTGTGACGAAGGCCAAGCGCGTGACGAAGGACGCCGTCGTCGCCCCGATCGAGCGCGAGAAGGGGCGGCTGCTGCGCCTCGCGCAGGACCTCGGCGAGGAGCGCGCCGCGCGGCCCGTCGTCGGCGAGTGGGCGGTGCGCGACGTCGTCGCGCACTGCGTGTACTGGCAGGGGATGCTCGCCCGGATGATGGGCGCGCCGCTGCCGCCGCCGAGCTGGATCCCGCGCTGGCAGAGCGAGCACGAGATCGGCGGCGAGACCATCAACCGCCTCACGGTCGAGCACTACCGCCGGATCCCGTACCCGACGCTCCTCGCCGACTTCGCCTTCACCGCCGACGTCGTGTGCCAGATCGTGCGGGAGATGGATGAGGAGAACCTCCTCCTCGAGGCCGGAGCGCCGTGGGATCCGGGCACGCCCGTGTGGCAGGCGATCGCGAGCGAGTCGTCGGAGCACTGCCGCGAGCACACCGACGAGCTGGAGAAGGCGACGGCGGCGAGGGCCCTATGAAGTACGTGGCGACGATCCACGTGCGGCCGAAGGCCGAGGTCCGCGATCCGCAGGGCGAGGCGATCGTCGGGGCGCTCAACTCGCTGGGCCTCGGGGTGGCGAACGTGCGCACGGGCAAGGAGATCGTCGTCACCTTCGACGCCGCCGACGAGAGCGCCGCGCGCCGCGCGACCGACATCATGGGGCGCGAGCTGCTGGCGAACCCCGTCGTCGAGGACTTCAGCGTGGAGCTCGCCGCCGGCTAGACGTCGAAGCGGCTCCCTGACGCCGCGAGCGCGCCGAGGTCGTCGGGATCGTGTGTCGCGACGGCACGCTCGGCGCCGACCTGGTCCTCTTGAGGACAGATCGCGAGACGAGCGGCAGGAAGACCTCGTCGACGATCTCGCGGATGGTCCCGTCGTCGACGGCTCGCTGCTTGACGAGGAGCTCGTGCCGCATGAGGTCGGCTGGCAGAGCCGCGATGCGGGGCGTGATCGCATCCGGGTCTACAGCTCTGCGCTCGGACCAGCGTTCAAGGATGCTCGTCATCGCCCCGGTGACGGCAGCGAGCGTCATCGTATGTAGAGAGGCACCCGGGAAAGGAGAGAAGCGATGGCCTGGGTCGCTGACACCGGTCGCCGATCAACCCGACCTTCTTCGGCGCGCTGGTGGGCGCTTGTGATCGTTGGGCTGGCAACGCTCATGGCGACGATGGACACGGGCATCGTCGTCGTCGCACTGCCGTCGGCCCAGAGGGCGCTGCGCATGTCCGACAGCGACCGGGCCTGGGTGATCACCGCCTACACGCTGGCCTACGGCGGGCTCCTGCTCGTCGGTGGCCGCCTTGCGGACCGGCTGGGTCATCGACGCGCCCTCCTCGTCGGCGCCACCGGCTTCGTCGTGTCGTCAGCGGCGGGCGGAGCAGCGCTGAGCGGCGGGATGCTCATCGCCGCGCGCGCGCTCCAAGGCGCCTTCGCCGCTCTCCTGGTGCCCTCCGCTCGTGCCCTCGTCGCCATCCTCTTCCCAGAGGAGCGACCTCGGACCAGGGCGTTCGGGATCTTCGCGGCGACCATAACGACCGGCGCGATCCTCGGCTTCATCGTCAGTGGACTCCTCGCGGACTTCCTGAGCTGGCGCTGGTCCCTCTATGCGAACGTCCCTGTCGCCGCGGCGGTCTGGGCCGGCACGCTCCTCTTCGTCCCGGATATCGCCGGCGATGCGAGCGTGGGGATCGACATCTTCAGCGCGATCATGGCGAGCGGCGGCCTCGCGCTCGTGGTGTTCGGGTTGAGCGAGGCCGCCTCGGCGGCGTGGGTCTCCGGACCTGTCGCGATCCCCCTCGCGCTCGGCCTGTTCGCGCTGGTCGGCTTCGTCGTCCGGCAGGCCGTCGCCGCGAGCCCTCTGCTGCCGCTGTCCATCCTGGCCTCGGGTACGCGCGCCCCGGCTTTTCTCGCGCTCGCGCTGAGTAGCGTCGGAACGTTCGGCCTCGCTCTCATCGCGACCTACGAGCTGCAGGTCGCGCTGCACTACTCGCCGCTCGCCACCGGCGCCGCGCTCGTGCCGTTCGCGCTCACGGCCGCCATGGCGGCGGCGCTCCTCGCTCCGAGGCTCATGCGGACGGTCCCCTCCACGTGGCTATTCGTCTCTGGGCTCGGCCTGGCGGGGATCGGCCTTCTGTGCCTCTCCTCGGCCGCGGCCACGAGCGCCTTGTGGCTCATCGTCGTCGGGGAGTCGCTCCTGGGACTCGGCAACGGTCTCAGCTCGACCCCTTCTCAGGTCGCGGTCATGCGTGGTCTCCGGTCCGCGCAAGCCGGTGCGGCATCCGCCCTGGCAAGCACGTCGAACCAGATCGGCGCTTCGGTCGGCAGCGCGCTCTTGAACAGCCTCGCCGTCAGCGCGACCGCCGCTTACGCGGCGGCGCGGCCCGCGCAGGATCCTCTCCGCGCCGTATCGCGCGGCTACAGCTGGGCAGCCTTGGTGGGCGCCGGGCTGCTGGTCATCGGCGCGCTCTTCGTCGGCGGCCTCGCGAGAGCTGGGGGGACCGGCGACCCGTAGCATTCTTCTGTGGCACGCGTCGCGATCCTGCGGTTTCCGGGGACGTGGTCCGATCGCGACTTCGCCCACGCGCTCTCCCTCGCCGGCGCGGAGACCGAGATCCTGTGGCACGAGGACGTGCGCCTCGACGGCTTCGACGCGGCGATCGTCCCCGGCGGGTTCGCCTACGGCGACTACGTCCGCGCCGGCGCGATCGCGCGGCTCTCGCCGGCCATCCGCGAGCTGCGCCGCTTCGCCGACGCGGGCAAGCCCGTGCTCGGGAGCTGCAACGGCTTCCAGATCCTCTGCGAGGCGGGGATGCTCCCCGGCGCGCTGACGCGGAACGCCGGCCTCGAGTTCCGCTGCGACTGGGTGAGCATGCGGATCGAGAGCGACGCGACGCCGTTCACGCGCGGACTGGGCGGCGAGGTCGTGCGGATGCCGATCGCGCACGGCGAAGGCTGCTGGGTCGCCGGCGAGGAGACCGTCGAGCGCGTCGAGGCGGAGGGCCTCGTCGTCTTCCGCTACGTCGACGAGCGCGGCGCGGCGACCGCGGCCGGCAACCCCAACGGCTCGATGAACAACGTCGCCGGACTACGCAACGCCGCGGGCAACGTCGTCGGGCTCATGCCGCACCCCGAGCGCTGCGCCGAGCCGCTCCTGGGGGGGACGGACGGGATGCGCCTCCTTGACCGTCTCGTCGCGTCTCTCGGCACGTCGCCTGCTTCCGTGGGGGCGTAATGGACATCTTCGAGCGGCAGGCCAAGATGACGGACCTCTTCCAGACGAACCCCGTCGACGCCGCCTACGCCCTCGGCATGACCGCCGGGAAGCGCGTCGCCGGGAAGTACTCCGAGGTCGACGTCGCGCTCCTGCTGCTGGACAAGATCAAGGCCAACGAGTTCTTCGACTACCAGGTGTACTTCGTGAGCGAGCTCTCGAAGACGCTCGAGGTGAACGACATCGACGTCCTCATCCTCAATCAGGCGTCGCTCCTCCAGCGCGCCCACGTGGTGCGCAACTGGGGCCTCCTCTACCAGCGCGACCAGAAGCGCCGCGTAGTCTTCGAGGCGCGCGCGGTGATGGACTACCTCGAGTTCCGCAAGTACGACGACCTGCAGTCGCGCGCCCTCGCCGAGCGCACGCGCGGCGAGCGCTTCGCCATCGACCAGGAGTACGTCCGCGCGCGTCTCGCGCGGCTGCGCGAGTACGGCCGCCTCCTCGCCGACCTGCGGCCGATCGACCGCGACAAGTTCCGCTCCGACCCCAAGCTGTACGGGCTCGGCCAGTGGTACCTGCAGCAGGCCGTCGAGCTCCTCTTCGGCAGCGGCGCCTACCTCGTCATGGCCCTCGCCCTCCCGAAGCCCGAGGCGTACCACGACATCCTCGATGCGCTCGCCGGACGCGGGATCATCGAGAAGACGCTCGCGTACCGGCTCGAGGGCCTCGCCAACGTGCGCAACCTCCTCGCCTACGACCGCGAGCAAACGGACATCGGCGAGGTGTACGGGCTCATCCAGGACCGCACCGACGATCTCGCGGCGTTCGCCGACGCCGTCGAGCGGTTCATCGGGGAGCCTCTGGCCTAGATCCGCGCGATCCCGTACCCTTGACCTGTGAGGGAATGGGGAGGCCGCTCCCGGCCATGAGCCCGTCCCCGATGACCACGGGGACCGTTGCGCCGGACCCTACCTTCCAGAGCGACCTGCCTCGCGAGGTCGGACTCACCCCCTTCGAAGCCGAGCGCGTCCGCGCGCTCGTCGGCCGCGAGCCGAACGCCGTCGAGTGGGGGATGTTCGGCGCGATGTGGAGCGAGCACTGCGGGTACAAGCACTCCAAGAAGCTCCTCCGCACGCTCCCGACGAAGGGCGCGCGCGTCGCGCTCGGACCCGGCGAGAACGCCGGGGCGGTCGACCTCGGCGGCGGCCTCCTCTGCGTCTTCAAGGCGGAGAGCCACAACCACCCGAGCGCGGTCGAGCCGTATCAGGGCGCCGCGACGGGGGTCGGCGGGATCCTCCGCGACATCTTCGCCATGGGCGCGCGGCCCGTCGCGCTCCTCAATGCGCTCGCCTTCGGCCCGCCCGACGAGCAGCGGACGCGCCGCCTCGTTGCGGGCGTCGTCGGCGGCATCTCCTTCTACGGCAACTGCGTCGGCATCCCCGACGTCGGCGGCCACGTCTCCTTCGAGGACACCTACAGAGACGACCCTCTCGTCAACGCCATGTGCATCGGGCTCGTCCGCCGCGAGGGCCTGCGCCTCGCCGGCACGGCGCGCCCCGGGAGCGCGGTGTACCTCGTCGGCTCCGACACGGGCCGCGACGGCATCGCCGGCGCGTCGCTCCTCGCGTCGTTCGAGCTCGGCTCCGGCGACGACGCCAAGCGCCCCTCGGTGCAGGTGGGCGACCCGTTCCTCGAGAAGCTGCTCTTGGAGGCGACGCTCGAGCTCGTCGAGCGCGACGCGGTCGAGGCCATCCAGGACCTCGGCGCCGCGGGGCTCACGTGCGCGGCCAGCGAGGTCGCGGCGAAGAGCGCGGTCGGCATGCGCCTCGACGTCGACCTCGTGCCGCGCCGCGCCGGCGGCATGACGCCGTACGAGGTCATGCTCTCGGAATCGCAGGAGCGGATGCTCGTCGTCGCGCGCCCGGGACGCGAGCGCGACGTCGAAGAGACCTTCCGCCGCTGGGGGCTCCACGGGACGCGCATCGGCGTCGTCACCGAGGAGCAGGAGATGGAGGTGGCCTCCGGCGGCGAGACGGTCGTCTCTCTCGCTCCGCGATGGTTGGTGGACGACGTCCCGGAGTACGACGTGACGTCGTGGGCCCAAGCTCCCTCCAAGGGGGGCTCCGCCCCCCGAGACGACCCCCCGCGATCCCCCCTCAACGACCGCCCGGACGGGGCCGAGCCCGAACATCGCAAGGTCGGCATCGAGCTCCTCGAGCTCCTCGCCTCGCCCCGCGTCGCGTCGCGGCGGATCCTCTACCGCACCTACGACCAGATGGTCGGGACCGACACCGTCGTCGGGCCCGGCGGCGACGCC
>JAJYLV010000080.1 GCA_021787445.1 Chloroflexota bacterium | reverse complement strand
GGGCTCCTGGTGCGTACTACGGCGAAGAGAAGAACACGAACCCGATCACGATCAGCGCGACGAAGGAACCAAGGAACACCCAGCGCGACAGGACGTAGGCCTTCCGGAGCTGCTCGAGGTCCGGATCCTCGGTCGCAGCGGTGTTAGCGCGCGCCGAGCGCCGCGATGCGCTGCAGGCCATACAGGAAGGCCACGGCGTCCTTGCTGCTCGAGGCGCCCACGACCTGCGAGAGGGGGCCTGCGGTGTCGAGCGTGTGCTCGATCGTCCGGGAGCCGTTGCCCGGGTCGTCACCCGTGCCCGTCTCGCGGACCCCCCTAGTCGTTGCGGCCACGTCTCAACCGGCGGTCTACCTTCACTAGACGGAATGCCCCCCGCGCGCTGGCACGGAACGGACCCCCGGGCAAGGTGGGCAGCGCTCTGCAAGAGATCCGTAAGAAGGGCTGCAGGAGGGCTCTTTGGTGAGAACAAAGGCCTTCCGGCCGCGTATCTTCTGGCAAGCAAGGATGTCTAGGTGATGTCAGACTCCACGGAGCACCCGACCACTCCCCCGGAACAGAGGGCCGATGCCGTGGCCGAGCGCGCGGTCGTTCCCTCCAGCCCTGCCCCCACCGCGCGCCCGGCCCCGGCTCGGAAGCGCCGCACCTCCCTCGTCGATCGCCGCACCGTCCTCAGCGCCGCCATCGCCGGCGGCGTCGGCGTCGGCGTCGCCCGGCTCCTCCCCTGGCACCGCGTCGTCGAGGTCGACCCGCCCGAGCTCACGAAGCAGGCGCTCGCGACGCGCTCCGCGCTCGACTGGGTCTCGCCCCTCGGCGACGAGGCGACGCGCGTCGCGCATCTCCTGCGCCGCACGAGCTTCGGCTACACCGCCGCGGAGCTCGAGTCCGCCGTCTCGGACGGCTACCGCCGCACCGTCGACCGCCTCATCGAGACGCCGCCCGCGGAGCCGCCCGCGCTCGCGGGCGCCGACGAGGCATCGGCCGCGAAGCCACTGCGGCTCCAGGCGCTCGCGCAGTGGTGGGTCGACTGGATGATGAAGACGCCGACGCCCTTCGCGGAGCACATGACGCTCTTTTGGCACGGCCACTTCACGAGCGACTTCCAGAAGGTCGGGCTGCAGGACCCTTACCTCTACTGGCAGGACCGCACCTGGCGGCGCTTCTTCCACAGCGATCTCAAGACGATGCTCACCCAGGTCACGATCGACCCGGCCATGCTGCGCTACCTCGACCTCGCGACGTCGAGCGGCCGCGCCCCGAACGAGAACTACTCGCGCGAGCTCATGGAGCTCTTCACGCTCGGCGTCGGCCACTACACCGAAGACGACGTCAAGGCCGCGGCCAAGGGGCTCGCCGGCTGGCGCTTCCCCCTCACGAAGGCGATGATCGACGCGCAGGTCGCGAACGTGATCAAGCGCACCGGGAAGCCGCCGAAGTTCACGCCCAAGCCCGACGCGGTGAAGACGGGCATCTTCGTCCCGGCGCGAGCGTACAAGGGCCCCGCGTTCACCTACCTCGGTGAGACGAAGGCGTGGACCCCCGAGGCCGTGCTCGACAAGATCCTCGAGCAGGACTCGCTCGCGCCGTTCCTCACGCAGAAGCTCCTCACCGACCTCGTCGCGACGGACGTCGACGACTCCACCGTGACGCGCATCGCCGACCGCTTCCGCAAGAGCGGCTACGACACCAAGACGCTCATGAGCGACGTGCTGACGAGCGACGAGTTCGCCTCGGCGAAGGCCTACCGTGCCCTCGTCAAGTCGCCCACCGAGGCGATGGTGAGCGCGGCGAAGGCGCTCCAGGCGCCGCAGCTGTCGCGCCTCATCGTCAACTCCGGCCAGGGCATGGGCCAGCTTTTGTTCGACCCGCCGACGGTGGGCGGCTGGCCCGACAACGCGTCGTGGATCAGCTCGACGTCGATGCTCGCGCGGATCAACTTCGTGACGAGCGCCCTCGCCCAGATGAAGCAGGTCCCCAGCGCGGCGAGCGCGCACGCGCAGTTCCTCGATTCGACGCTCGGCCCGCAGACGCTCGCGTACCTCGACGCGACGACGGACGATCGCCGCCGCTGGGCCGCGGTGCTGAGCTCCGCCGAGTTCCAGCTCAAGTAGTAGGTGGTGAGAAATGGCCACTGAGGTCGGCGTCAACAAGATCAACCGCCGCGACTTCCTCCGCGCCGGACTCGTGTTCGGCGCCGGCGCCGCCGGCCTCGCGGCGGGCTACGCCGCCGTCCCCGACGTCTTCACCCGCGCCGTCTACGCCGCCAAGAAGGACGGCGTCTCGAACGACCGCGTCCTCGTCATGGTCCAGCTCGCCGGCGGCAACGACGGCCTCCAGACGGTCATGCCGCTGCGGAGCTCCACGTACCGCGACATGCGCCCGCAGCTCTCGAAGGCGGTCGACTCCGCCCTTCCGCTCGACACGGACTGGGGCCTCAACAAGGAGCTCGGCGGGATCAAGAAGCTCTACGACCAGGGCAAGGTCGCGGTCGTCCAGGGCGTCGGCTACCCGGATCCGAGCGAGTCGCACTTCGACTCCATCCGCGTGTGGGAGACGGGCGACCCCACGCGCCGCCAGATCGACGGCTGGCTGGGCAAGACGATCGCGCAGAACTACGACTCGGCGGGCCACCCGCTCGTCGGCTGCGCCTGCGGCACGACGGCGGTCCCGGGCGCCCTCCGCGACCTCCAGGCGACGCTCACCGTCATCAATGGTCAGCAGAGCTTCAAGTTCTACGGCGGCGACGAGATGGAGCGCGCCGCGGGCGCGCTCTACACGAGCACGCCCGGCATCTACGGCGCGCTCTTCGACACCGCGGTCGCGACGGCGCGAGACACCGTCGCGCAGCTGCGCACGTCGGCCGCGAAGTACGTCCCGAAGGCGGCGTACGACGACAAGGTGCGCCTCGTGTACGCCTCGAAGAACCAGCTCGGCGCAGCGCTCCAGCTCGCCGCCGAGCTCATCGTCAGCGGCGCGGGCCCGAAGATCCTCCACGTGACCCTCGGCGGATTCGACACCCACTTCACCGAGAAGGACCGGCACGACAGCCTCATGGCCTACCTCGACACCGCGATCAGCGCCTTCCACCAGGACCTCGCCGCGCACGGCATGTCCGACCGCGTCCTCATCGCGACGTGGTCCGAGTTCGGCCGGCGGCCGCGGGAGAACGCGAGCGCGGGCACCGACCACGGCACCGTCGCGCCGGTCTTCCTCATCGGCGACCCGGTCAAGGGCGGCCTCTACGGCGAGGGCCCCGACCTCACGAAGCTCGACGGTGCCGGGAACCCGATCTACTCGACGGACTTCCGCAGCGTCTACCAGGAGATCCTTGCCTCGCACCTCGTCGTCGACCCGCGCGAGGTGCTCGATCAGACCTTCGAGAAGCTGTCGCTCGTCAAGCCGCCGGCCCTCGCCGCGACGACGCCGTGAACCGCGAGCTCCTCCTCCGGCTCGGTGCGGCCGCGGCGACCGTCCTCGCGGTGCTCGGCTCCGTCGGGTACGTCGCCGGACATCCGAAGTACTCCGACGCGCCGCTGCAGCCGCCCGTCGTGCAGCCGTCGCCGACGATCGTCCCCATCCCCTCCGGCGGGCGGCTGCACCTCCAGCCCGCGGTGCGCGCGACGCAGCTTCCGGCCGTGACGGGGACGCACGTATCCTGACCCAGGGCGAGCGAGGACCGCTGTGGACGTGCTGACGTTCGACGCGCTCGGTGGGACGTGCGAGCTCTTCGCGCTGTCCCCGCGCGAGCCGCTCAATGCGACCGCGGAGTGGATCCGCGGCCTGCACGCGAGGCTCACGCGCTTCGACCCCGAGAGCGAGCTCTCGCGCTTCAACGCGCGCCCGGGCGAGTGGGTCGCGGTCTCGCCCGAGCTTCGCGATCTGCTCTCGGCGGGGCTGAAGGCCTTTGAGGAGAGCGACGGCCTGGTCAACATCGCGGTCCTCCCTGATCTGCTGCGCGCGGGGTACGACAGGACGTGGGAGGAGCTCTCCGCCTCCACGAGCGAGGCGACGGGACCACACACATTTGGTGTCGCCGCTGACACCAAATGTGCAGGCCGTCCGCGCTCCGCCGATCGAGGGGCCCTGCCGGCACGCCCCGCCCCGCCGCTCCCCACGGTCCTCGAGGTCGCTCACGACCGGGGCGCGCGTCTCGCGCCCGGTGCGGCCGTCGACCTGGGCGGGCTCGCCAAAGGCTGGATCGCGGACCGCGGCGTCGAGCGCCTGGGGGACAACGCCCTCGTGAGCTGCGCCGGCGACCTCTACGCCGCGGGCGGCGGCGAGAGCGGCGACGGGTGGCCCGTCGGCTTCGGCGAGAAGACCCTGCTCCTGCGCGACATCGGCGCCGCCACGAGCGGCACGACGAAGCGCCGCTGGGGCGAGGGCCTCCATCACCTCATCGACCCGCGCACCGGCCGGCCCGCGCGGAGCGACCTCGAGGAGGTCTCCGTACTCGCGCCGACGGCGCTGGAGGCCGAGGTCTACGCCAAGACCGCGCTCCTGCTCGGGTCGGCGGCGGCGCCCGCGTACCTCGCGAAGCGCTCGCCCGGCTGGAACCTCGCGTGACCGTCCAGCAGTCCGATCTGCTCTTCTGGATGCTCGCGCGGACGATGGGCCTCGCGTCGTTCCTCGCGCTCTCGATCGCCGTCCTGTCGGGGATCGCGATGCGCACGAGCGTCCTCGACCGCCTCGGGACGAACCGCGCCTGGCTCGAGCTCCACACCTTCTGCACCACGATGTGGATCCCGCTCGGAGGCCTCCACCTCCTCGCCCTGCTCGCCGACCGGACGGCGCAGATCCGCGTCGTCGACCTCGTCGTCCCTTTCCAGGTGGCCTACGGCGCCCTCCCCATCGGGCTCGGCTCGATCGCGCTCGACCTCTTCCTCCTCGTCGCCCTCACCGGGTGGATCAAGCGCCGCATGCCGCAGCGTCTGTGGTCGCTCATCCACCGGCTCTCCTACCCGGCGTTCGCCGTCGCCTTCGCTCACGCCGTCCTCTCCGGCACGGACTTCAGCGCGCCGACGGTGTCGGCGCTGGCGTGGTCGTTCGCCTTCGCGGTGCTCGTCCTCGCCGGCGCGCGCGTCGCCTGGGGACGGCTCCCGGCATAGACCCCTGGAAAAACCAAGACCGGAGCCTTGCGGCCCCGGTCCGGCACCTTTCGCGAACCCGCCGACCCTGGCTCCCCCGTCAGGTCCGACGTCTCGCGAAGGAAACTCTAGCCGGTCGCCCGGGGGGCCCCGACAAGCAGGCAGGCAGGCGTCGGGGTGCTACCGCGGACGGTATCGAACGAAAGGGCGGCGCGGAAGCCCGCACCGCCCATTTCCTGAGGAAATACGCGAAACAGCGAGGTCGCGAGCTACTTCATCTCGACGCTCGCGCCGGCGTCCTCGAGCTTCTTCTTGATCGTGTTCGCCTCGTCCTTGCCGATGTTCTCCTTGACCGGCTTCGGCGCGCCGTCCACTAGGTCCTTGGCCTCCTTGAGGCCGAGCCCGGTGATCTCGCGGACCGCCTTGATGACGTTGATCTTGGAGGCGCCGGCTTCCTTGAGGACGACGGTGAACTCGGTCTTCTCCTCCTCGACGGGGGCAGCGGCCGCCGCGCCGCCACCCGCACCGGGAGCGGCCGCGACGGCGACCGGGGCAGCCGAGACGCCCCAGCGCTCCTGCAGGAACTTGCCGAACTCGGCGATCTCCATGATCGACCAGGACTCGAGCTCGGCCGCGACCTTGTCGAACTTCTCGCTCGGCGCTGTCTCTGTGGCCATGTCTTTCCTTCTTTCTTCCTAGCTGGTCACGCGGCCGAGCCGCGCGCGGCGAAGACGCGGATGAGCTGCGAGAACGGGGCGCTGAGCGTCCCGGTGAGGTTGCCCAGCGGAGCCTGGATGCTGCCGACGATCGTCGCCTGGAGCTGCGGGCGCGAGGGCAGACGCGCGAGGATCTGCACCTCCTCGGCGCTGTAGACGCGCGGGCCGATGACGCCGCCGACGATCTTGAGCGCCCGGAACGTCCGGAGCTCGTCGACGAGCGCGCGGGCGACCTCGACCTCGTCGGCCTTGCCGCCCTTGGCGGGGAAGGCGACGGCGGTGGGTCCGGAGAGGAGGGGACGCATCGCGGCGCGCCCGGCGGCCTCCGCCGCCCGCGCGAAGAGGCTGTTCTTCACGACCTGGTACTCGACGCCGCGGGGCCGCAGCTTGCGCCGCAGCTCCTGCAGGTCTCCCACGCGCAGCCCGCGATACTCGGTGACGACGATCGCCGACGCCGAGGCGACGTCCTCCTGGAGCTGCCCGACCTTCTGCGCCTTCGCGGCAACGCCGCCGCCCTTGCGCTTGACCTTCGGGCCGGTCTTTACCTTCGCCATGGACCCACCTTTCTCCGCACTCCCGGCGACCGGGAGATCAAAAAGGCCTTCGATCTCCGCAGAGAACGAAGGCCTCTCGAGAGAGGTCGACCCCTTCGCCTCCGCTGGCCGGGACACGCATCCCGTTCGACCCCCTTTCGGGGGACCTGCTTCTCAGGCGCTATGAACTTGTCGCGAGTCTAGCCGGTCGCGCGCCCCGCGAGCGCCATCGTCTCGCCGAGGTCGAGCTTGACGCTCGGTCCCTCCGAGCTCGTCAGGTACGCCGAACGGATGTAGGTCCCCTTCACCCCGCTCGGTCGCGCGCGGTTCACCGCGTCCATGACCTGCGCGAGGTTGTCGAGGAGCGCCTTCTCCTCGAACGACGACTTGCCGACGATGGTGTGGACGACGCCCGTCTTGTCGACACGGAACTCGACCCGGCCGGCCTTCGCGTCGCGGACGGCCTTCGCCACGTCGAACGTGACGGTGCCGGACTTCGGGTTGGGCATCAGCCCGCGCGGCCCGAGGACGCGGCCGAGGCGCCCGACGATGCCCATGACGTCCGGCGTCGCGACGGCGACGTCGAACTCGAGCCAGCCGCCCTCGATCCTCTTGGCCAGGTCGTCCGCGCCGACCTCGTCGGCGCCGGCGGCCTGCGCCTCGCGGGCGCGGTCGCCCTGGGCGAACGCGACGACGCGGATCTGCTTGCCGGTCCCGTGCGGGAGGACGGCGGCGCCGCGCACGACCTGGTCGGCGTGCTTGGGATCGACGCCCATGCGCAGATGCAGCTCGACGGTCTCGTCGAACTTGGCGTTCGAGGTCTCCTTCACGAGCTTGACGGCGTCCGCGGGCGACCGCTCGGCCCCGCGCTCCACCTTCTTCGCGACCTCCGCGTAGCGCTTGCTGCGTCGCTGCGTCATGCCGTCACCTCGACACCCATGCTGCGGGCCGTCCCTTCGACCATCCGCATCGCCGACTCGACCGTGTTCGCGTTCAGGTCGTTCTGCTTCATCTCCGCGATCTTGCGGACCTGCGCCTTGCTGATCTTGCCGACGAGGCTCTTGTTGGGCTGCGGAGACCCCTTCTCGATGCCGGCCTCCTTGCGGATGAGGTCGGCCGCGGGCGGGCTCTTCGTCACGAAGGTGAAGGAGCGGTCCTCGAAGATCGTGACGACGACGGGCACGACGCTGCCGACCATGCTCGCCGTCTTGTCGTTGTACTCCTTGATGAAGGCGCCCATGTTGATGCCGTGCGGGCCGAGCGCCGTGCCCACCGGCGGCGCGGCCGTCGCCTTCCCCGCGGGGATCTGCACCTTGACGACCGCCTTCACCTTCTTCGCCATCTCTACTTCACCAGCTTCTCTATTTGCAGGAAGTCCAGCTCGACCGGCGTCTCACGGCCGAAGATCGAGACGAGCACCTTCACCTTGTTGCGCTCGGGGTTCACCTCGTCCACGACACCGTGGAGGTCGGTGAACGGACCGTCGACGACGCGCACCGGCTCGCCCTTGGTGAACGCGACCTTGTACTTCGGCGCGTCCATCTTGATCTGACGGAGGATCCCCTTGACCTCGGGGTCTGTCAGCGGCGTCGGCTTGTTGCCCGACCCGACGAAGCTGGTGACGCCCGGCGTGTTCCGCACGACGTACCACGACGCGTCGTCCATGTTCATCTCGACGAGGACGTAGCCCGGGAAGACCTTGCGCTCGACGGCTTGGCGCTTCCCGTTCTTGATCTCGATCTCCTCCTCGGTCGGGACGAGGACCTGGAAGATCTTGTCGCCCATGTCCATCGACTGGATGCGGTGCTCGAGGTTCGCCTTCACCTTGTTCTCGTACCCCGAGTAGGTGTGGATCACGTACCAGCGCTGTCCGGTGTCCGGCTTGGCCGGAGCGGGCGCGGCGGGTGCCTCGGCCTCGACGACCTCCTCGCCGGCCTCCTCGGGCGCCTCCGGGATGACGGTCGGCTCGGCCTCGGCGACGCCGGCGCGGCGGAGCAGCTGCTTCGCTTCGTCGACGTCGATCGTCTTCTCCGGCTCGGCGGTCCCGAGGAAGGCGCGCGCGGCCTCGACGGCCTCTTCGTCCGAGAGCTTGGCCGCGTCGAACTCGCGGCGCTCGTTGGCGTCGCCTCCGACGGGCTCCTGCTCCGCGGCCTCGTCGCGGGTGTCCTGGCCTGCGCGCTCCTGGTCTTCGTCCATTCCCTGCTCCCTCTACTGGGTCACGGGTGCCGGCGTCGCGGCGGGCGCCTTGAGCAGCCCCTGCGTGATCGTCACGGTGAAGACGTTGTCGAAGAGAAAGATGTAGGCGGCGATGATGACGGAGATGAGCACGACGAGGACGGTGAAGCGGACCACCGTCTCGCGCGTCGGCCACGTCACCTTGGCGAGCTCCGCCCAGGCCTCCTGCGCGAAGCGCGTGACGCCGCCCTGGTCGCGTCGGATGTCCTTGGTGCTCACTTTTGTGCTCACTTCCGCTTTACCTTCTTCCCTGCACGGCAGGAGAGACTCGAACTCTCAACCCCTGGTTTTGGAGACCAGTGCTCTGCCGGTTGAGCTACTGCCGTATGCCCCCTAGCGGGTCTCCCGGTGCGGGGTGTGCCGGCGACACCGGGGGCAGAACTTCGACAGCTCCACCCGGTCGGGATCGTTCTTGCGGTTCTTCGTCGTCGCGTACGTGCGCGACCGGCACGTCGTGCACGCGAGCGTGATGATCGGCCTGTTGTCCTTCGCCATCTCTTATTCAGCCACCTTCGTCACGACGCCGGCTCCGACGGTGTGGCCGCCCTCGCGGATGGCGAAGCGCAGCCCCGCCTCGATGGCGACGGGGGTGATGAGCTCGACGTCGAGGTTG
>JAJYLV010000079.1 GCA_021787445.1 Chloroflexota bacterium | reverse complement strand
CCGGAGCCGGGGCCAGGGCCCCGGTCGACGTGCGCCGCTCGCGCGCGAGGCGTAGCGCGTGCCCCACCTCGCGCCGCGCGGCGCGGCCCAGCGCGGACTCATCGGCGGTGAGCGAAGCACCGTGGATGCGCAGACGAGACCAGGCGCGCGCGGCGCGCCGCACGTCGCCGTCGCGGATCGCGACGAGCAACGCTGCGCGCCGTGCCGCGAGCGGGCCGATCGTCTCGGGACGGTCCTCCCGCACGGGCGGCTCCGCTAGTGGTGGCGCAGGTAAACGGTGGTCGGCACGCTGCCCATCCCCGGAACGTACTGCTCGATGATCTCGGTCGGCCAGTAGTCGCCGCGGGAGAAGTAGAAGCTCCAACGCGAGTCATTCGGCGGCACGTCGAGCCAGTACAGGCCGTCGGCGTTCGTGAACAGACATTCCTGGTACTGGCCGTAGATCACGCACACGTTCTGGAGCGGCGCGCGCGTGACCGAGTCGATGACCTTGAAGTAGAACCGCTCGGAGCCGAGCGCCTGGGGCGGCGGGGTGCCCGCGGGGATGTAGCTGCCGGCCGGCGATGGCGATGGCGTGATCGCCGGTCCCGTGCCCGTGCCGCCCGGCACGCCGCCGGGGACGCCTCCGGGCGTGCCACCCGGCACTCCGCCGGGCACGCCGCCCGGGACGCCGCCGGGCGCGCCGGTCGTCACCGGCCCGACCACGACGGGACCGCTGGCGGGTGGCGCAGGCGGTGCCTCCGTCGGCGCGGCGGTCGGAGGCGCGGAGGTCGCCGGCGGCGGCGTCGCGGGCACGACGGCGACGGGCGAGGGGGTCACAGCCGTGAAGCCCTTGCCGCCCGCGGGGGCGAGCGTCGGCGCGACCTGGACGACCTGCTGCGGCGGCGCGGCGGCGGGCGCCGGCGACGAGCGCAGCCCGGGGAGCAGGAGCATCACGACGGCGATCGAGACGACCGCGAGGACGGCCACGCCGATCATCGCGCGGCGGAACGGATGCGTCTCCTCGGGGAACGGGACGGCCGCGGCTGCGGCGCGAAGGAGCGGCTGGGGATGCGCGCGCTGCCGGCGCGCGGTACGGATCGCGCGTCCGAGGGCCATGCGGGCCGCGCGCGCGGCGCTCGCTTCGTTCGGCGTGACGGCCGCGCCCTGCACGCGCAAGCGCTCCCACGACCGCGCGAGCGCGATCACGTCGCCGCGGCGGAGCGCGGCGCGGAACGCGGCGCGGCGCCGCACGGCGAGGAGGTCGAGCTCAGCGGTAGAGATAGATCTCCAGCTCGACCGAGGTCCCCGGGTCCCCGGGCACGATGTCGTGGAGCGGCTTCAGGACCGCCTTCGCGAACTGCTGCTGCAGCGCTCCCTGGGCGATCGCGTCGAGCGCGAGCTGCGCCATCTTCTGGCCGAGCACGGGATCCTGGTCCTTCCCATAGGCGAAGACCATCGCGACGTCACGCGTCTCGGCGTGGCTCTTGAGCTGCGCGGCGACGCTCGACGCGAAGAGCGACTGCTGCGTCTTCACCGCGGCCGCGTCGCTCGAGAGCAGGCTCGCGCCGTCGACGGCGATCGTCAGCGTGAGCGGCTTTGGGTCGACGCTCGGCCCGCTCTTCGCGACCGCCGGCACGGGCGGGCTCGCCGCGGCGAGGAAGATGACGAAGAGCCCGAGGAGGATGTCCGCCCACAGCCACCCGACGAGCGCGAGGGTGACGTTCCGGCTAAGACCGAACACGCTGCTGCGCGTTCAGCGCCTCGGCCGCGCGCGCGAGGTCGGCGGCGCTCTTGCGCAGCTCGGCGATGGCGCCCTCCAGGTCGTACAGCTGCTGCTCGCGCTCCATCGCGCGCTCGAAGACGCGGCGCTCCTCCGCCGCCATCTGGTCGAGGAGGTCGTCGGCCTCGTCGCCCCCGAGGCCGCTCGCGGCGAGGCTCGTCGCGTGCGCGATCGTCGCGCGGATCTGCGACTCCTTGAGGAGGGCCGACGCGCGCGTGCGCGCGTCGCGGATCTCCGCGCGCAGGTGGATCATGAGCGTGAGGACGATGAGGAGGCCGATGAGCATGGCGTCGATGGCCGCGAGCGTGCTGAACACGATGCTGTGGCCGACGCCGACGAAGCCCTGCTCCCACAGCAGGAGGAAGGGCCGGCTGCCGAGGTCGGGCTGCTGCGCGAGGAGCGCCGCGTACGCGTCCGTCGCCGTCGAGAGGCCGTACCAGGTGAGCGCGATGGGCGCGAACACGAGGACGTTGCGCGCGATCTCCAGGATGGCCCAGATCTGCGAACGGTGCGCGGTGATGGCCTCGGCGGCGGCGCGGGGATCGATCGCCGCGGCGTAGCCGCGCGCGTCGTCGGGGCGGCCGAGCTTGACCGCCTCGGCGAAACGGTCGAGGAGGAGCGCGATGCCGGCGTCGTGCTCGCGGACCTCGCCCGCGAGCTCGCCGATCTCCGTGGACACGCGCTGCCGCTCGCTTGCCCGCGAGGGCACGACCTTCAAGATCTCCGCCATGCCTTCCCTTCCCTGACCCCCTAAGGGCTGAACGCGGTGACCGTAGGGTTGTTGCGGACGCCCACAAGCCTAGACCCCTCCGCTTCCGCCGAAAGCGCCGACAGAGCCGTCGCGAGGCCCAGCGGCAGCCACAGGTCGAGCCGGAGGAAGGTGTTGTCGAACTGGAAGGAGACGAGGGCGAGGACGGCGAGCGCGACGCCGCAGCCGGCGGCCGCCGGCGAGCGCAGGCCGGCGCGGATCGCCGCGACCGCCGTCGTCGCGACCAGCGCGAGCGCCGCGAGCGCTCCGACGAGGCCGGTCTCGGCGAGGAGCTCGACCCACATGTTCGGCACCACGATCTTCGACGGATCGGCGATCGCGGGCGTGTACCCCTGCCCCACGACGTACGCGCCGAAGCCGCCGATGCCGACGCCGAAGACCGGATGCTCCGACCAGACGCGCAGCCCGAGGGCGTACCAGTCGGTGCGCAGCGCGACGTCGTTCCCCGTGCCCTGCGCGGCGCCGAAGAGCGCGAGGTGCCGCGCGAAGTCGGGCACCGCGCCGGCGCGCTCGAGGGGCGAGCCCATCGCCTTCGCGGCGACGAACGCGAGGAGGATCCCGACGGCGACGACGCCGGAGGCGGCGGCGACGGCCACCGCCTGGCGCATGACGCGCGGCGAAGGCCGCAGGCGCAGCGCCACGAGCGTCGCGGCGACGTACGCGGCGGCGAGCGCGAGCCAGCCCGAGCGCGCGGTCGAGAGGACGACCGTCGCGGACGAGACGACCGCGACGTACACGAGCGCGAGGCGCGGGCGCCCATCGCGCACGAGGTGCCAGAGGAGGGCGACCGCGACGGGCGTGACGAGGAAGAACGCGAGGTACGCCGGCTCGTAGAAGAGCGCCTGCAGGCGCGGGAAGCCCGCGGTCCCGATGAACGCCGACAGCGGGCGCGGCCCGCCGTGCGCGAGCGCCGCGATCTCGCCGAAGGCGACCTCGCACACCAGCGCGGCGGTCGCGAGGTACACCGCGACGCTCCACGTCCGGAGGTCGGGGTACAGCCGCAGGAACAGCGGCAGCCCGACGAGGAACACCGCGACGTCGAAGACGGCCCACGCCGCGTAGCCCACCGTCTTCGTGGGGTCGTGCGTCCAGGGGATCGAGAGGAGCACCGCGGCGAGGTACGCGACGCCTGCGGGAGGCACGCGGATCCGCCGCCACGCCGACGTGCGCGCGGCTTCGGCGAGCACGACGAGCAGGAGGAGCCCGAAGAAGAGCTGGCTGGCCCGCGCGTTGTACCCGAGGAGGCGGAAGCGGAGCGCGACGTCGACGGGGAGCGTGACGACGGCGGCGACGAAGAGCGCCTGCGCGAGGAGCTTCGCTCTCGTGCTCACGCCTCGCGCGCGCCGACCATCGCCGGCAGTCCGGTGCGCAGCCCGCGGTAGACGCGATACGCCGCGTGCGAGCGGTTGAGCGTGTAGAAGTGGATCCCCGGCGCGCCCGTCTCGAGCAGCGTGCGGCACTGGCCGAGCGCCCAGGCGAGGCCGACGGCCTGCACCGCCTGCTCGTCGCGCGCCGCCTCGACGCGCCGGCGCAGCGTGTCGGGGATGCGGGCGCCGGAGCGCGCGAACATCCCGGTCGGCGCGAGCTGCGACGCCGACGTGACCGGCATGACGCCGGGAACGATCGGCACGCTCACTCCCGCGGCGCGCGCCTTCGTGACGAACGTGAAGTAGTCGTGCGGGTCGAAGAAGAGCTGCGTGATGAGCACCTCGACACCCGCGTCCTGCTTGACCTTCGCGTAGCGGATGTCGTCGTCGACGTCGCGCGACTCGATGTGCCCCTCGGGGTACGCCGCGCCGGCCACGCAGAAGGGCCAGCGCGAGCGGATGAACGCCGCGAGCTCGCTCCCGTGCGCGAATCCGCCCTCCATCGCGCTGAACGCCGTCTGTCCCTTCGGCGGGTCGCCGCGCAGCGCGATGACGTTCTCGACGTCGTCCGCCGCGAGCCGGTCGAGGACGCGCGCGATCTCGGTCGCCGTGCTCCCGACGCAGGTGAGGTGGGCCATGGCCTCGATGCCGGTGTCGCGCTTGATCTCGGTGACGAGCTCGATCGTCAGCTCGCGCGTCGTGCCGCCCGCGCCGTACGTGACGGAGACGAAGTCCGGCCGCAGCGGGCGGAGCGCGGCGATGGTGTCGTGGAGGCGGCGCATGCCCTTCTCGTCCTTGGGGGGGAAGAACTCGAACGAGAAGACCGGCTTGCCGCTCCTATACGCGTCGGCGATGCGCATGAAGGACGATCATCGCACCGTCACGTACACGAACACGCCGTAGTCCTCGAGCCACGTCACGCCGTCGACGACCGGACGCACCGCGAGACGGTACGTCCCGGGCGTCTGCGGCGCCTGGATCGTGAACTGGAACCACGCCACCTGACCGGGGCCGACGTAGGTCGCGGGCTGAATCGCCGGCCTGTTGTACGCGGGCCATCCGGTGCTCGGCGATCCCATCGTCCCGTCGCCGCCGAGGACGCTCGGCATGTCCTGTCCCGGATCGGGGTCCCACGTCCCCAGGAGCGCCGTCTGGCCCGGCGCCATGTACCAGCCGATCGATCCGGTGTTGAGGAACGGGAAGGTCACGGTCGTCTGGTGGCCGGGGCACAGCGTCGGGTAGCCGCTCTGTCCGTACCACGCCGCGTGCAGCCCCGGGATGCCCGTCTCGAGGCCTTGCGGAGGGGGGATGCCCGGACCGACCGAGTCAGTGCACGTCGAGGGCGGCGGCGTCGGGCTCGGCGTCGGCGTGGGCAGGGGGGCCGGCGTGGGCGATGGGCTGGGCGTCGGCGTCGCGAGCGGGCTGCTCCAGCTCCACGACACGGTCGTCGTCGCGCACGTCGCGCAGACCATCGTCATGTTCCCGCCGTACACGCTCGAGTTCCAGTTCCCGTACGTCGCGGTGCACCCCGAGCAGCCGTAGTGGAAGGAGCCGGCGGTCGTGCCGAAGTTGGTCCAGCTGCCGATGACGTCGCCGCAGCTGAAGCACGTGTACTGGAGCGTGCCGCCGCTGCTGGTGGTCGTCCACGTGCCGTTGAAGGTGATGCAGTACGTGCAGGCGGCGTACGTGAACGAGCCGCCCGTGCTCGTGGTCGTCCACGTTCCGCTGTAGTTGCTGCTGCCGCCGGGGTTCGTGTACATGAACGTCCCGCCGTACGCGTTACCCGTCCAGCTCCCCGAGATCGTCGAGCAGTCCGTGGCGGACCACTGGAACGATCCGCTCGCGTAGGGGCTCACGAGGATGGGGACGAGGAGCGGCGAGCCGGTGATGCAGGTCCCCGCCGCGGCCGCGGGCTGCGCGGCGAACGTCACGAGGACGCTCGCGGCGACGATCAGGGACGCCAGGAAGTACCTCACAGCCGACCGATGCTAAGTACCGCCGGCGGACGCCATCTGTGTCGCTCCTAAGATCCCGACCTAGGGCGACGGGAATGCGTCGTAGCTGAGCGCGTTGGCCCCGCCCGATGCGCTCTCGGGTGGCGGCCATGGATGGCCCGCGAGCGACCTAGCTCTCGAACTCCCACTGATGGCGCAGCCGCGAAAGCCCGATCTCGCGGCTGCGCCCGATGACCCGCAGCGCGAGCCCCTTCTGCAGGTAGTCGTAGTAGCGGTCCTGCGGATCGATGATCCCGACGTCGATGTCGTAGGCCCCGGGGAGGAGGTCCAGCGCGTCGACGCGGAAGCGGACCGTCCCCTCGCGAGCGAGCGGGGCCTCGCATCCATCGATGAGCGTGTTCGTCCCGTACACGCCGACGCCGTCGTCGCGGTAGACGTAGATGCCGAACACGGCGTCGCTCACGCCCGCCCCGCTGCGGTAGGCGATCTCGATCGCCGCGGGCTCGCCGCTGTCGAGGACGGCGCGCTCTTCGCCCGCGGCGTCGAGGATGCGCGCGCGCACGATCTCGATCTCCTTCGAGCCCCAGCGCGCGCCGACCTCGCCGCGCGCGGCACGCTCGCGCTGCTCGCGCTCCCCCACCGTGCGCTGGTAGGCGTTGATGACCTCGCGCATCTTTCCCAGCGCCGCGACGTTCCCACCGTCGAGCCACAGCACCTGCTCGCACAGGCGGCTCACCGCGCCGAGATCGTGCGACACGAGGACGATCGTGCGCCCCTCCGTGCGGAACTCCTGGATCTTCGCGAAGCACTTGTGCTGGAAGTACTCGTCGCCGACGGCGAGGACCTCGTCGACGAGGAGGACGTCGGGGTCGAGGTGCACCGCGACGGCGAAGCCGAGCCGCGCGTACATGCCGCTCGAGTACGTCTTGACCGGAGCGTCGAAGAAGCGGCCGATGTCGGCGAACGCCTCGATCGACGGCATCGCCGCGTCCATCGCCTTGCGCGCGAGCCCGAGGAGCGAGCCGTTGAGGTAGGCGTTCTCGCGCCCGCTGAAGTCGGGATGGAATCCCGCGCCGAGCTCGAGGAGCGCGGAGACGCGGCCGTCGACGGCGAGGGTCCCGCGCGTCGGCTTGGAGGTGCCGGCGATGAGCTTGAGGAGCGTCGACTTTCCCGATCCATTCGACCCGATGACGCCGAACGCCTGCCCGTGCTCGACGCTGAAGCTCACGTCGCGCAGCGCCTCGACCTCCTCCGCCGGCGCGTACTGCCGCAGGACCACCTCCTTGAGCGTGCGCTGTCTCTCGCGGTGGAGCTTGTACGTCTTCGAGACGTGCTCGGCGCGGACGACGCTCACGGCTTCCTCGCCGTCGCCATGTAGAAGAAGCCGAGGACGTCCGCGACGGCGGTCCCGTCGAGCGAGCGGAGGAACGACCCGTAGCGCCAGGTGAGGCGCTCGTAGCGCGGGAGCGTGTACGGCGGGTAGACGCCGGCGGAGATCACGCGCACGTCGCGCAGCCCGGCCCGCCGTAGCGCTCCGGACCACGCCCCCTTCGAGAGGTCGCTCTCGTATACGCCCTCGTAGAGGTGCTCGGTGCGCTGCATGCGCTCGCGCTCCGCCCAGCGGTAGAGCGAGACCTTGCGCGGGACGATGTCGGCGTAGAAGAGGCCCTTCGGGCGCAGCACGCGCGCCATCTCGGCGACGACGGGGCCGACGTCGCGGAAGTGCTCGAGGAGCCCTCCGGAGAGGACGACGTCGAAGCTCGCGTCGGCGAAGGGGAGAGCGCGCGCGTCGCCGAGCGCGAGGCGCACGTCGCGGCCCGCGCGCCGCGCGTTCTCGCGCACCGCGCGCATCGCGTACACGGCGTAGTCGAGCGCGACGAGGCGGTACGGCCGCTCCAGGCCGAGGCGGACGAGGAGCCGGCCCGAGCCCGCGCCGATCTCGACCGCGCTCCCGGCGGCGGGAAGCATGGGCCGCAGGTAGCGGACCTTCGTCTCGTCGATGAAGTTGTAGATGTCGCGCTTCGCCGGCTCGAAGAGCTCGCGCGGGTCGACCTCGCGCTCCCACGCCTCGCGGTCACCCTCGCGAAAGCGGCGCTCCCGCGCGTCGTGCTCGTGCTCGTGGGCCATAGGAGCGCGAGCCTATCGCCGCGAGCGCGATCGCGATGGCCGTCCAGATGACGGCGAGCGCGACGTGCGCGGGATCGATGCGCACGAGCGAGGGGAAGAGCTTCCCCGGATCCACGCCCAGCGAGCGGCGGACGAGCTCGAAGAAGTGGCCCGACGAGCCCGTCTTCAGGATGTCGAGCGCGAGGTCGTAGCGCACGTTGGGCAGGACCCCGAAGACGTACACGACGCCCGCCGACGCCGCGAGCGCGAGCCACGACGCGGCGCGCGCGAGCGTCCGCCACGCGGCGGGGAGCCCGTCTCCGAGGACGATCTCCCACCCCGCGGCGACGGCGGGCACGAGCAGCGGGAGCGATGCGAGCAGGTAGCGCGACGGCGGCGAGCCGTCGGCCCACCAGTACGCGATCGCGGCGATGTATACGAACGACAGGAGCGCGCCCGCGGCGAGCGCGACGAGCTCGACGGACCGCGCGCGTGCGCGGCGCAGAAAGAGCGGCGCGCCGAGGAACGCGAGGAGGTACACCGGCGCGCGCGGGATGAGGCCGAAGGTGCGGTCGAAGAGGAGCCCCGTCGCGCCGACCTGCACCGTGTACACGAGGACCGGCTGGTTGTTGCGGATGAGGAAGTAGCCCGCGGCGGGCATGAAGAGCCCGAAGGTGCGCCAGTTGAGCGTGCACAGCGCGAGCACGAGCGCGGCGAAGGGCAGCGCGCCGGCCGCCGTGCGCCGCGCGATGTCGCCGCGCGTGCGTCCGCCCGGCCACCACGCGCAGTACGCGATGACGAGGCCGACGCCGACGACGGTCGGCCACGCGCGCGTCGAGAGCCACGGCAGCGTCCCGACGACCGCGCTCGCGAGCGCGAGCTGGCGCGGTGTCGCGCCCGTCCCGGCGCGCAGGAGGCGCACCGCGGTGACGAAGGCGAGCGCGGTGAGGAGCTCGGGGTAGATCTGCGTCGTGTAGGTGAGGATCGGGTGGACGAGCGCGGTCGAGGCGACACCGAGGAACGCGGCGCGCTTCCCGAAGCCGAGCTCGCGCGTGAGCAGGTAGAGCTGCAGCGTGAGCGCGACGCCGACGAGGCACATGAGCGCGAGCGCCCCCAGCCGTCCCGCGGCGGCGAAGGGCAGGACGAGGAGGAAGGGCATCCCGAGGTCGCGGATCGAGTAGATCGCGTCGCCGACGTGGATGCCGTGGATGTCCGGCAGGACCGCCGGGTAGAACGA
>JAJYLV010000078.1 GCA_021787445.1 Chloroflexota bacterium | reverse complement strand
CGAGGGACGCCCTCCAGTCCTCGTCGTGGGCCCAGCGCTTCACGCGCATGAGCGTCTTGGCGGTGTTCTCGTCGAGCCGCCGCGCCGCCTCGTCGAGCAGCCGGCGCTGCTCCTGGCTCGGCGGGCGAGCGTCGTCGGCGAACCCGTCGATCGCCGGATCCCCATCCGGAGTGACGAGCGTCGCGAGCGCCTGGACGAGGTGGAACGCCGGGCTGTCGAGATGCGCGCGCTGCGACGAGTGGACGTCGATGCCCGGACCGCGACCCCACCTCTCGCCGCTCGAGATGAGCTCGCACTCGACGACGCCTTTCGCTCCGAGGTTCACGCTGACCGCGCCGTTCGGGTCCTGCGACACGACCGGAAGGATGACCCCGTCGCACTTCTTCAGCGCCGCGCTGACCTCGGGATGCGCCACGATCTGGCGGAAGTGCGGCGAGCCGATCTCCTCCTCGCCCTCCGCGACGAGCACGAGGTTGACGGGCAGCTTGCCGCGAGCGCCGCGGATCGCGTGCAGCGCGCCGAGGAAGGCCGCTTCGGGGCCCTTCTGGTTCGTCGCGCCGCGCGCCATGAGCACCGTGCCGAGCGGAGGCTTCTCGACGAGCGCGGCGTCGAACGGCGGCGTCGACCACTCGGACGGATCCGCCTGCTTGACGTCGTACATGAAGTACACGCCGAGCGTGCGCGGAGCACCGACGTCGAGCGTCGCGAAGACCCCGGGGACGCCGTCGGTCGGGACGCGGACGACGTGCGTGAAGCCCGCGTCGCGCGCGAGCCGCATCATCAGCTCGCAGCCCTCGTCGACAGCGCGTCCCTCCGCGGCGATCGTCGGGTGGCGCAGCCAGTCCTGCAGCCGCGAGACGCCCTCGTCGTGCCGCTTCTCGACCTCGGCGCGCAGGTCGCGCATGTCGTCGCCGAGGATCTGGGAGAGCATCGCCATCGTCCGCCTCCCCGCTACTTGAACGAGATCAGGTCGGTCCTGCTCAACGTGACGTGGCCCGGATCGAGCGGTTTGTTCGTCGGGTTCGCGAACCCGGGCTCGTTGAGCACCTGCCACTCCGCAACGGTCATGCCGAACGCCTCGGCTCCGGTGCCCACCGAGATGCCGTCCTCGGCCACGACAGCGGTCATGCCGCGCTCGTTCGCGCCGAAGGTCGTGTAGAGGACGGCGCCGTGCGCGGCGGATCCGGTCACGACGACGGTCTTGACGCCCTTGTCCTTGAGGACCTTCTCGAGGTCGGTGTTGAAGAACTTGTCGGCGCGGCCCGAGACCTTCGGGTCGCCCGGCTGCGGAGCGACGCCGGACAGCACGGTCGAGGTGCCGCCGGTATCGGAGTACGCCACGAGCGCGACCTTCGCGTCGCGCGCCTTCTTGAGGAGCGCGGCGATCTTCGGGACCGACGCGACGCACGCCGGCCGCGGGTCGCAGATGACGTTGGTGATGTCGAGGACGAGCACGGCCGTCGTCGCGGGGTCGAGCTGCACCGCGACGGGATCGGGGATCTTCGGGACGCTGGAGGCCGCTGCGGACGGCGCGGCCGATGCAGGCGTCGCGGCGGGCGCGCACGCCGCGAAAGCCAGGATCGAGGCGAAAGCGATCGGGACGAGGCGCGGCTGTGACACGGTGGACCTCCCGTGCGGACGCCCGCTACGGCGGACATCCCCCCTGCGTGCCGTTCACGGTATGGCCCGGCCCGCAAGCAGGCAAGGTCGGGATCCGCCGCTACGAGGTGCGCCTGCTCCGTGTCGCTCGAGAGAGGACGAGCCCCGCGGCGACCAGGACGACCGCGCCGACGATGAGGGTCTCGAGCGAACCAGTGCCAAGATCCGGGTCGATGTGGAACAGCGTCTCGATCCAGTTCACCGGGTCACCTCCGAACAAGCGGAATGATGATCTCGACGACGATGTTTCGCCGCGGCGGCGCGATCACGGCGCTGTCTCGGCGATCGCATCGTGAAGCATCTCACTTCTTCCCTCGATGCAGTGGACGCCCTGCGGGCCGACAAGCGCGGAGTGGGTCGTGCCCGAGGGTAGCTCCATGCGGTCGCCTGGCCCGAGCTTGATGACGGTACCGTCCGCGAGGCGGAAGTCGATGCTGCCGCTGACGCAGTAGAGGATCTTCGTGTACGAGTGGCTGTGGGCGGAGTACGTATCTCCTGCTGCGTTCGACCAGCCATAGACATCGTGAGCCTCGGCGCGCAGCCGCTGCTCGAGCTCACCGCGCATCAGTCGTCCGTAGAATGAGAGCGAGCGCGCGGGTGTGGTGTAGTGGTTTGCACGCGACTCCTCCAAAGTTGAAGTGCGGGTTCGATCCCCGCCACCCGCTCCGACCGAGCGTGCTGTCCATCAGCTCGGCCGCTCGAGCGCCATCCCGCACTGCGGGCAGCGCGCGTCGCCATCGCGCAGGCTCTTGTCGCAGCGCGGACACTTCGGCCCTGAGCGCTCGGGCTTCAGCGCGAAGAACGCCATGAGCGCGACGGCAAGGAAGGATGCGACGGTGAGAGCGAGCGTCGCGACGGTCGCGATGTCCACCCCTTCGATGCTACGGGCGGTCGGCGTGCCATTCCGGCGGTCCCCCTAGGCGATGCCGACCCGAGAGCGGCTCGCCGGTCTCTGGCAGACCCACATCCGCGACCTCGGCAACGAGGCGCGTCTCCTCGCCGCCGTCGCGTTCCTCGCCACGTGGATCGTCACCCGCATCGTGACGCATTTCCTCCGCGCCCGCAGCGGCGGAGGCGGGATCGAGATCGGCCCCCTCCACATCCACCACATGGTGTTCGGGATCGTGATCCTCCTCGTCTCGGGGGTCCTCGACGTCCGCGGGTCGCTCCGCCGCACGCGCGCGGTCCTCTTCGGGATCGGCGCGGCGCTCGTCCTCGACGAGTTCGCGCTCATCCTCAACCTCGCCGACGTGTACTGGAAGCCGCAGGGCCGCGAGAGCATCGACGCCGTCGTCATCTTCGGCGCGGTCCTCGCGATCGCGGTCGCGGGCGGCGGGTTCTGGCGCGCGGCGTGGCGCGAGATCGTGCGCGGTCGACATGCCGTCGCGGGGCGTCGCTAGGAGGGCCGGGGACTACCATCGCGCCGGACCACGCCGATCACCCGGCATGCGGAGGGCACGGCATGAACGGTCTGATGATGGACTTTCCGCTCACGCTTGACGTCATCCTGCGGCGCGCCGAGACGATCTTCCCGACGCGCGAGATCGTCACTCGCTTGCCCGATAGGAGCATCCACCGGTACTCGTACGCGGACCTCGCGCGCCGCGCCCGCCGGCTCGCCGTTGCGCTCGAGGGCGCCGGCATCCGGCCGGGCATGCGCGTTGCGACGATGTGCTGGAACCATTCCCAGCACCTCGAGGCCTACTTCGGGATCCCTCTCGCCGGCGCGGTGCTCCACACGCTCAACCCGCGCCTCGGTGCCGACGACCTCGCGTACATCATCGAGAACGCCGGGGACTCGATGCTCCTCGTCGACGAGAGCCTCCTCCCCGTCTACGAGAAGATCCGCGACCGCGTGCGGTTCGATCAAGGGGTCGTCGTGGCGTCGGCGGCGAAGACCGCGAACGGCATGCGCACGTACGACGACCTGCTCGCGAGCGCGGACCCGGGTGCGTACGTCGCGCGCCGGATCGATGAGAACGATGCGGCCGCGATGTGCTACTCGTCGGGGACGACGGGGCGGCCGAAGGGCGTCGTCTATTCGCACCGGGCGATGGTCCTGCACTCGATGGGCGAGGCGATGGTCGATTCGCTCGCTCTCTGCGAAGGCGACGTCCTCCTCCCGGTCGTGCCCATGTTCCACGTGAACGCGTGGGGTCTCCCCCACGCCGCGGCGCTCGTCGGCGCCACGCTCGTGCTCCCCGGCCCCTTCCTCGACCCCGAGAGCCTCCTCGACCTGTACGAGAAGGAGCGCGTGACGATCAGCGCGGGCGTCCCGACGGTGTGGCTCGCCATCCTCGCGGCGCTCGAGAAGGAGCCGGCGCGGTGGCATCTCGTCCCGGGGATGCGCATGGTCGTCGGCGGCGCGGCGTGCCCCCCGTCGCTGCTACCGGGCTTCGACAAGCACGGGCTGCGCGTCATCCACGCCTGGGGCATGACCGAGACGACGCCGCTCGGGTCGGTGGGCAACGTCCGCAAGGAGCTGCGCGATCTCCCCGAGCCGATGGCGTACGCGGTCCGCGAGAAGCAGGGCATGCCCGCGGCGATGGTGGAGGTCCGCGCGCGCGGCGAGACGGGCCTCATCGCGTGGGACGGGAAAGCGATGGGCGAGCTCGAGATCCGCGGCCCGTGGATCGCGCGGGCCTACTACAACACGCCCGACGGGGCGGACCGCTTCACCGAGGACGGCTGGTTCAAGACGGGGGACATCGTTTCGATCGATCCCAACGGCTACATCACGATCACCGACCGCTCGAAGGACCTCGTCAAGTCCGGCGGCGAGTGGATCAGCACCGTCGCCCTCGAGGGCGCGCTCATGGGCCACCCCGCGGTCGCCGAGGCCGCGGTCATCGCGGTCCCCCACCCGAAGTGGCAGGAGCGCCCGCTCGCGGTCGTCGTGCTCAAGCCCGGTGCGTCCGCGAGCGAGGCCGAGCTGATCGGGTTCCTCGCGCCCAAGTTCGCGGAGTGGCAGCTCCCCGACGCCGTCGAGTTCATCGACGCCATCCCGCGCACGGCGACGGGGAAGTTCCTCAAGACCGCGCTCCGCGAGAGGTTCCGGGACTACTCCTTCCCCGCGAAGGCGTGAGCCGGCGCCGCGTCTTGCGCTACGAGTACCCCTCGATCCGCACGCGGCGGAAGCGCACGTAGACGAAGATCGTGTAGGCGAGGACGAGCGGCATCCCGACGAGCGCGATGACGAGCATGGTCGTCAGCGTCAGGTCCGAGGACGCGGCGTTGCGGATCGTCAGGCTGCGAGCGGCCTCGGTCGCGGGGAGCACGTCGGGGAAGAGCGCGAGCGCGCCGAGGGCGAGAAGGCCGACGATGGCGAGCGACGACGACAGGAACGCCGCGCCGTCGGCGCCTCTCCGCGACGCCGCGAGGAACGTCGCCGACGCACCGACGACCACGGCCGGCGCGACGAAGGCACCCCAGCCCAGCGGCAGGTCGTGGAGCGTCGGGACGTTCACGGACGCGACGGTCACGACGACCCAGAGCGCGATGAACGCCGTCGCCGCCGCGGCGCCCGCGGCGCGGCTCCGCGTGCGCAGCTCGCCGTCGGACCGGAGCGCGAGCCACGCGGCGCCCTGCATCGTGAACATCGCGACCGCGAGGAGACCCGTGAGGAGCGGGAAGGGCCGCAGCAGCCCCACGAGGCCGCCGCGGTAGACGCCGCCGGCGTCGAGGGGCAGCCCGACGAGCACGTTGCCGATCGCGACGCCGAGGAGGAGGGCGACGAGGAAGGACGAGAGCGAGAACACGACGTCCCAGCCGCGACGCCACGCCGTCGACGTGCCCGTCTCCCGCACCTCGAGCGAGACGGCGCGGAAGATGAGAGCGAGCAGGACGAGCACGAGCGCGAGGTAGAAGCCGGAGAAGACCGTCGCGTAGACGAGCGGGAACGCGGCGAAGAGCGCGCCTCCCGCCGTGAGGAGCCAGACCTCGTTCCCGTCCCACACGGGGGCGATCGCGCCGAGGACGGCGCCGCGCTCGCGGTCGGTGCGCGCGACGACGAGGTGCAGGATCCCCGATCCCAGGTCGAAGCCGTCGAGGACGGCGTACCCCGCCAGCAGGACCGCGATGAGGATGAACCAGACGAGCGCGAGGTCGATCACGCCGTCACCGCCGGCCCGCGCCGCACTTCGGCGAGGAAGAGGCGGACCCACAGCCACGCGATCACGACGTAGGCGACGGCGAACAGAGCGATCGAGAGCACGAGGTCCGACGTCGCGACGTTGTCCGAGACCCCGTCCGGCGTTCGGAAGACGCCGTACACGAGCCACGGCTGCCGCCCCACCTCGGCCGTCATCCATCCGAGCTGGATCGCGAGCATCGGCAGCGGCGTCGACCACATGAGGACGCGCAGCCAGGTGCGATGCGTCTCGAGCGTGCCGCGCCGGACGAGCAACGCCGCGGCGAGCATCTCGACGAGCAGCAGCGTCCCGATCGCGACCATGTTGTGGTACGCGAGGAACGTCAGCGCGACGGGCGGCCAGTCGATCGTCGGGAACTCCGAGAGGCCGCGCACGGGCGCGGCGACGTTGCCGAACGCGAGGAAGCTCAGCAGCCGCGTGACGACGATCTCCGGCGCCTGCGACGCGTCCGCCGGGTCCTGGGCCGGCGGCAGCGACCAGATGACGAGGGGCGCTCCGGCGGTCGTCGTGTACACGCCCTGCATCGCGGCGAACTTGGCCTCCTGTGTCACCGCGACCTGCCGCGCGCCGCGGTCGCCGGTCACGAAGATGAGCAGCGTCCCGACGAACGCGACGGCGAGCGCGACGCGGATCGAGGCCAGGGCGACGTCACGGTGGCGGTGCGACAGGAGGTAGAAGGCCGAGACGCCGAGCACGAGGAAGCCGCCCATGACCCACGTCGACACGACGGTGTGGGAGAAGCGCGTCAGCGTGGAGAGGTTGAGGATGGCCGCCCAGAAGTCGGTGAGGCGCGCGCGGCCGTCGGTGACGACGTATCCCGCCGGCGTCTGCATCCACGAGTCGGCGACGATGATCCAGAAGGCCGAAAGCGCGGAGCCGAGCGCGACGAGGACGGCCGCGAGCCAGCGGACCGTCGAGGACACGAGCGCGCGGCCGAAGAGGAGGACGCCGAGGAACGTCGACTCGAGGAAGAACGCGAACACGCCCTCGGCGGCGAGCGGGGCGCCGAAGACGTCGCCGACGAACGCCGAGTAGCGCGCCCAGTTCGTCCCGAACTGGAACTCCATGACGATCCCCGTGGCCACGCCCATGACGAACGTGACGGCGAAGATCCGCGTCCAGAAGAGCGCCGTCCGATCCCACAGCGGATCGCGCGTCCGCCACCGCAGCGTCTCGAAGATCGCGACGATCAGGCCGAGACCGATCGTGATCGCCGGGAAGAGGAAGTGGAACATGATCGTCATCGCGAACTGGACGCGCGCGAGGGTCGTGGGGTCCACGAGACGGGATCGTCGTCAGCGCGGGCTCGCCGCGACAGGGCGGAGCGGACAGAGGCGATGTGGCCAATGCCGCCGGCGAGCAGCCGGTCGGACCTGAGGGCGCGGCCTTCCGACCGACGTGGCATGACGGATGCACCCGGTGACACATGGCCGACGACCGTCTCGTCCACTACCTCTGCACCGCGCCGGCGCACCGCCGCAGCACCGAGCTCGGTCTCACCCAGCACGGTGGCCGGTGGGCGCTCTGCCCGGATCTCCTCGGCCAGGGGCACGAGTGGGTCGACACCGGAGGCCTTCAGGTCGCCGACGCGGTCATCCGCTGGCGCGAGATCGTGGGGCTGGAACGCGCGCGGCCCGCCGCGTAGCGGGGAGCGCTCTTAGTTCCGCCGCACCTGGGGTCGGAGGCGCTCGACGAGGTCGAGGAGCTTGTGCAGCTCGAACGGCTTGCGGAGCACCGCGTTGGCCCCCTCGAGGCGTTGGAGCGTCGGCAGTGCCCCGGAGACGACGACGACCGGGATCTGGCGGTACTCGGGCAGCTCCCGCAGGTAGCGGAGGAGCGTGTGCCCGCTCAGCGAGGGCAGGAGCAGGTCGAGGACGATGACGTCCGGCCGCCATCCGGCCAGCTCGGCGAGGGCCTTGCGTCCGTCCGAGGCGACGCGCACCTCGTGCCCGCCGTCGGCGAGGACGTCGCGGAAAGCCGCGGCCGTCGCGGCGTCGTCCTCGATCGTGAGGATCCTCATCCCTTCGGTCACTGGAGCGGCGCTTCCGCACGTCGCGTGCCGAGAGGCCTCGGAAGGCGAGCCGTCGCTCGCCGCGGTCAGGCTTCGCCGACGGAGGTCGGGAGGCGGTCCGGCACCTCGACAGAGGCCGCCGGCAGCGCGATGTGGAACGAGCTGCCCTGCCCCGGACCGGGGCTCGTCGCCCAGATCCGCCCGCCGTGCTGGAGCACGATCTCGCGGCTGACGGCTAGCCCGATCCCCTCGCCGGCGACGTCCCGCCGCTGCCCCGACCCGCGGTAGTAGCGCTCGAAGATGAGCCCGAGCTCGTCCGACGGGATGCCCGAGCCGTGGTCGGTGACGGTCACGTGGATCTCATCGCGCTCGCGGCGTACGTCGATCTCGATCGCACGGTCGTGCGGCGAGAACTTCGCGGCGTTCCGCAGGAGGTTGTCGAGCACCTGTCCGAGCCGCCCCGGGTCGCCGCGCACGACGAAGGGCCCGCCGTCCTCGACGTCCACCTGAACGTCGGTGTCGGTGAGAAGGCGGAGCCGCGACGCGGCGTCACGCGCTTCACGCACGACGTCGACCTCGGCCTCGACGATGGGTCGTGCTCCGGGCAGGGCCAGCAGATCGCTGATGAGCCGCTCGAGCTGCTCGACCTGCCGCTGCACGGACTGCAGGTTGCGCGACATGAGCTGCCCGTACGCCTGCACCGAGGTCAGCGGGTTGCGCAGCTCGTGCACCGCTGAGGCGACGGCCTCGTCGCGCTGCCGGAGCTCATCCCGGAGATGCTCGTTGAGCGCCCGGAGTCCGGCGACCGTGCGCGACAGCTCGTCGCGCTCCTCGACCGCTTTCCGTCTTTCATCGTGGGCGGTGAGCAGGGCGACGGCATTGCGGCGCAGCGCTCGGCGCTCCGCCGCGGCGTTGGTGACGCGGATGAGCTCGCGCCCGACGACGACCAGGGCGAGCAGGACCTGGACGACGAAGAGGACCTCGAGCACGGACCGGAGCTCTTGCGAGAGCGGCTGCCCGGGGAGCGACAAGACGACGAGGGTGAGGAGGAGCGCCAGTGCGACCAATAGGCCGCGGGTGCGCGCCAGCTTCACCTCGGCGGCGCGGACCTGCTCCTCCAGCACGCTTTCTCTAACGCAGGCAGGCGCGGTCCGATACCGTCGCCCGCCTAGCAGCCGGGCGGGCGGCTTATTCCTCTGCGGGCGCCACGGCCGCCACCAGTGCGAGGTCCGCGGCGCGGACCTTCCCGGGGTCGAACTTCCTCACGCTTGCGGTCATCCGGGTAAGCGCTTCGGCGACCGGCATCGGCGGCGCGGTCTGACCGCGCTTGAGCGGGATCCAGCGGACGGGGTTGCAGCGGGCGACGACGAGCTGCCGCAGGTAGGGGCTCTTGAACCCCATCTCCTGAAGCCGCTTCACGTGGGCGCTGACGCGGTCGTCGATGTCCATGAGACGCTGCGCCCACTGCTCGCGCTGGCGCA
>JAJYLV010000077.1 GCA_021787445.1 Chloroflexota bacterium | reverse complement strand
ACGAGCGCGTCGTCGAGAACGCGGCGGCGATGGGTGAGGTGCTCGGACGCGAGCTGCGCGCGCTCATGGCGCGCCACCCCTCGGTGGGCGACGTGCGCGGCAAGGGGCTCATGTGGGGCATCGAGCTGGTGAAGGACCGCTCGACGAAGGAGATGCTCGAGCGCTGGAACGGCCCGAGCCAGACGCTGGCGAGCGCGCTGCGCGCGGCGTGCCTGAAGCGCGACGTGTACGTGATGACGCGCTGGAACGTCGTCATCGTCGCGCCGCCGCTCATCGTCACCGAGGACGAGCTGCGCATCGGCATCTCGGCGCTCGACGAGGCGCTCGCCATCGCCGATCGCTACGCCGCGACGGGCGAGATCTAGGGCGCGGCCTCCGCGCCGGACCACTCCCGGCGCCGCTCCACGGTCACGCGGATGACCGGCGCGTCGCCGAGAGGCATGCGCGCGTACTGCGGGTACTTCGCCTCGAGGAGCGTGAGCGCGTGGTCGCGCTCGGCGCCGCCCTCGAGGACGTCGGCGGTCCCTTCGAGAAGGACGTAGCGGAGCTCCGACCACTCCTCGCTCCAGGCGTCGACGACGACGCTCGCGCGCCCGTTCGTCACGACGTTCTGCACGCGGCGCAGGCGCCGCCAGTCGGTGACGCCCTTCGGCTTGCTGTCGATCGGCGTGTACAGGTGCGGGTCCTCGAAGACGAACACGATGGGCACGACGTGCGGGTTCGCGTACTGGTCCGACGTCGCCAGGTGCGCGACGCGTGCATCCTCTACGAGCGCTTTCGCAGCCGCGGGAGGATCTCCTTCCCCACGAGGTCGATCGACCGTGCCTGGTCGTCGGCGGGCAGGTGGAAGACGAGGTGGTCGAAGCCGAGGTCGACGTATGCGCCGATCTTCTCGCACGCCTCGTCGGGGTCGCTCGACACGATGAAGCGCGTGTGCGCGTTCGCCTCGGCGGTCACCGCGCGGCGCTCCATCTCGCGCGGGTCCTCGACGCCGCGCTTCGCCTCCTCGGGGAGCGCGAGCGCGGCCCAGGGGCGGCAGTTGGCGAGAGCGCGATCCGCGCTCGTATCGAAGGAGAGCTTGATCTCGACCATCCGCTCGAACGCGTCCGCATCGCGCCCCGCCTTCGCGAGGCCGCGCCGCGATCCCGGCAGCAGCTCGTCCGTGTAGAGCTCGCGCTTCTTCCCGCTCGTGACGATGATCCCGTCGCCGATCTCCCCCGCCATCTCCGCGGCCTTGGGGCCGCCGGCGGCGACGAGGATGGGCACCGCCGCGGGCGGCTTGTCGAAGATCTTCGCCGCGCGCGTGCGGAAGTGCTCGCCCTCGTGCGTCACGTAGTCGTCGCGCCACAGCTCGCGGATGAGGCCCACCGCCTCGCGCAGCCGGCGCTGGCGCTCGCGCGGCGACGGCCATTCGATGGTCGCGACCGGGACCTCGTTCATCGCTTCGCCCGACCCGACGCCGAGGAAGACGCGGCCGGGGGTGAGCGAGGCGAGCGTCGCGATCGCCTGGGCGACGATCGCCGGGTGGTAGCGGAAGCCGGGACTGACGACGCTCGTCCCCAGGCGCGTGTGGCGCGTGCGCTGGCCGACCGCGCCGAGCCAGGCGAAGGAGAACGGCGCGTGCCCACCCGTGTCGCGCCACGGGTGGAAGTGGTCGCTCACGACGATGGAGTCGAAGCCGCGCTCCTCCGCGCGCTCGGCCAGGCCGAGCAGCTCGGGCGGTCCGAACTGCTCCGCGGAGGCCTTCCAGCCGAGCGTCAGCACCCGATGAGGATAGGGACCCGAGGGGCGGAACGCGGTGTCCAGATCCATCAGCTCGCCTCCTCGCGGGTCGCGGCGTGGTCGCCGTGCCACACTCGCCGAGTGAGGCGGCTGTCCATGTGGCCGGTCGAAGGTCTTCCCGAGGTGCGAGCGGGCGACGACCTCGCCGCGCTCATCGCGGGCGCTCTCGCAGAGCCGTTGCACGACCGCGACGTCGTCGTCGTCGCGCAGAAGATCGTCTCGAAGGCCGAGGGCCGCGTCGTCGCTCTCTCGACGGTCACGCCGTCGGACCGCGCGCGGACGATGGCCGTCGAGTCGGGGAAGGACGCGCGGCAGCTCGAGGTCGTCCTGCGAGAGACGCGCGCGATCGTCCGCTGGGAGCGGGGCGTGCTCATCTCCGAGACGCACCACGGCTTCGTCTGCGCGAACGCCGGCGTGGACCGCTCGAACGCCGGAGCGCCGGATTCGGTCGTCATGCTCCCCGTCGATCCGGATGCGTCGGCGGCGCGGCTGCGCGAGGAGATCGGCCGGCGCAGCGGCTGCGACGTGGCGGTCGTCGTGACGGACACGTTCGGGCGGGCGTGGCGCGAGGGCCACGTCAACGTCGCGATCGGCATGGCGGGCCTTCCCGCGCTGCTGCGGTACATGGGTCAGCACGACCCGCAGGGCTACGAGCTGCGCGTGACGGAGATCGCGCTCGCCGACGAGATCGCGGCCGCGGCGGAGCTGGTCATGGGCAAGCTCGACCGGCATCCCGTCGCCATCCTCCGCGGGCTCGAGCCGCCCGCCTCACGCGAGACGGCGCACGACTACATCCGGCCGAAAGAGAAGGACATGTTCCGATGAGGCACGGGGTCACGCGCGAGGTACGCGCATTCCTGTCCGAGGTCCGCTTCGCGATCGTCGGGACCCTGAACGCCGACGGATCGCCGCACCTCACGACGATGTGGTACCTCTTCGAGGACGACGAGCTCGTCTTCAACACGACCGCCGACCGTGTGAAGACGCGCAACCTGCGCCGCGATCCGCGAGTGTCGATCGTCGTGCACGACGGCTACCGCTACGTCCGCGCGGACGGACGCGTCACCGTCGTCGCCGACCCCTCCACGGCCCAGGACGACATCCGCCGCATGGCCATCCGCTACCACGGCCGCGAGGAGGGCGAGCGGATGGCGCGCGAGCAGTTCGCGAAGCAGGAGCGCATCTCGTATCGGCTCGACGCGCGCCGCGTGTACGCATACGGCTTCTGACGCTCGAGCTCTCACGGTCTAGGCTGCGCTCGAACGGGGGGTACGAAGATGAACGGGGACGTCACGGCGAACGAGGCCGTCCTGCGGAGCATTCGGCACGAGGTCTGGGCGGACCTCGAGCTCCTGCGCTACTGCGAGACGCTGACGCCCGAGCAGCTCCGCTGGACCGTGCCCGGCACGTACGGAGCGATCCACAACACGCTCCACCACATCGTCGGCGCCCAGCGCGGCTACCTCTTCCGCCTCACCGGCCAGGAGGATCCGGCGAAGGACTTCACGCGCGAGACCGGGCGGCTCCTGCCGCTCTCCGAGCTCGTCGCTCAGGAGGAGCGCATCGGCGCGCGGCTCGAAGCGTTCCTCGCGACGCCGTTCGCGGGCGGTCGCCTCGTTCCGACGAGGGACGGGACGGCGACGGCCGGCGTCGTCCTCGCGCAGCTCATCCACCACGGCAGCGACCACCGCGCGCACGCCGGCACGATCCTCGGCGCGCACGGCGTGACGCCGCCCGAGCTGGACGTATGGCGCTACGGCATCGCGATCGGCGAGGTGAAGGTCAGCGGGTGAAAGGAAGAGCCCCGCCTTGTCGGCGGGGCCTCTCTTCGTTCCGCTTCGGGGATCGGGGCTAGTAGCGGGCGCCGCGCGAAGCCGAGGGACGGACCTGCTCGAAGCAGGAGCTGCAGTAGACGGGCTTGTCGCCGCGCGGCTGGAACGGGACGCGGGCCTCGCCGCCGCAGTTGCTGCAGGTCGCGGTGTAGAACTCGCGCGGTCCGCCCATGCCACGGCCTCCGCCGTAGCCAGCTCCGCCTCCGGATGCACGCCGTGCCGCACGGCACGTCGGGCACCGGCCCGGCTCGTTCATGAGACCGCGGGACTGATAGAACTCCTGCTCCCCGCTGGTCCAGATGAATTCCTGGCCACAGTCCTTGCAGGTCAGGGTCTTGTCGGTGAAGCTCACTTGTGAAGCTTCCTCCCTTATTTGTTGCTGGGACTTGAGCGTCCGCACGGTCTCGGGAGGTTTCGCCTCACTTCGACTGTCGCGTGGTCTCTCGTGCCCACCCTCTTCGGGCGGTGCCAGCCTATCAGGGCACCTCGGGCGTGTGAACAACTGTTCCGCGGAGCCGTCCTCGGGTGATCCGTCGGTCGCCTGCCTTCTCGTCCGCGCGAGCTCCTCGCGCGCTCACTTCGCCGCCGGCAGCACCACCGTGAATTCCGCGCCCCCGTCCACGTTGCGCGCCTCGATGTGACCGCCGTGCGCCTGCGCGATGGCTTGGGCGATCGCGAGACCGAGGCCGGCGCCGTCGCGCTCGACGTCCTCTCCCCGGTAGAAGCGCTGGAAGACCCGAGTCTCGGCGCCGGTCGGGATCCCGGCGCCGCGGTCGCGGACGCGCACGACGACGTTCCCGTCGAGCGTCGCCGTCCCCACGTCGACCGTCGCCCCCTTCGGGGAGTGCTTCACCGCGTTGTCGAGAACGTTGAGGAAGAGCTGGGACAGGCGGTCGCGGTCGCCCATCACGCCGGGCACGGCGCCGATGTCCTGGCGGATCGTGACCTCGGCGTCGTGCGCCTGCGCCTCGATCGCCGCGACGGCCGCGCTCAGGACGTCGGGCAGGGCGACGCGTTCCCGCTCGCCCTGGGGTGTCCCGGCCTCGATCCGCGCGACCTGCAGCAGGCCCTCGACCATCCGGATGAGCCGGCGCGCCTCTCGCTGGATCGTCCGCGCGGCCCACCCGACGCCGTCGCCCTGCACCTCGCCGTCGACGATCGCCTGAGAGAAGCCCTGTATCGACGTGAGCGGGGTCCGCAGCTCGTGCGACATGTCCGCGAGGAAGGCTCGCTCCGTGCCCCGCGCGCGCTCGATCTCGTCGGCCATGTCGTTGAACGCGCGACCGAGCTCGCGGACCTCGAGCGGCCCACCGGCCGTGACACGCGCGTGCAGGTCCCCGCTGGCGAAGCGCCCCGCGCCGCGGACCAGGTCGCGCAGCGGATGCGTGATCGTGCGCGCGAGGAGCCCCGCGATGAGGAGGGCGAGGACCGCGGCGGCGGCGGCGCTGAGGCCGATCGACGGCAGGAGCTGACGGACGGTCTGGCCGAACGCCGCGCGCGGACGCGCGACGACGAGCGTGAAGGCGTTGTCGACCGCGCGCTGCACGAAGTACCAGTCCTCGTCGTTCTCACGGAACGTGAACACCTCGGGGATACCGGACGGGACGGGCAGGATGACCTGACCCTCGAGGCGTCCCTCGGTGTCGGCGCGCACGCGGCGGCCCTGCGTCGCGACGATGAGGACGCGTGAGTCGATCGCGCGCACCTGGTCCGTCAGCCCGCGCACGATGTCCTCGGGACGGCGGCCATGTCGCAGCCCGTTCACCACCGCGTTCGCGATCGGCTGCTCGATGCCGACGAGCACGGGACGGACCGAGTCGTTCGCGGATCGGACGAGGAGGCTGCCGATGGCGACGGAGGCGACGACGAGGGCGACGCCGACGACGGCGAGGAAGGAGAGGAATAGCCGGCCGGCGACGCGGTCGATCACGCGTGCTCCTCGGGCCCGACGAGCTTGTATCCGACCCCCCACACCGTCTCGATGCGCGCGGTCGTCGGATCGAGCTTGTCGCGCAGCTGCTTCACGTGGACGTCCACCGTCCGCGTCTCACCCGGGAAGGCGAAGCCCCACACCTGCTCGAGGAGCTTGTCGCGCGAGAGCACGATCCCCGGCTGCCGCATGAACGCCTCGAGCAGCTCGAACTCCTTCGCGCGCAGCTGCACCGCCCTCTCCGCGACGAAGACCTGGTGCCGCGCCGGATCCATCCGCACGTCGCCGACCTGCAGGACGCGCCCTCCGCCGGGAAGCCCGGTCGAGCGGCGCAGCACGGCCCGGCAGCGCGCGACGAGCTCGCGCGGATCGAACGGCTTCGTGACGTAGTCGTCCATTCCCGCCTCGAGCCCCTCGACCTTCTCCTCGGCGCGCGCCGTCAGCGCGAGGACCGGCGTGTCGCTGCGCTTGCGGATCTCCGCGAAGAGCGCGCGGCCGTCCATGTCCGGCAGGCCGAGGTCGAGGACGACGAGCGCGGGCCGCGCCTCGGCGAGGAGCGAACGCGCCCCCGCCGCCGTGCTCGCGTGGGTGACGGTGTAGCCGGCGTTGCGCAGGTAGAGCGAGACCAGCTCGGCCACCGCAGGGTCGTCCTCGACGACGAGGATGCGCGCCGTCCCGCTCACCGCCTACAGGCTAGGTCCGCTTCCGCGGCCTCCCCGCCCTGCCGCGGCCACCCCCGCCACGCCGGGCGCGCGCCGCCGCCCTGGGCCGCGCCGGAGCGCGCTGCGGCGGGCGCGCGGGGGCCTTCTCCTTGGGCTCGAAGGAGATACGGATCCGATGCCCGTACGCCGCGGCGACGCGCGCGAGCGACCGCAGCGAGGGCAAGTAGCGCGGATCCTCCATGCGACGCAGCTGCGTCTGCGACGTGCCGAGGAGCCGCGCCGCGGCGCGCTCGGAGAGCCCGGCGGACGTCCGGAGCTCCCGGACCACCCGCGCGACGTCGGTCGCGAGCGCGTCCGGCCGCTCCGCTTCGGGCGGCGGCGCCGCCGGCGAGGGCGCCGCGCCGGCCGCGGGCGCTGCGACCGTTGGTGGTCGCGATCCGAGCACGCGGGGATGGTACGTGAGGCCGCGCGCCGGGTCCTCACTCCGGCCGGCGGAGCGCCCTCCGCACGTCCCACTCCGCGCGCTCGAGGCGCTCGTGCGCCTCCTCCTCCGACACACGGGCTTCGGCCGCGACGATCGCGACGGCGCGGGCGCGGAGCTTCGCGTTCACCGCGCGCAGCCCGGTCATCAGGTCGTCGTCGGTCCGCCCGACGCGGATCATCGACGCCGTCGAGATCATGTTGAGGACGAGCTTCGTCGCGGTCCCCGCCTTGAGCCGCGACGAGCCGGCGACGATCTCGGGCCCGACGTCGACCGCGACCGCGATCTCGACGCTCGCGGCGAGGGGCGACGCGGCGTCGCAGGTGACCGCGACCGTGCGCGCGCCGATCTCGCGCGCCGCCGCGAGCGCTCCGAGGACGTAGGGGGCGCGACCGCTCGCCGATATCCCCACGACGACGTCGCCGCTCCGCGCGGCGGCGCGCAGCTCGCGCTCGCCCGCGAGCGTGTCGTCCTCGGCGCCCTCGACGCTCTCGCGCAGCGCGCGGTCGCCTCCCGCGACGATCCCGCGCGCGAGCTCGCTCGTGACGCCGAACGTCGGCGGCCACTCGCTCGCGTCGAGCACGCCGAGCCGTCCGCTCGTGCCCGCGCCGACGTAGCGAACGCGTCCGCCGGTGCGGATCGCGTCGGCGACGGCGTCGACGGCGCGCTCGATGGCCGGGAGCGCGCGCCGGACGGCCGCGGGGACGCGCGCGTCCTCGTCGCTCATGAGCTCGAGGATCCCGCGCGTGCTCAGGTGCGAGAGACGCGCGGCGCGCGGGTGACGCGCTTCGGTCGGCGCGCGCTCGCTCACGCCGCCATTCTCACGGTCGGTGGACGGCCCCGGCACACACAGCGCGCGTCGCTCCGGTGCACCGCGGCAGGGTGTTCGGCAGCCCGCGCACGCGGAAGAGGGCGAGAAGCGCGAACGCCATCGCCTCGCGCGCGCCGGCGGGAACGCCGGCGTCGTCGGTCGCGCGCACGGGTATCGGCGCGGCGGCCCGTCCGAGCGCGTCCATGAGCGCGGCGTTGCGCGCGCCACCTCCGCCGACGAGGATCTCGCTCCAGGCGAGGCCGCGCGGGGTGTTGGCGGCCAGCGCGTCCGCCGCGGTGCGCGCCGTGAGCTCGGTCGCCGTCGCGAGCGCGTCGTCGAGCGTCGCGTCGACGTGGCGGACGAGCGCGCGCGTGAACGGCTCGCCGAACTCCTCGCGCCCGGCGCTCTTCGGCGCGGGCCGTGCGAAGAAGGGGTGGGCGAGCGCCGTCGCGAGGGCGTCCTCGTGGACACGGCCGCGCAGCGCGCCGGCACCGCCGCTGTCGTGATCCGCGCCGCCGAGACGCGCGAGCGCGTCGATGACCATGTTCCCGGGTCCCGTGTCGAGCGCGACGACATGGTCGGGATCGTCGTCGGGGAGCAGGGTGAGGTTCGCGATGCCGCCGAGGTTGAGGACGGCGCACGGAGCGCGGCTGCCGAAGAGGATGCGGTCGGCGAACGGCGTCAGCGGCGCGCCCTCGCCTCCGGCGGCGACGTCGGCGCTCCGGAAGTCGGCGACCGTGGCGATCCCGGAACGCGCCGCGACGCGCGCGGCGTCACCGAGCTGGAGCGTGACGCGCTCGAGCGGCAGGTGGGCGACCGTCTGGCCGTGCACCCCGATCACCGCCACGTCGCCGGGCGCCGTCGACCGCAGATGGACGGCCACGTCGGCATACGCGTCGCCGAGGTCGCGGTGCAGGCGCGCGAGCGCGGCGGCCGTGAGGGTCGCGTCGCCCGCGGCGGCGAGGATCCGCGCGCGCAGCCCGGGCGCGAAGGGCACGGAGCGATGCGCCAGGAGCTCGACCGTGGGGTGAGCGCTCCCGCCCGACACGCGGACGATGGCGCCGTCGACCCCGTCCGCCGAGGTGCCGGACATGAGGCCGATCGCGAGATCGGCGCTGCCCCGCCCGCTCACCCGGCGCACGGATCATCACTATCGTCGCTGTCATGCATGGGGTCGAGGGCGACCTCGAGCGCGACCTCGAAGCCGTCCCGAGGAGCGGGACGGCGCGCGAGGATCGGCTGCGCCTCCTCGTCGACGCGAGCACCGCCGTGGCGTCGACGCTCGACCTCGACGAGTCCCTCGCGGCGCTCGCGCGGCTCACGGTCCCGCGCCTTGCCGACTGGTGCGCCATCGATCTGCTCGACGGCACGTACCTGCGGCGGATCGGCGTCGCGCACGTCGATCCGGACGCGCTCCGGGCCCTGCGCGCCCTCGGGCAGCGGCGTCCACCGCGACTCGACGACGCGGACGGCGTCGGCGCCGTCGTGCGTGAGGCGCGTCCGCTCCACCTGCCCCAGGCGGAGCCGACGCACCTCGGCGCGCACTCCCCGGACGAGCTCGCGCTCGTGCGCGCGGTCGGGCTCGGGTCCTTCATCTGCGTCCCGCTCGTCGCCCACGCCCGCGCCGTCGGCGCCGTCTCGTTCGCGACCGCGGGCTCCGGGCGCGCCTACGGGCCGGAGGACGCCGCGTTCGCGGCGGAGCTCGCCGCCCGCGTCGCGCTCGGCATCGACAACGCGCGGCTGTACCGCCAGCTCGAGGACGCCCTCCGTACCCGCGACGAGTTCCTTTCCGCGGTGTCGCACGACCTGAAGAGCCCGCTCACGTCGCTGAAGGGGTGGGCCCAGCTGCTCGAGCGGCG
>JAJYLV010000076.1 GCA_021787445.1 Chloroflexota bacterium | reverse complement strand
TCGCCCAGATCGACCCGGCGACGAGGCACAGCCCGGTGAAGAGCACGCCGATCTCGGCGGACGAGACGGCGATCGCGTCGAAGATGGGCCTCTTCGTCCACAGCCAGCCGACGCTCGCGAGGAAGACGACGATGAAGGCGAGGTACGCGGTCCACGCGCTCGGCACGTGGACGTACATGACCCGCTGGACCTGGCCCTGCACCGCGTCGGGAGGGGCCCACACGAGGGCCATCCACGTCGCGACCACCACCGCGGCGACGGTCGCGATCTCGAGGAGCGGGGCCCAGCGCGGGGTGTAGGGGACGGCCGCTGCGGTCCGGATCACGTGTCGATCATCTCATGCGATCGTGTCCGTTTCTCGCTCACTCGATGGCGGTCGGAACGAGGATGATCCCCGCGGCCGTGTACGCCAGGCCCGCCGCCAGCAGGAGCCCGGACCAGCCGAGCGAGCCGGAAGGGTCGCCCGAGAGGGCCGCGGAGACCGCGTTCGTCCCCGCGACGAGCTGGGGGACGAGCACGGGCAGCGCGAGGATCGGCACGAGCGCCGCACGCGCGCGCACGCGCAGCGTCAGCGCGACATCGAGCACGACGATGGGCGGCAGGGCGAGCACGCCCAGGAGGGTCGCGACGACGAGCTGCAGCGGCAGCGGCACGGCGAGGTCGAGGAAGACGACCTCGAGCAGCCCGCCGACGAGCGCCACGACGACGAGCGAGCCGGCGAGCGCGATGAGCTTGCCGGCGTAGAGCGCGTCGGCGCCGCCGGGGAGCGCGAGGACGGCGTCGATCGCGTCGTCCTCGAGCTCGCGGTCGAACGACCGCGTCGTCGTGACGATGGCCGCGAACAGCAGCGCGACCCAGTAGAGCGCGGGCGCGACCGCGCTCTGCCGCGCGGTCTGCGGGCCGACGATGAGGCTCTCGAGGAGGACGAGGACGGCCATGAACGTCACGCCGGCGATGAGCCCGTCCGGCTGACGAAGGTCCGCGCGCACCTCCCGCGCGGCGACGAGCCATGCGCGCTTCGGTCCGCTCGTGTTCGAGGAGCGGCGGGCGACGCCGATCGTGACGTCGCTCACGTCTCCAGCTTCCCCTCGCGCAGCGTGCAGACGCGCACCGCGACGTCGTCGAGGTCGTGGTGTCCGTGCGACGCCACGACGACCGCGCTCCCGGCGTGGGCCAGCCGCGCGAGGGTCGCGCGCAGGACGGCGGCGGCGTCGTCGTCCAGCTCGGCGAAGGGCTCATCCAGGAGGGCGAGCGCACACGTCTCGACCTCGAGGCGCGCGAGAGCGGCGCGCCGGCGCTGTCCGGCGGAGAGGTGCTCGACGGGGCGGTCAGCGTCCCGGCGGATGCCCCAGAGCTCGAGTGCGTCGTCGACGCCCAGCGGCGCGGCGGGCGACCCCACGGAGCCGCGGAACGCGCGGAAGAAGGCGAGGTTCTCGCGCGCGGTCAGGCCGTGGAGCAGCTGCGGACGGTGTCCCAGGTAGAGGACGTCGTCGGGAGCGTCGCGCTCGCCGCGCGCGATCGGCAGAAGGCCCGCGAGCGCACGGAGGGCGGTCGTCTTGCCGGAGCCGTTCGGTCCGCGCAGGACCGTGATCCCCGGCGGCAGATCGAGGTCGACCGCCCGCAGCACCGGACGCTCGTCGAGGACCACCGTCGCGTGCACGAGGCGCGCGAGCGGCGGCGCTCGTGGCGAGAGCGAGGCGGCGGCGATGTCCCTACTCTCCACTCACGGCATGATGCGGCGCTTCCTGCTGTTCTGCGTCGTGGTGCTCGCGACGGCCGTCGCATGCGCCGAGCCTCCCGCGACGGAGCCGATCCCGCGGGGACGCCAGCTCTTCGGACAGCTCGGGTGCTCGAACTGCCACACCATCGACGGCCAGGGCGGGCACGTCGGTCCCGACCTCACGCACATCGGGACGACGGCGGCGACGCGCCGCGCGGGGATGTCCGCCGAGGACTACATCCGGCAGTCGATCCTGGACCCGGGGGCGTACGTCGTCCCCGGCTACAACGACGTCATGCCGCGCGGCTTCGGCCAGCGCCTCTCGCCATCGGATCTGGACGCGCTCGTCACGTTCCTCCTTTCCCACCAATAGCCCCGCCGACGGCTGCCGGTCGAGCGAGCGAACGGAAAGCGGCCACAACGCCGGGAGAGGTGCTACGTTCGGCCGGTCGTGAGAGGGGAGCGGCCTAACGCGCCGGACGGGGCCGGCGTTCAAAGAGACGAGCGTGCGCGGGGCGACGACGCCGCTTTGGCCAAGCGGGCCGTGGCCGGTGACGCCGAAGCGTTCGGAGCCCTCTACGACCGCTACGTCGACGCGGTGTACCGGTACGCGTACTACCGCGTCAGGAACGAGGCCGACGCGGAGGACGTGACGAGCGAGGTCTTCTTCAAGGCGCTGCGGGCGATGCCGCGGTACGAGCCGCGCCAGCCCTTCCTGGCCTGGCTGTACCGCATCGCGCGCAACGCGATCATCGACCGCGCGCGCCGGCAGCGGCCCCAGCTCACGTTCGAGGACGCGCTCGCGCACGCCGACGGCGACCAGGTCGTCGATCCCGACGACGGCCTCGACCGCCTCTCCGACAGCCAGGCGCTCCGCGACGCGATCGCCCGCCTCACGCCGCTCCAGCAGGACGTGATCATCCTCCGCTACCTGGAGGGCCTCGACACGAAAGCGATCGGGCGGATCATCGGCCGCCGCGACGGCACGGTGCGCGGGATCGAGTTCCGTGCGCTCGGCACGCTCCGTCAGATGCTGCCGCGCGAGGCGGTGTCATGAGCCGCGAGCCCCTGCCGCGGCCGGGGCTGCGCGACGACTTCCGCAAGCGTCTGCGAGCGGAGCTCATGAACGAGGCCGCCGCGCTGTCCGAGGAGCGGCGCTTCCGCTCGCGTTCCTTCACGCAGCGCCTTCGCTGGTGGGGCCCTCGCCTCCGTGCCGCCGTCGTCGCGGCCGCGCTCGTCGCGATGCTCGCGGCCGGCGCGGGCACCGCCGCCGCGGGCAGCCTGCCGGGCGATCCCGCCTTCGGACTCAAGCGCGCGGCGGAGCAGCTGCAGGTCGCGCTCGCGCCGACGGCGCAGGCCAGGGTCCAGATCCTCGCGGCCCAGGTGCAGGACCGCCTCAGCGACCTCCAGCGGTCGGCCGACGTCCCCGCGAAGGCCCCGACCGCGACGACGGAGTACGAGGCCGCGGTGCAGCGATTCGCGGCCGCCGTCCAGGCGCTGCGGAGAAGCGAGCCGGCACAGCGCCACGACGCCGTCGACCAGGTCGTCGAGAACGCGCGTCACCGGGACCTGCCCGTCCTCGAGGACCTCAAGGACCGGCTGCCGGCGGACGCCCAGCAGGGGATCCAGCGCGCGATCGACGCGCAGGAGCGGCTCGCTCCGCCGTCGTCCGACGATCACCCTCCGAGCGCGGCCCCGGCGCAGACCCCGGAGCGCGAGCGCGCGACCGAAGCTCCGCGCGAGAGCGAGCGGCCGCAGGCGACGGGGTCGCCGCGGCCGCGCGAGACCGACGCGCCGCGCGCAACGGAGACGCAACGGGCGACCGAGAGTCCCGCCCGAGCGACCGAGAACCCGGGCGACTGATCCGCGCGTGGCGCGGCGGCACCGCTGGCGCGGACCTTGCTTCGCGACCTCTCTATGTCAGCGGATGCCGCGTTCACCGTCGCAATGGCGGCGGGCTGGATAGCTCTGGTCGTCGCATTCGCGTGGCCGACCCCGCACTGCAAGTGCTGCCAGGTCGGCAAAGAGGAGGCGCGCCGCCGCGCCGAGCAGCGAGAGCAGCACCGCTAGCGCGCTCGGTCAGCCCGCGGTCTCGGTGATCTCCCTTGCCCGCACGAGGCGGGGCCACCGGCGTCGGACCGCGCCGGCGATCCCCTCGGCGTCGAGTCCGAAACGGTGCCGCCAGACCTTCTGCGCGCCGTGGTCGACCCACTCGTCGGGGACCGCGAGCGTCTCGACGTCCGCGCGCGCGCCGCGCTCGGCGAGGAGCTCCATGACGGCGCTGCCGAATCCGCCCGCGGCCGCGTGCTCCTCGATGGTCAGGATGCGCGGCGTGCGAGCGGCGAGCGACAGGATGCGGTCGGCATCGAGCGGCTTCGCGAAGCGCGCGTTCACCACCGTCGCCTCGATCCCGTCGTGGGCGAGGAGCTCGGCCGCGGCCTCTGCCGGCTGCACGACAGTGCCGTAGGCGAGGAGGACGACGTCGCCGCCCTCGCGGAGCGTCTCGGACACGCCGATGGGGATCTCGCGCAGCGGCTCGTCGTTCGCGACCCCCGTCACCGTCCCGCGCGGGTAGCGGAGCGCGATCGGACCGCGACCCGCGGCGGAGTGCCGCACCGCGGTCCACACCATGTGCCGCAGCTCGGCCGCGTCGCGCGGCGCCATGAGGACCATGCCCGGCAGCGGACGCAGGTACGCGATGTCGAAGAGGCCCTGGTGCGTACGGCCGTCGTCGCCGACGATGCCCGCGCGGTCCATCGCGAAGACGACGGGAAGACGCTGGATCGCGACGTCGTGGACGATCTGGTCGAAGCCGCGCTGGAGGAAGGTCGAGTAGATCGCGACGATGGGAACGATCCCCTGCGTCGCGAGGCCCGCCGCGAACGTGACGGCGTGCTGCTCGCAGATCCCGACGTCGAAGAGCCTCCCCGGCATCTCGTCGAAGAGCGGCGCGAGCCCCGTCCCGCTGGGCATCGCCGCGGTGATGGCGACGACGTGGTCGTCGAGGCGCATCACTTCGCGCACGGCGTCCGCGAACGCCTTCGTGTACGTCGGCGCCGCCGGCGCCGCTGTGCCCTTCGCGGAGACGCCGTGCCACTTCTCGTTGTCCTCCTCCGCCGGGGCGTAGCCGTGACCCTTCTGGGTCTGCACGTGGACGAGCACGGGGCCGTCGCGCAGGTCCCGCGCGCGCTCGAGGATGTGCTCCACGGCGAAGAGGTCGTGGCCGTCGACGGGCCCGAAGTAGGTGAAGCCGAGCTCCTCGAAGAGGACGTTCGGGATGAGGATCGCCTTGAGCGCGGTCATGAGGCGCCGCGCCGTCTCCTCGGCGAGGTCGCCGGCCGGCATGTGGTCGAGGACGATCTCCGCCGCGCGGCGGAAGTCGCGATACGGGCGCGCGGTGCGGAGGGCCTCGGTGAGGCGCGACACCGCCGCGACCTGCGGGCGGTGGAGCTCGATGCGCGAGTCGTCGAGCATCCGCGACATCGCCCCGACGTTCGGCGAGATGCTCATGCCGTTGTCGTTGAGCACGACGATGACGCGGGTGCGCAGGTGCCCGATGTTGTTGAGACCTTCGAAGGCGAGGCCCGCCGTGAGCGCGCCATCGCCGATGATCGCGACGACGTGATGGTCCTCGCCGCGCAGGTCGCGGGCGACGGCGATCCCGTGCGCCGCGGAGATCGACGTCCCGGCGTGGCCCGCCCCGAAAGCGTCGTGGTCGGACTCCGTGCGTACGAGGAAGCCCGAGATGCCGCCCACCTGCCGCAGCGAGTCGAAGCGCTCGCGGCGTCCGGTGAGGATCTTGTGGACGTAGGCCTGGTGCCCGGTGTCCCACACGAGCTTGTCGCGCGGCGAGTCGAACACGCGGTGGAGCGCCACCGTCAGCTCGGTCGCGCCGAGGCTGGACGAGATGTGCCCGCCCGTGCGCTGTACGGCTTCGACGGTGAACTCGCGGATCTCGGCACACAGGGCCAGCAGCTCGTCTCTGGTGAGGCCGCGGAGGTCCTGCGGCGAGCCGATACGTTCGAGGACCGGCATCTGGATCGATACTAGGCTGCTGCGATGGGGCTCGAGGGACGCGCGGCGATCGTCACGGGTGGCACCGGAGTGCTTGGTCGAGCGGTCGTCCGGCGCTATCTCGAGGCCGGCGCGCACGTCGCGACGGCGGTGCGCGACCGCGCGAAGGGGGAGGCGCTGCGCGAGGAGCTCGGCGAGCTCGTCGGGACGCCGAACGACGCGCGTCTCCTCCTCGTCGACGCCGACCCCGCTGACCGCGCCGCGATGGACGCGGCCGTCGAGGAGGTCCTGCGCCGCTGGGGACGCCTCGACGCGCTGGCGAACCTCGCCGGCGGCTACGACCGCGGGACGCCGTGGGATCTCGACGCGATGGAGCGGCAGTGGGCGGCGAACGTGCGGACGGCCGTGACCGCGACCGCGGCCTGCCTGCGGCCGATGCGCGCGCGCGCCTACGGGAGGATCGTGAGCGTCGGATCGGTCGGCGCGGAGCGCGGCGGCGCCGAGAGCGCCGGCTACGCCATGTCGAAGTCGGCGATCGTCCGCTGGACGGAGTCGCTCGCCGCGGCGCTCAAGGACGAGGGCATCACCGCGAACGTCGTCCTCCCCTCGATCATCGACCACCCCGTGAACCGCGAGCGGATGCCGAAGGCCGATCCGACGAAGTGGGTGCGGCCCGAGGAGCTCGCCGCGGCCATCCTCTTCCTCACGTCGCCCGAGGCGAGCGGCGTGACCGGCGCGGCGATCCCCGTGGTCGGGCGCGTATGAGCCGTTGGGAAGAATGAAAGAAGGCGCTCTGTTGTAGGGTCAGCAGGACCCTCTGCTGAACGAAAGGCGGACATGGCTGACTTCGACCTCATCATCATCGGCGGTGGACCCGCCGGCCTCACCGCGGGGCTCTACGCGGCCCGCGCGAACATGAACGCCGTTCTCCTAGAGCAGAAGGGCCTCGGCGGCGAGATCCTCAACACCGACCTCATCGAGGACTGGCCCGGCGAAGAGTCGATCACCGGCGCCGCCCTGGCCGAGAAGATGGCCGCACACGCTGCGAAGTTCGGCCTGCGTGTCGAGATCAAGGGCGTGAAGCAGGTGTGGAGCAACGGCGACCTCAAGGTCGTCGACATGGAGGACGGCACGCGCCACACGGCGATCGCCGTCATCGTCGCCGTCGGCGGCGAGCCGACGAAGCTCGGGGTGCCCGGCGAGCAGGAGTACCACGGGCGCGGCGTCTCGTACTGCGCCGTCTGCGACGGCGCGTTCTTCCGCAACATGGACCTCGCCGTCGTCGGCGGCGGGGACTCCGCGTTCCAAGAGGGCCTCTTTCTCACGCGCTTCGCCAAGAAGCTCTACGTCGTCCACCGGCGCGAGGAGTTCCGCGCGCAGGCGATCCTCCAGGACCGGCTGCTCTCGATGGACAAGGTCCAGGCGGTCACGCCCGCCGTCGTGAAGGCGATCGGCGGCGACGCCGACGTGAAGTGGATCGACGTCGAGAGGAACGGGAAGACCGAGCGCATCGACGTCGAGGGCGTCTTCATCTTCATCGGGTTCAAGCCGGTCGGCCGCTACCTGTTCCAGAAGGAGCACATCGAGCACGACCCCAACGGCTACATCGTCACCGACCAGTACATGCGGACGAACGTCCCAGGCGTGTACGCCGTCGGCGACACGCGCGCTCAGCTCGCGAAGCAGATCACGACGGCGGTCGGCGACGCGACGACCGCGGTCCTGCACGCGGAGCGCTACATCGAGGAGCTGAAGCATCGCCGCCTCGTAGCGGCGGGGTAGCTCAGCCTCCGGCGGCGGCCTTCCCCTGCGGCGACCTCCCGCCGCGGCGCCCGCGCCCACCGCGCGAGCCGCGCCGCGAGCGCTTCCGCGGCGCGGGCTTCTCGGCGCCCTCCTCCGGCGTGGCCTCCGCCGGCGCCTCGGTGGCGAGCTCGAGCACCGGCGGCGCGACGAACGTCAGGCCGGCGTCCTCGCCATTCAGGCCCTCGAACTCGCCGAGGATCGCCCGGGCCTCGGGATGCCGCGGCTCGAGGACGTAGCCGGCGCGCTTGCGCCGCTCCTCCGGCCGCATGAGGCCGCGTTCGACCGCGCCGGCGATCGTCGCCTCGAAGCGGTCGCCCTCGACGCGGGCGAGGAGCTCGGCGAACAGCGCCGCGTTCACCCAGGTCGCGTCCTCGCCTTCGGTCCTGGTCGCCCGCACGAAGTTGAAGAGCTGCACCACCGACGCGGAGGGCCGCCGCGCGTAGTCGACGAGCGGATGGCGCTCGGCGAGCCAGCACATCGCGATCTCGCGCGAGTCGCGCGCGACCTGCTCGGTCATGATCGCGCCGCGCTCCTCCGCGATGCTGAACAGCGTCTCGAGGAGGACGCGCCGTTCCGAGCGTGCGCGCACGAGGCCGCCCGGCTGATCCGCGCGAGCGAGCGGATCGAGGACGGCTTCGACCGCGGGGACGCGGCGCGCGTCGCCGGTCACGTTGTCGATGCGGCGCAGCAGGCGGACGAGGTGGAAGACCGTCTCGGCCACCAGCGGCGAGTCGAAGCTCGGACGGATGAGCATGTTCGCCTTGGCGCGGCTGCGGCCCGCGGCCTTCGCGATCACGTGGCCCTGGGCGATGCCGGCGTCGATCCGCTGCTCCAGCACGCGTGACGCTTCTCCTTCGGAGAGCGGCACGATCGACGCGACGAAGTCGCTCCTCTTCATCGCCGGCGCCTTCAGCGCGACTAGCTGATCGAGGAGGAGGACGGCGAGGCGGCGCTGCTCCTTCTCCGACTCCGGCTCCGCCGTCGGCACGACCGCGGGCACGGTCGGCTCGGGCCGCGGCGTGGCCGCCGCGGCGCGGCCACGGCCTCCACGGCCGCGTCCGCCGCGCCGGCCGCGCGTGCGCTCAGCCCGCTCGCCGCGGGCCTCGCGCTCGGCGCGCTCGGCCTGCGTGTCGTCGGTGCGCAGGCCGGTGCCGGCGCGCGTCCAGCGCGCCTGCGGGATGAGGTCCTCGAGCAGGAAGACATCGTCGCGGAGGTACGGCGACTCGCGCAGCTCGTTCGCGAGCGACTGGTCGCCGGCGACGAGGTAGACGTGCTTGTCCTCGTCCTTGAGCGCCTTGCATAGCGCGTTGAGGTCGCGGTCGCCGGAGACGATGAACCAGCTGTCGAGATCCGGACGGTCCTTGTACAGCAGCTTCATCGCGCGCGTGATGAGAACGGCGTCGGAGCGTCCCTTGAGGATCCGACCGCTCATGCGCTGCGCGACGGCGATGGGCTCGATGCCGGTGAACTCGAGGGACATGAGGAGCGTCTCGTCCTGCGCCGCGACCTCCTGTCCGAAGATCGCGAGCTTCACGCGGACGGGGCCGAACTCGGCCGCCTTGGTGAGGATCGCCTGAAGGATCGAGAGGGTCGACGGCAGCGCTCCTTCGGTGTGCTGCCGCATGGTGTAGTAGACGTTCTCCCAGTCGATGAGGAGAGCGACGTCGGGCATGTGCGTTTTCTCCGTTTCGTGGCCGCACCGCCGACGTGTCGTCGGCGCGGTCCTCATGCACAACGCGCGTGCCGCCCGACCCATCCGCGGACCCGTGCGGGTCCAGTGCGCTGAAGCTCTCCTGCGACACCACGGATACGACGGTCGCCGCGCGCGCTGTGCT
>JAJYLV010000075.1 GCA_021787445.1 Chloroflexota bacterium | reverse complement strand
CCGCCGACGAGAAGATCGACCTCGGGGATCGTCAGCTCTCCTCGCTCCGCCGCGTCCAGGACAAGGGTGATGTCCTCGTTGACATGCCCTTCGGGTCCGAAGCGCGACACGTAGCAGTCCGACGCGTCCTGCTTCCGCCGTTGCGGTTCCCACTGGTCGCTCCAGACGACACGCCAGCCCGTATCCGGAAGTGACGTGCCGGCATACCCCTCTAGAGCGAGTCGAAAGCCGCCCACCCCGGCAAAGAGCTCAGCGACGGTGCCTCGTGTCATGAGCCTCCATCCGGCGTCTCTCGTTCGAGGTCCGCCGGATCCGACAAGTGGACCGGGAGCGATGTCAGCTCAAGCTCCCTCGGCCGATTCCCCGAGATCGCGGAACCGCGTGAGCTCCGGCTCGAAGTGCAGCTCGATCTCGGCCGTCGGTCCGTTGCGGTGCTTCGCGAGCTTGAGCCGCACGACCTTGTCGCGGCGATCGTTCTGGTCCTTCTGCCACAGGAACATGACGAGGTCCGCATCAGCTTCGAGGGATCCGGAATCGCGGAGGTCGGAGAGCATCGGCTCGGTGCCGCGCGTCTCGATCTGCCGCGAGAGCTGCGAGAGCGCCACGACGGGCACCTGGAGCTCGCGCGCGATCGCCTTGAGCGAGCCCGAGATCTGCGCGACCTCGCGCACGCGGCTCTCGGCGTCGTCGGCGCCTTCGATGAGCTGGAGATAGTCGATGACGATGAGGTCGAGGCCGCGCTCCGCCTGGAGCCGGCGCGACTTCGCGAGGATGTCGGTGACGGTGAGACGGCTCGACTCCTCGATGAAGATCGGCGCCTGCTGGAGCTGCGACGACGCCTGCGAGATCGCTTGGAGCTCCTCGAGCGAGAGACGGCCGCGGCGCATGCGGTTGCCGTCGATCTCCGCGGTCATCGAAATGAGCCGCTGCACGACCTGCAGCTCGCTCATCTCCATCGAGAACACGGCGCACGTCTTCCCCAGGCGCACGGCCGCGTGCTCGACGACGTTGAGCGCGAGGCTCGTCTTGCCGAGGCCGGGGCGCCCCGCGACGAGGATGAGGTCGGAGCTCTGGAGCCCGCCGGTCTTCTCGTCGAGCGTGGCGAGGCCCGTCGGGAGGCCGATCCGCTGGCCCTCGACGCGGCTCATGATCTGCTCCGTGTAGCGGGAGAGCGCCGTCCCGAGCGGGACGATGTCGCGATGGAGCATCGACTCGCTCACCGCGAAGAGCCTCGCCTGCGCCTCCTGCACGGCGGCGTCCGCCTCGTCGCGCGTGAGCGCGAGGTGGGCGATGTCGTTCGCCGCGCGGATGAGCCGTCGGAGCACCGCGGTGCGCTCGACGATCGTCGCGTACGTCTCGGCGTGGGTGACCGAGGGGACGTTCTGCATGAGCCCCACGAGGAGCTGCGGCCCGCCGATGGCGTCGAGCTCCCCGCTGGCGTCGAGCTCCGCGACGAGCGTGCGGTGGTCGATCGCGTCGCCGCGCGCGAAGAGGCGCTCCATCGCGCCGAGGATCAGGCGGTGCGCCTCCCGCGACAGGTCGCCCGGCACGAGGCGCTTGTCGAGGAGCTGCGCGTAGAGCGACCCGTCGAGGAGGATCGACCCGAGCAGCGACGCCTCGGCCTCCGGCTTCTCCGGCGGGGGCTGCGGCGTGGCGCGCTGGACGTCGATCGTCATACGGGTAGGTCGTCCTCTCGCGCGCGGCTGAAGAAGCGCGCCTGCTCGGCCTCGAAGTAGAGCTCGAAGATCCCCGTGGGGCCGTTGCGGTTCTTGGCGATGCTCCCCTTGATCAGCTTGGGCGCGCCCGGGACCGTCTCGTCACCGCCGCGCCACAACATGATCACTTGGTCGCTGTCTTGCTCTATCGAACCGGATTCACGAAGGGTCGAGAGCTTCGGCTCGTGCCCCGCGTCGCCGGCGGCGCGCGAGAGCTGCGAGAGCGCGAGGACGACCACGTTGAGCTCGCGCGCCAGCGATTTGAGGTTCCGCGTGATCGTCGCGATCTCCTGCACGCGGTTCTCTTCCTCGCCGCCTGCGGTCCGCATGAGCTGGAGGTAGTCGACGACGATGAGGCCCACGGGGGTCGACATGCGCGACAGCGCGCGGCGCGCCTTGGTGCGCAGCTCCATGACCGAGATCCCCGGCGTGTCGTCGATGAGGATGGGGAGCCGCGTCAGCGCGTCGGCCGCCGACGTGTCGAGGACGTCGGTCCCTGTGCGCAGGGTGAGGATGTTCGCCTGCCCCGTGAGGCCGAGGAACCGCGTGACGATCTGCTTGACGTCCATCTCGAGCGAGAAGACGAGGACGCCCGTGCCCTGCCGCGCCGCCTGGTAGGCGATGCCGAGGGCGAGGCTCGTCTTGCCGACGGACGGTCGCGCCGCGAGCACGACGAGGTCCCCGCGCGCGAACCCCTCGGTGTAGAGGTCGATCTCGCGGAAGCCGGACGAGATCCCCGACAGCTCATAGGGGTGGTCGAGCCGGTCCGAGATCTGCTCGTAGTTCGTCTCGAGCGCGGCCTTGATATGGCGTAGCTGCGCGTTGATCGTCTCGTCGCGGAGCGCGAAGATGCGCTGCTCGGCGCGGTCGAGCGTCAGCGGGATGTCCGTCGGCTCGTCGTAGGCGTCCGCCGCGATGTCGCGCGCGGCCGCCAGGAGGCGCCGCAGGAGCGAGCGGCTGCGCACGCGCTGGGCGTAGCGCTCGATCTCGACGCTGACGGGGATCGCCTCCGCGAGCTCGCGGAGGTACGCCGCGCCGCCGACGCGGTCGAGCTCCTCGCGGCGCGCGAGCTCCATCTGCACCGTGAGCGGGTCGATCCGCTCGCGCCGCTCGAGGAGCTCGAGCGCGGTGGCGTAGATGCGCTGGTGCCGGCCGACGTAGAAGTCGTCGACGCGCAGGACGTCGGCGATCTTGTAGATCGCGTCGCGGTCGATGAGCACCGAGCCCAGCACATAGCGCTCGGCGTCCCCGTCGTGCGGCGCGGAGCGGCCCGGCGAGCTCGGCGCCAGCGTCATTCGGCCCTCCTACAGAACGTCCGTTCTATCGTAGTCGGCCTACCTAACGGCGTCGGCTTGCGCGAGCTCGCCGGAGAGGGAGAGCGCGAGCGGCCCGCGAAGGGAAGGAGAAAGGCGCCGGACATGCGTCCCGGACGCTATCGACGCAAGCCGTCACGGCCTAGTCGTTCTTCCCCGATCCGGCCTCTCGGGATCCCACCACCTTGGCCGGCTCATCCAGGGCTATCCCCAGCGCGGGCTCGATCCGTGGATGGATCTGTGGACGACACGCTTGCTCTTCGGCTCGATCGCTTATCCACGAAAAGGTGCCCTCATCCACACCAATGAGCCAGATGTCCACAATTGGCAGGCTTGTGCTGACACGATCACCGTTACATCTGTGGGCGGCGAGATGAGCGGGCGGCGCATCCTCGTGACCGGCGGCGCGGGGTTCGTCGGGAGCCACGTCGCCGATGCGCTCGTCGCTCGCGGCGACGCCGTGCTCGTCGTCGACGACCTCTCGACCGGCGACCGGGCGAACGTACATCCGCCCGTCGAGCTGCGCATCGTCGACGTCTCCGACGCACGCGCCCTCGGGCGCGCGGTCGAAGGCGAGCGGTTCGACGCCGTCGTGCACTGCGCGGCGAAGACCAAGGTCGTCCAGTCGTTCGAGCAGACGCAGCGCTACCGCGAGGTCATCGTCGACGGCACGCGGAACGTCCTCGACGCGGCGCTCGCGACCGGCGCACGGGACGTCGTGAACATCTCGACGGGGGGCGCGATCTACGGCGAGACGCCGACGCGCGCCACCGAGGAGACGGAGCTGCACCCGCCGTCACCGTACGGGCAGCTCAAGGCGGAGGCCGAGCAGCTCGTGCAGGCGGCCGGGCTGCGCGGCGTCACTCTCCGTCTCGCGAACGTGTACGGGCCGCGCCAGCGTCAGGACCTCGAGGGCGGCGTCATCGCGATCTTCCTGGGCGCGTGGCGGCGCGGGGATCCCCTGACCGTCTACGGCGACGGCACCGCGGAGCGCGACTACGTCTACGTCGGCGACGTCGCCGACGCGGCATGCGCCGCGCTCGAGGGCGCGTTCACCGGCGTCTACAACATCGGCACCGGCGTCGCGATCTCCGTCAACGGACTCATCGAGATGATGTCCGCGGTGCTCGGGCCGCCCACGTGCGTGCGGAACGCGCCGGAACGCGCGGGCGAGATCCAGCGCTCGTGCGTCGATCCGTCGAAGGCGGCGCGCGACGGGCTGTGGCGTCCGCGCACCGATCTGCGCGCGGGCCTGGAGCGGACCGCCGAGCTCGCTTGACCCGTCGCCGAGCCAGGTCCCCTTCGGAGCCGCGCCCCGGTCGTCCCGTCTACTGCTCGAGCTGCTTCGCGGAGCGGCGCGGCCCGGACGCCGCGGTGAGCACGCCCGCCCTCCAGAGAGCGGCTCCGCGCCGAGGTCGTCGCGGTGGTCTAGCATCGCTCCACGTGCCAGTGACCGCGGTGGTCGGCGCGCAGTGGGGCGACGAAGGCAAGGGGAAGATCACCGACTACCTCGCGCAGCAAGCGGACGTCGTCATCCGCTACCAGGGCGGCAGCAATGCCGGGCACACCGTCGTCAACGACAAGGGCGCGTTCAAGCTCCACCTCGTCCCGAGCGGCGTCTTCAATCCCGACGCGCTGTGCATCCTCGGTCCGGGCATGGTCGTCGAGCTTCCCTTCCTCGTGGAGGAGCTCGACGCGCTCGAGAAGGCCGGCGTCCCGACCGCGAACGTCCGGGTGTCGGACCGCGCGCACCTCGTGCTGCCCTATCACCTCGCGCTCGATCGGCTCGACGAGCGCGAGCGCGGCCGGCAGAAGCTCGGCACGACGGGGCGGGGCAACGGCCCCGCCTACTCGGACAAGGTCGGCCGCCACGGGATCCAGGTCTACGAGGTGCGTGACGAGAAGCGCTTCCGCGAGCGCGTCGCGCACGAGCTCGAGACCAAGAACGCGATCCTCGAGCGCTTCGGCGACGAGCCGCTCGACGCGCGCGCCGTCGCCGACGAGGTCCTCGCCGCCGCCGCGCGCCTCGGCGGCCGCATCGTCGACACGCTCCCGCTCGTCGAGCACGCGCTGGCGACGGACGCACGGGTCCTCCTCGAGGGCCAGCTCGGGGCGATGCGCGACCTCGACTGGGGCATCTACCCCTACGTCACCTCGTCCAACCCGCTCGCAGGCGGCGCGACGATCGGCGCGGGCATCCCGCCGCGCGTCATCACGCGCGTCATCGGCGTCGTGAAGGCGTATTCGACGGCCGTCGGTGAGGGTCCCTTCCCGACCGAGCTCCACGGCAGCGACGCCGACGACCTGCGCGAGCGCGGGCAGGAGTACGGCGCGACGACGGGGCGCCCGCGGCGCGTCGGCTGGTTCGACGCGGTCGCTCCGCGCCACGCGCACCGGCTCAACGCTTTCACCGAGCTCGCGGTCACCAAGCTCGACATGCTCGGCCGCTACGAGCGCATCCCCTTCTGCACGTCGTATGAGATCGACGGGACCACCACGACCGACATGCCACCGACGCACGTCCTCGACCGTGTGGTGCCGCGCTACGAGCAGCTCCCGGGATGGGGCAGCGACATCAGCGGCATCACCGACCGCGCGCTGCTCCCGACGGCCGCGAAGGGCTACCTCCGGCGGATCGAGGAGACGGTCGGCGCGCCCGTGGGGATCGTCGGGGTCGGGCCGGAGAGGACCGCGACGCTCCTATAGCGCGCAGACCATCGTCTGCGATCGCTCGCGGGCGACGGCGCTCACGGCGCCGTACGGGGTCACCGGTCAGTGGACCGGCGCGGTGATCGGGACGAAGCGGGACGCGGCCGCGACGAGGTCGGCGATGCGGAAGGGCTTCGCGACGGATCCCTGCACGCCGAGGGTCGTCGCCCAGCGGTCCGCCGTCGGCCCCGCGGACATGATGAGGATCGGCACCTCGATGCGCCGCTGACGCAGCTCGCGCACGAACTCGGCGCCGTCGAGGACCGGCATGCGCACGTCGAGCATGACGAGCGCGGGCCGCCGCGCCTGGACGGCACCGAGGGCCTCGAGCCCGTTCGACGCCGTCTCGACCCGATAGCCGCTCTCGCGGAGGACGTCGCTCACGAGCTCGAGGATCGCCGGCTCGTCGTCGACGACGAGGATGTGGTCGCCGCTCTCGATGTGCTCACGCACACCCAGACCGAGGGCGGTGGCGCGCATCGGCCAGCGCGCGAGCAGGTCGTCGACCTCGGCGGCCGGGAGCGGCGCGCCGAGGTAGAAGCCCTGCGCGCTGTCGCAGCCGAGCGCCCGCAGCGTCTCGAGCGTCTCCTTCGTCTCGACGCCCTCCGCCACCGCTTCGATCCCGAGGTCGTGGCAGAGGTGGATGATCGCGCGCACGATCGTCTCGCTCGCGGGCTCCTCGCGCGCGGCGACGACGAACTGGCGGTCGATCTTCAGCGAGTCGACGCGTATGAGCCGCAGGTGCTTGAGCGAGGAGTACCCCGAGCCGAAGTCGTCGATGTCCACGCGCACGCCCAGAGCGCGGAGCCGGCGCACGTGGGCCGTCGTCGTCTCCGGGTCGCGGACGAGGAACGACTCCGTGATCTCGAGCGAGAACCAGTCGGGCGCCGCGCCCTGCTGGTCGAGGCCCTTGAGGAGCTCGTCCGCGAAGTTCGGGCGCTGGAGCGAGATCGCCGACACGTTGAGGGCGACGCGGAGCCAGGGGACACGGCGGCGCCACGGCGCGAGGTCGGCGATGGCGCGCTCCCGCATGAGGCGTCGCAGCGGCGCCACGAGCCCGTTCCGCTCCGCGATACGCACGAACTCCGTCGGATCGACCCAGCCGAGGTCGGGGTGCGGCCAGCGCGCGAGCGCCTCGAGCCGCGTCAGCGTGCCGGAGCGCAGATCGACGATCGGCTGGTAATGCGCCACGAGCTCGCCCCGGGCGATGGCGCCCCGGAGCTCGTCGCGCAGCTTCATGTCGCGTGCCCGCCTGGTCGACGCCACCTATCTCTCCCCCCGTCGGCCATGCTGGCGCTGTCTCATGTCTGTCTAGTGAAGACTTGGTATCAGTAATCTACTTCCTTGACTGCCTGGCCCGGCAGACGGGCGGTGGTCGAGGAGGTGGCTGTCGTGTCCGTCAAGATCCGCGCCCTTGCGTTCAGCGTGGCGTTCGTCCTCATCGCCGTCGCGCAATTCGTGATGTCCGCGCGTGCCGCGGCGGGTCCGTGCCCGCCTGCGGACTTCGGCTGCTAGGAGCCAGGGTGGGCCGGACGGCATGGTGGAATAAGTGCATCGGCCGTCCGGCCGAAGCCCTGCCCAGCCCATACCCAGTCGATCCTTGCCGCGTTTACGCTGTCGGGTCAGTAATGCGTGCCGAGCGCTAGACGCGAGGAGGACCAGATGCCCGTTGCCACTCGTAGCCGGCGGGTCGTTCACCAGAAGGCCAAGGGTCCTGTCGATCCCGGTGTCGGGCTGAAGGTCAGGCAGCTCCGGACGGCGCGCGGTATGACACAGGCACAGCTCGCTGGGCCCGACTTCAGCAAGGGCTTCATCAGCCTGCTCGAGACGGGACGCACGCGCATCTCCCTCCGCGCGGCCCACATCCTTGCGGCGCGTCTCGGGGTCGAAGTCACCGACCTTCTTGCGACGCCGACGGCGGATCGTCAGGACGTCGAGTTCATGTTGCTTAGAGCGGAGCAGGAGCTTCGTGCCGGTCACATGAAGGTGGCGTCCGACATCGCCGAGAAGTGGCTGAAGAGATCCAGTGGGATCCTCAAGGCGCGTTTCCAGCGCCTTCAGGCGCGCGCCCTCATCGAGACGACGCGCTCGCCCGAAGCGGTGAAGCTCCTTGACGAGGCCCTTCGCACCTTCCGTTCACTCGGCGCGAAGGACTTCGTCGCGCGCGCCCTGTACGACCTTGCCCGCGCGCATGCGCGACTCGATGCGCCGGGTGAGTCGCTGAAGTACGCCCTTGATGCCGAGCAGGCAGTACAGAGGGGCGACGTCGTCGACCGGACGCTCGAATTGGAGATCCACAGGCTTCTCGCCGGCGCGTATTTCGTGCTCGGGGACCCCGCGTCCATGGAGATCCGCGCTGAAAGGGCGCGCGCCATAGCCGAGGACGTCGCTGACCCAGCGGCTGTCGCCAAGCTGTATGGCTCGCTTGCGCTGACGCGGTACGAGCAGGGCGACAAGGAAGCCGCGCTCGTGTACCTACGCAAGAGCATCGACTTGTACGACACCGTCGGTCAGGTCGAGAACGCCGCGGACACGTGGAACACGCTCGGGTGGCTCTTCGTCCAGCGCGACTCGCTCGAAAAGGCAGAGGAGGCGCTGGATCGGGCGGAGGCACTCGCGAAGCAGCATGAGATGCCACGGCTTCTCGGCTGGACCACCTTGAACCGCGGCGCAATCGCGCTGGCCCGCGGCGAACTCGAGGAAGCAGTTCGCCTCGCACACATTGCAGCGAAGTGGGCGCCTGCCTCGCCGACGCTTCGCGCACGCGCACTACTCCTCTACGCGCGCGCCCTCGCCGCCGGCGATGCGTCGCTCGCCCTGGTCAGGAGGGCGTTCGAAGACGCCGTCGCCGCCCACAAGAGCGAGAGCGCGCGCGAGCAGGCGAGAGCGCACCAGTACTACGCGGACGCTCTCTCCGAGCGGAAGCAGAGCGCCGAGGCGTTCGCGGAGGCACGCAAAGCCCTCGAGCTGGTGGGTCCCAAGATCTGAGAGGCCGCGAGGCGGCGCGGCCGCCTCGCGCTCCAGGTCCTGCGCAAGCCCCTGCCGATCCTCAGGTCCGACGCCGGCATGGCGACGAGGTCAGGAGGACCGATGCGCGCGGACAGTCTGCGCAACGCGCTCGCCGTCTTCGCGCTCGGGCTGCTCGCGCTCGCCGCCATGACCGGCGGCACCAACGCCGGCTTCACCGCGACCACCATGAACCCGAGCAACGTCCTCGGCACGGCCACGCTCTCCCTGACGAACGACAAGCCGAACGCCGGGGATCTGGTGAACGTGACGAATCTTGTTCCCGGCGACACCGTGAGTCGCACTGTCACCATCACGAACAACGGCACATCGGCTTTCACCTTCTTCGGTGGAGCAAGCGCGCAGATTGCGACTGTCCTCTGGTCCGACACCGTCAAAGGCCTTCAGGTTTCCGTGAAACGCGGCATGACCTCGCTCTACAGCGGCCCATTGAAGGACCTCGCGATCCCAGCCTCGGCGACGATCGCTCCCTCCTCCACCGACACGCTCACGTTCGACTTCAGCCTTCCCACCGCAGCCGACGACACCTTCCAGGGGCTGACGCAGACATTCACGATCACGTACACCGCCACCCAGCTCCCGGGCAGCGCCCGATGACCGCGCGGATCCGGTCGCTCGCGGCGCGCGCCCTCGATCACCTCGA
>JAJYLV010000074.1 GCA_021787445.1 Chloroflexota bacterium | reverse complement strand
ACGCGCAGACCCGTGAACTGCCGCTCGCGCACGAACGCGAACCGCAGTCCGGCGAGCTCGACCTCGCCGCCCTGCGTGACGTTCCGCATCCCGACGGGCGAGGACGATCCGCTCCGGTAGAGCTCGACGCGCATCTCGCCGGGGCGGATGAGGACGTCGCCGCTCCCGCCCGTCGACGGGGCGACGACGAATGCGGTCAGGCCTGTGCCGACGAGCGGGATCGTTCCCGCGGGACGGTCACCGTCGACGCGCCACGCCAGCGCGACGCCGTCGTCGTACACGACGCGCCCGCTCGCGTCCGTGACGCGCATCTCGGCGGCGGGGCCGAAGAAGGACTGGTAGAAGCGGACGCCGTCGTACTCGAGGGGATCGTTGACGCGGATCGTCTTGCGCTCGACCTCGCCGCCGTTGCGGTAGAGCACGACGTCGGCGCGGTAGTCCTTGGGCTCGCCGCTGGGGTAGTACTCGGCGACGAAGCTGTCGGCGTGGACGGCGAGCCCGTCGAGCCCGACGTCTCGCGTCGAGCCCTCCGGCACGAGAAGCCCGTCGTCGTCCCAGCGCATGTGCGCGCCGACGCCGGCGGCGACGAGCAGGAGGACGAGGCTGAGGTGCGAGACGAGCGTGCCGAAGCGCGCGATGCGGTGGCGATCCGCGTAGACGTGGGTGACGCCGTCGCGCTCGGTCGCGACGACGCGGTATCCCCGCCGCGCGAGCGCGCCGCGCAGCGACGCGGCGGACGCGCGCTCGTCGCCCGTCGCCGTCGCGGCGGCGGCGGCGGGCCGGTCGAACATCGACGCGGCGAGGCGCAGGTGCGGGCGGTAGCTCTCGCGCCACAGGACCCCGGCGCGATGGACCGAGCACGCCGTGATCGAGAGCGCGAGCGCGGCGAGGAGCGCCTCGTACCACCAGGTCCGGAAGACGTTGAAGACGCCGAGGTAGGCGAGCGCGTCGGTCCAGACCCCGAAGCGCGGCCGGATCCCCTCGAGCCACTGGTCGTGCGCGGGGCCGGTGAGCGGCACCGCGGCGGGGGCCTGCGCGACGAGCGTGCCGGCGAGCGTCCCCGCGGCGAGCAGGAGGATGAGCACGAGCGCCGTGCGCACCGACAGGAGCAGCTGCCAGACGCGATGGATCACGCCTCGCCCTCAGGGACGATCTCGTCCTCTCCGTCCGTCCCCTCCGGATCCGTGCGCGGCCGGCGTGCCCCGCGCGTCGCGCGCGGACGCCCGCCCCGTCGCCGCCGCAGACGTGGCACGACGAGGTAGCCGGCGACGCCGACGAGCGCGAGGGCGCCGGCGGCGGGCACGGCCGCGCGCGCGATGGCCGCCGGGCTCAGCGCGGCCTCCGGCGGAGCGAGGGCGATCGAGACGAGCGTGCCGGCCGCGATGCCGCGGCCGCTCAGGCGGACGTACTTCTTCCCGCCCGCCGCGACCGTCGTCGGATCCGACAGCTGCGCGCTGCGCGCGCTCAGCCCGACGTCCTCGACGAGCACGTCGATCGCGTCAGTGTCGAGGGGAAGGACCTTCCCGAGCGTGTACGCGGAGCCGCCGTAGGGGAGCGCGTATCCGAGGCTGAGCTGCGTCTCGCCGGGGACGAGCGCGCCGCTGTAGACGATCTCCCCCGGGCGCATCGCGGAACCGTGCGCGAGAGGCGCGCTCACGTCGACGTCGTAGGCCTGCGCCGGGAGCGGCAGCCGCACCGTCTCGACGCCGGAGCCGGCGTCCTTTCCGACGAAGGTGCGATCGCCGCCGTTCTCGACGATGGCGATCTCGACGACGTGCAGCGTCCGCGCCGCGACGTCGGGCGTGACGATGAGGTGCTGCTGGCGCAGCCAGATCCAGTCCGCGGCGTCGGTCGTCTCGTAGACCGCGACGTCGGCCGTCGCCGTCGTCGTGCCGTCTTGGAAGATGACGAGCTCCGACGAGTACGTGACGCCGGCGTGCGACGCGGTGACGACGTAGCCGCGATCCGTGCCGGTGTCGACCCCCGTGAACGCGAAGCGCCCGCTCGCATCCGTGCGCGACGCGACGCCGGTCCCGATCTCGTCGCCGCTCTCCTTCGCGAAGGCGTGCAGGACGACGTCCGTCGCGCCGATGGGCGGAGCGCCGGCCGTGTGGCTCGTGACCTGCCCGCTGATCGTGCCCGAGCCCGCGGCCGCCGCCGCGACGCCGAGCGCGAGGAGCACCGGAAGCGCGACCGCCGCGGCGATCCTCAGACGTGCCCTCATGGCGCCTCCGCTACATCGCGAGATGCATCGGACGCTACGAAGGCGTGCACCCGAGGGCTATCGCTCGGATCGACGATCTCGCGGCGCGTGGCCGCTAGGCGCCGCTAGTACGCGCTCAGGACGCCGCGAGCGCGGCCGCGAGGTCGCGCGCGCCGCGGAGGCGGATCCGCGTCTTGGCGTACACGTCGATGTGCTCGCCGCCGTCGTGGAGGCAGACGAGCCGGACCTCGGGGATCTCCTCGAGGAGCCGGATCAGGCGGCAGGAGCGGAAGGCGTCGTCGTCGGCGTCGACGACGACGACGGAGGGCTGCAGGGCGCGCAGCTTCTCGCTCGCGCTGTCCTCGCTCAGGTCCACCTCGACGGTCGAAACGTCCCCGGTGTCCGCGAGCAGCGCGCGGACCGCCTCCGTGAGCAGCGAGCCCTGGTAGACGACGGCGACCGACACGGCAGGTCCCTCCGGCGTGCGACGCTAGGGGGCCCGCGCCGGCGCGGCCATCCACCCTTGGGGGCAACGTGGGCGCACCCGCCGTTCGCGGCCGGGGCGAGACGTGGACCGGAAGGTGTACTACCCGCGCTCGCCCATCGTCGCGTCGACGAGACCGGTGCGCATGGCGTACGCCGCCGCCTGCACGCGGTTCTCCATGTGGAGCTTCTCGAGGATGCTGTGCAGATGCCGCTTCACGGTGCTCTCGGTGATCGAGAGCTTGCCGCCGATCTCCTTGTTCGACAGGCCCGTGACGACGAGCCCGAGGACCTGCTTCTCGCGCTCGGTGAGGCCGAGCTCGATCCCCTTCGTCACGGCCTCGTACTCCCGCTGCCGCGTGAACTCCTTGAGGATGCGCCCGGCGAGGTACGGCGAGAGCGCGACCTCGTCGCGCATGACGCCGCGGATCTCCTCGAAGAGGCGCCGCGCCTTCATGTTCTTGAGCAGGTACCCGATCGCGCCGTGGCGCATGGCCTCGAACAGCTCCTGCGCGAGGTCGGAGATCGTGAGCATGACGATCTTCGCCTCCGGCAGCACCGCCTTGATGCGCCTCGTCGCTTCGAGGCCGTCCATCCGCGGCATGCGGATGTCCATGAGGATGAGGTCGGGCCTCAGGTCCGGGACCTTCTCGAGGGCCTCGACGCCGTCGCTCGCTTCGCCGACGACCTGCATGTCGGGCTGGCCGGCGATGAGCGAGGCGAGGCCTTCGCGGAAGAGCGCCTGGTCGTCCGCGATGAAGATCTTGATCGGCTGCATGATCGTCACTCCCTCTCCGCGTGTGGGACGCGGGCCACGATCGTCGTCCCCCGCCCCGGCGCGGTCTCGACGTGCAGCGACCCTCCGAGGCCCTGCGCCCGCTCGCGCATCGTGTGCAGCCCGAAACGGGCTCCCGGTCGCTGCGTGGCCTCGGGCGCGAAGCCGCGCCCGTCGTCGGAGACGGTGACCATGCAGGCGTCGCCGTCCCAGCGCAGACGGACGGTCACGTGGTCGGCATGCGCGTGCTTGCGCACGTTCGCGAGGGCCTCCTGGACGATGCGGATGAGCTGCAGCTCCACGAGCGGCGACGCCTGACGCCGTCCGTCCTCGACCTCGACGAGGACGTCGAGGCCCGTCTCGAGCGCGAACTTCTCGCAGTACTCCTGGATGCACGCCCGCAGACCCCGCTCGGTCACGTCGGAGCTCCGCAGCTCGAGGATCGAGGCGCGCACGTCCTGGTAGGCCTCGTCCGCGGCGGCCCCGATCGACGCGATGACCTCCCGCGCCTTCGTCACGTTGCTATGGTCGAGGAGCTCCTCGGCCACGGACGAGCGCATCCCGACGTAGCCCAGCGCCTGGGCGAGGCCGTCGTGCATCTCGCGCCCGATGCGCTCACGCTCCTCGATGACCGCCGCCTCGAGCTGCTGCCGCCGCTCGAGCTCGAACACGCCGAGCATGCGCACGACGAACACGGCGAGAGCCGCCGCGGCGGCGATCCACAGGAGCTGCGGCGCGAAGCCGATGCGCGCCGTCACCGTCGCGTAGTTGAGCATCGAGGCGGGCAGGTACGGTCCCGGAGGGACGACGGCGCCGGTCACGATCCCGCTGAGGACGAGCGTCAGCGCCGCGCCGCCGCTCTCGCGCGCCGCGCCGGGGAGGCCGAGCGAACGGAAGCGCAGCCCCTGCACCGCGAGACCGGCCGCGGCGAGGAGAGCGCCGGGGACGAACAGCAGGTAGCGGAGCGCGATGTCGATCCCCGCGACCCAGCCACGGCTCGCGCTCACGTACGCCGCCGACGCGTCGGAGTGGCAATCGAGGCAGAGCACCTCGCTCGGCAGCGCGGCATCCGCGCCGGCCGTCGCCTGCGGCAGGAGGACGCCGGCGAGCCACAGCGCGACGAGCGTCCATGGCAGCCAGCGCAGCCAGCGGAGGCGCGCTCCGGTGCCGGCGAGGAGACGCACGCCGAAGACGAGCAGCGACAGCGCGGAGAGGCCCGACAGGAGGAGGAAGAGCCCGCGCATGGCGATGCTCCCCTGGACCGTCACCCCCTCGGTCTCGATGAGCTGCGCCATGAGGACCCACTGCGCGGCCCCGTGGAGGATCCCGAACGCCGCGAGCCAGCGGAGCGCGAGCGCGAGCGGCGAGCGCGCGGCGCGGCTGAGCACTACGACGATGACGAGGCCCATCGCGAAGGACGCGAGGCCGTACGCGAAGAACACCAGGACCATGTCGCCGTGTCGCATGTGCTGCGCCTCCCGGACGATGCGGGATGCATCCGGAGGCTACCGGCGCGCTCGCCTCTCGGGTATCGCGCGAAGTGCGTATCGCGCGACGAGGATGCGCTACGCGCGCATACCCTCAGATCCTGACGAGGCCCCTTTTGATCGCGTAGCGGACGAGCTCCGCTCGGTCGTGCATATCGAGCTTCTGCATCACGTGAGCGCGGTGGATGGCCACGGTGTTCACGCTGATGGTGAGCTTCTCGGCGATGTCCTTGTTCGAGTGGCCCTCGGCGACGAGCGTGAGGACCTCGCGCTCGCGGGGGCTGAGGCCGTCGAAGCTCTCGCCCTCCGCGGAGAGGTGCCGCAGGTGCTCGTCGAGGAGCATCCGCGCGACGGCGGGCGAGAAGTACGCCTCGCCGCGGTGCGCCGCGCGGATCGCGTCGAAGAGCTCCGAAGGCGACGCGTCCTTGAGCACGTAGCCGGCGGCGCCGACCTCGACGACGGCGAAGAAGTACGCGGGGTCCTCGTGGGCCGTGAGGCAGAGGACGCGCACGTCGGGATGCGCCGCGCGCAGGCAGCGCGTGCCCTCGATCCCGCCCATCCCCGGCATCGCGATGTCCATGAGCACGACGTCCGGACGCGCCGTGGCGGCGAGATCGATGGCGCGCTCGGCCGAGGCGACCTCGCCCACGAGCCGCAGGTCGGCCTGCGTCGCGAGGAGCGCGACGAGCCCGGCACGGAACATCGCGTGATCGTCGGCGATGAGGACGCGGGTCGCCCCGCCCTCGCCCGTCACGTCGCCGCTCCGATGGGGATCTCGGCCTCCACATGGGTCCCTCCGCCCGGGACGGGGTCGACGCGGAACGTGCCGCCGAGGAGCGTGGCGCGCTCGCGCATCCCGGCGAGGCCGACGCCGCCACCGTCGCGCGCGCGGTACACGACGTCGTCCGGATCGAAGCCGACGCCGTCGTCCTCGACCTCCGCGCGCAGGTGTCCGTCGACGAACGCGATGGACACGCGCGCGGAGCGCGCGCGCGCGTGGCGCACGACGTTCGTCACGCCTTCCTGAAGGATGCGGAAGATGGCCGTCTCGACGGGCGGCTCGAGGCGCCGCGTCGGCCCCCTCACCTCCCAGCGAAGGTGGATCCCCGCGGCGTCGCATCGCCGCGTCGCGAGGTCATGGACGGCGGTGACGAATCCGAGGTCGTCGAGGGCGCTCGGGCGCAGGTCCTGCGTGATGCGGCGCACCTCGCGGAGCGTGCGCCGCAGTGCCGCACGGCCGTCGACGACGATGCCGCGGCTCCGCGTGTACTCGTCCGGTGTCATGTCCTCGACGAGGCCGAGCTGCATGCTGATCGCGGAGAGCGCCTGCACCGGACCGTCGTGGAGCTCACGCGCGATGCGGTTGCGCTCGCCCTCCTGCGCGCTGATGGCGCGCGCGAGGAGGTCGCTCTGCCGGCTCTCGTGCTCCACGCGGAGCCCGATCTCCCGCTGCTGCTCGCGCGCGAGGTAGCCGCCGAGGAAGCCGACGACGCCGAAGGTGGCGACGCGCAGCACGATCTCCGGGTCGCTCATGTCCCCGCCGAGCGTGAGGAGGACGGCCAGGTACGCGATCACGGCGCCGCCCAGCGACAGCGCGGCGCCCGCCGCCGGCAGGATGGCGGCGGCGAAGACGACGACGAGGAGGTAGATGAGGTAGATGTCGCTCGAGGCATCCCCGGCGAGGAACACGACGGCGGTATCGAACGCGATGACGGCGGCCGTCCAGAGAGAGAAGAAGGAGAGAGGGAGAGGGTCCGCGCGCCGGCGCGTTCGGCGGCGTATCAGGTAGCCGACGAGCGCAGCGGCGCCGAGCAGCGTCCACAGCAGCGGACGCGGCGCCGGCTCGTACTGCACGGGCTGGAGGACGACGTAGAGCGCGATGGCCGCGACGACGATGAGCGCGGTCGTGCTCGCGGCGCGCGCCATCCGCAGTCGAAAGCGCGCGACAAGCTCGCGCTCGCGCCTGACGGCCGCGGCGTCACGGCGGCCGTCGATCTTCCGGTCGCCCGACATGCGCCGATCGTGCTATCCGGGGATGTACATCTCCAGCGACCAACGGCTCACCTTCGCGGTCCGGGAGCGGCACGTCATGGCGCCGAACGTCGCGGTGCGGAGGTCAGGAGGAGCCGACATACCTGCGCGGGTCGGCCTCGAACGCCTTCTTGCAGCCCGGGGCGCAGAAGTAGTACGTCTTGCCCTCGAACTGGGCCGTGTGCTTCGCCGTTGCGGGATCGACGTCCATACCGCACACCAGATCCTTTGCCACTTCCTCTTCTCCTGATCGATGTCGTTCGTCGCGTGCTAGGCGCCGACGGACGCGACGGGGTAGTCCTCTTCCTGGAGGATCGCTTTCATCTTGTCGACGTCGACGGTCGTCTCGTCGTACTCCACGTCGACGCGCTTCGCGGGGATGTCGACGTGCACCGAGCGCACTCCGGCGACGGGAGAGAGCGCCTTCGTGATCGTGCGCTCGCAGTGCTCGCAGGAGATGTCGGGAACGTTCAGCGTGACCGTGCTCATGCGTACCTCCACCACATCGGGATCTCGGATCGCAGGCTGCCGCCCGCGAGCATCAGCGCGCCGATGCCGATCGCCAGCGCGACCAGCGCGATGCCCACGAGGTAGGCGTACTCGCCGACGACCGCGCGCAGAGGCGGGTGCAGGATCTCCGCCGGCGAGGCGGGGCGCCGGAAGCCGCGCAGGCGCAGGGCGTTCGTGACGACGCTCACGCTCGACATGGCCATCGCCGCCGCCGCGAGGACCGGGCTCAGGAGCACGCGCAGCAGCGGGTAGAGCGCGCCCATGGCGACGGGGATGAGGATCACGTTGTAGGCGAAGGCCCAGAACAGACCCTGGCGGATCACCCCGACGGTCTTCCGCGAGAGCGCGATCGCGGTGACGATCGTCCGCAGGTCGCCGCCGATGAGCGTGATGTCCGATGCGCTCATCGCGACGTCCGTCCCGCTTCCGATGGCGATCCCCAGGTCGGACTGCGCGAGGGCGGGCGCGTCGTTGATGCCATCGCCCACCATCGCGACGACGCGGCCGCGCGACCGCAGCTCCTTGATCTTGGCGCTCTTCTGGTCCGGCAGGACCTCCGCGAGAACGTTGTCGATCTTGGCGTGGCGCGCGACCGCCGTCGCGGTCGCGACGTTGTCGCCGGTCAGCATCCAGACTTCGAGGCCCAGAGCCCGCAGCTCCTCGACCGCCTCGGCCGACTCGGGTCGCAGCGTGTCGGCAAGGGCGATGAGGCCGGCGGCACGCCCGTCGACCGCGACGTACATCGGCGTCGCCCCTTCGGCGGCCATCGCCTGCGCCCGCTCGACGAGCCCGTCGCCGGGCACGCCACGCTCCCGCATGAGCGCGGCATTGCCCACGAGGAGCGCGTGACCTTCGACGCGGGCCTCGACGCCGCGGCCCGCGAGGGCGGCGAAGCTCTCGGCCTTCGGCAGCTCCAGGCTCGTCTCCCGCGCGCGCGCCACGATGGCCTCGCCGAGCGGATGCTCGGACCCGACCTCCGCGGCCGCGGTGAGCCGCAGGAGCTCGGTCTCGGCCAGCGGCCCCGTCGTCGCGACCGCGGTCACGGCGGGCTTCCCGCGCGTCAGCGTCCCCGTCTTGTCGAGGACGATCGCGTCGATCTTGCGCGTCATCTCGAGCGCCTCGCCGTCCTTGACGAGGACGCCGTGCTCGGCGGCCTTGCCGGTCCCGACCATGATGGCGGTCGGCGTCGCGAGCCCCAGCGCGCAGGGGCAGGCGATGATGAGAACGGAGATGGCGGCCTGCAGTGCCATCGTGAACCGCGGCTCGGGGCCCACGACCAGCCAGACGACGAACGTGAGCGCCGCGACGGCGATGACCGCCGGCACGAAGTAGCTCGAGATCGTATCGGCCAGACGCTGGATCGGCGCCTTCGAGCCCTGCGCGTCCTCCACCATGCGCACGATCTGCGCGAGCGTGGTGTCGCTCCCGACCTTCGTCGCGCGGAACACGAAGGAGCCGCTCGCGTTCAGCGTCGCGCCGATGACCTGGTCGCCGACGCTCTTGTCGACGGGGAGGCTCTCGCCGGTGAGCATGCTCTCGTCCAGCGCCGAGCGGCCCTCGGTGATGACGCCGTCGACCGGGACCTTCTCGCCCGGGCGCACCCGCACCAGGTCGCCGACGCGCACCTGCTCGATGGGGACGTCGCGCTCGACGCCGTCGCGGATGACGCGCGCGGTCTTGGCCTGCAGTCCCATGAGCGCGCGGATGGCGGCGGAGGTCTGCTTCTTCGCGCGCGCCTCCATCCACTTCCCGAGGAGGATGAGGCCGACGATGATCGCGGATGCCTCGTAGTAGAGGTGGTACGGGAAGCCCCACTGTGCCGCGAGGGTCGGCCACAACGTCACGAACGCGCTGTACCCGTACGCCATGCTCGTGCCCAGCGCGACGAGCGTGTTCATCGTCGTCGTGCCGTGGCGCGCGGCGGCCCACGAGGTCACGTAGAAGACGCGGCCGGCCCACACCTGCACGACCGTCGC
>JAJYLV010000010.1 GCA_021787445.1 Chloroflexota bacterium | reverse complement strand
CAACCTCGACGTCGAGCTCATCACCCCCGTCGCCATCGAGGCGGGGCTGCGCTTCGCCATCCGCGAGGGCGGCCACACCGTCGGAGCCGGCGTCGTGACGAAGGTGGCTGAATAAGAGATGGCGAAGCAGCGGATCCGGATCCGCCTCAAGGCGTACGACCACAAGCTCATCGACCAGTCCGCGGTGCAGATCGTCGAGACGGCCCAGCGGACGGGGTCGACGGTCACGGGTCCCGTTCCGCTGCCGACGCGGATCGAGAAGTTCACGGTCATCAAGAGCCCGTTCATCTTCAAGGACTCGCGCGAGCAGTTCGAGATCCGTACGCACAAGCGGCTCATCGACATCAACGACCCGTCGCAGAAGACGGTGGACGCCCTCATGAGGCTCAACCTCCCCGCGGGCGTCGACATCGAGATCAAGCTCTAGGGATCTGGTCAAGGGAACGGATATGACGGACGAGACACAAGAGAAGGGCGCCGCCGAGGCTCCAGAGCGCGCGAACGCGCCCGATATGGCGCGTCCGCTGATCCTCGGCCGCAAGCTCGGGATGCTGCAGCACTTCAAGGCCGACGGCTCGGTCGTCGCGGCGACGGTCATCGCCGCGGAGCCGAACGTCGTCACGTACGTGCGAACGCGCGAGCGCGACGGCTACGCGGCCGTGCAGCTCGGCTTCGGCCGGGTGCGCGACGGCGAGATCACCAAGGCCGAGCGCGGACACCTGAAGGACGTCCCCGCGGTCCGCCACTTGCGCGAGGTCCGGCTCGAGAGCACGGACGGATTCGCGCCGGGGCAGGTCGTCTCGGTCGAGCGGTTCGCACCGGGCGACAAGGTCCACGTCACGGGCATGTCGAAAGGCAAGGGCTTCCAGGGCCCGGTGCACCTGCACCATTTCCACACCGGCCCGCGCTCGCACGGGTCCGACCACTACCGCCGCCAGGGATCGGTCGGCTCGGGCACGACGCCCGGCCGCCTGCTCAAGGGGCTGCGGATGGCGGCGCACCAGGGCAGCGACCGCGTGACGGTGAAGAACCTCGAGATCCTCAAGGCCGACGCCGACCGCGCCGTCCTTGTCATCGCCGGCGCGGTGCCCGGTGCCCGCAACGGCATCGTCATGGTCAGAAAGGCTTAGGGCGAGCGATGAACGGCTTTGCCGCGAAGAGCGATACCACCAGCCCTGAGCGCGCCCCGTGCCGACAGGCACGAGATAGGGCAGGGAAAGCGTGATGGCGGACGAAGAGAAGGAAAAGACGCCGGCGGCCAAGAAGACGACGGCGGCCAAGAAGACGACGGCCAAGAAGACGGCCGCGCCGAAGACGCTCGTCAAGCGCGCCGTCGCGCGGCCGGCCACGCGCACCGTCACGCCGCGCCCGGCGAAGCCCGAGCGCGAAGAGAGCGAGGCCCCGGCGCCGAAGCCGAAGGCCGAGCCGCGTCCGCTGCCGACCGCGGCGGCGGGGCACGCGCCGATCATCGACAGCAGCGGCGCGGTGAGCGGCGACCTCGCGCTCCCCGAGGCGCTCGCGGCCGTCAAGCGCCGCGCGGGCGTCCTCTTCCAGTCGCTCACCGCGGCGGCGGCGAACGCGCACCTGGGCACCGCGGCGACGAAGAACCGCGCCCGCGTGAGCGGCGGCGGCTCGAAGCCGTGGCGCCAGAAGGGCACCGGTCGCGCGCGCCAGGGCTCGACGAGAGCACCGCACTGGCGGCACGGCGGCGTCGTCTTCGGCCCGAACGGCCGGCGCTACGCCCAGCGTTCGCCGGGCAAGATGCGGCGCGAGGCGTTCGCGCAGGCATTCGCCGCGCGCGCCGGCGAGGGGCGCGTCCTCGTCTACGAGGGGCTCGCGTTCGAGGACGGCGCGCCGCGCACGCGCACCGTCGTCGAGTGGCTCGACAAGATCGGCGACACCGGGAGCGTCCTCTTCGTGACGCCCGAGGTCGACGCGCAGATCGCGCGCGCCACGGCGAACGCCGCGCACGCGCGCGTGCGCAGCGTCGGGACGCTGCGCACGAGCGACCTCCTCACGCACGACACGCTCATCGTCCGCCGCGACGCGCTCGACGCCCTCGCGGCGCGCGCCCGCACGGAGAAGGCCGAGGTGACCGCATGACGGATACCCTCGTCCTCCTGCGCCCGATCATCACCGAGAAGTCGATGAGCCGGACGAACGCGGGGAAGTACACGTTCGAGGTCCGCAAGGACGCCTCCAAGCAGGAGATCGCCGAGGCCGTGGCCGAGGCGTTCAAGGTGGACGTGCTCGACGTCAACTGCATCACGGTGCGCGGCAAGACACGGCGGCTCGGCCGCCACGTCGGGCGCACGCCCGACCGCAAGAAGGCGGTCGTGACGCTCGCCAAGGGTCAGCGCATCGAGCGCTACTTCACGGAGGGGGTCTAAGAGGTGCCGCTGCGCAAGTACAAGGCGTACACGCCCGTCCGGCGGTACCGCCAGTCGCCGACCTTCGAGGAGGTCACGAAGAAGGCTCCCGAGAAGGCGCTCACGGAGCGCAAGCTGCGCTCGTCCGGGCGCAACGCGCAGGGCCGCGTCACGACGCGCCACCGTGGCGGCGGCGAGAAGCGCCGCTACCGCGTCGTCGACTTCAAGCGCGACAAGGACGGCGTGACGGCGCGCGTCGCCGCCATCGAGTACGACCCCAACCGCTCGGCGCGGCTCGCCCTGCTCGTCTACCGCGACGGCGAGAAGCGCTACATCCTCGCGCCCGACACGCTCCACGTCGGTGACACGGTCGTGTCCGGCCCCGACGCGGAGGCGCGGGTGGGGAACGCCCTGCCCATCGAGAACATCCCGACCGGCACGACGATGCACGCGATCGAGCTCGAGCCTGGCCGCGGGGCGCAGATGGTGCGCTCGGCGGGCGGCGCGGCGCAGCTCATCGCGAAGGAGGGCGAGTTCGCCCAGGTCCGCTTGCCGAGCGGCCAGATCCGCATCGTTCACGTCCGCTGCCGCGCGACGGTCGGCCAGGTCGGTAACCTTGACCACGAGAACCGCAAGATCGGCGGCGCCGGGCACATCCGGCGCATGGGCCGCCGCCCCCAGGTCCGCGGCGTCGTCATGTCGCCGCGCGACCATCCGCACGGCGGCGGCGAGGCGAAGTCGCCGGTCGGCGGGATGGCCCAGACGCCGTGGGGCCGTCCCGCGATGGGCTACAAGACGCGGAAGAACCGGAGGACCGACCGGTTCGTGATCAAGCCGCAGAAGAAGAGGAAGTAGCGCGATGTCGAGATCGGTGAAGAAGGGACCCTTCGTGGAGAAGAGCCTCCAGGAGAGGATCGAGGCCCTCAACGCGAAGAACGAGAAGAAGGTCGTCAAGACCTGGTCGCGCGCCTCGATGATCCTGCCCTCGATGGTCGGTCACACCATCGGCGTCCACGACGGCCGCCGCCACGTCCCCGTCTTCGTGACGGAGAACATGGTCGGCCACCGCCTCGGCGAGTTCGCGCCGACGCGCACCTTCAAGGGCCACCGCATGCCCGCGACCGAGAAGGTCACGACGCCGGTGAAGGCGGGGGCATGACGGTGGAAGTGCGTGCGGTCGCGAAGTTCCAGCGCGTGTCGCCGCGGAAGGCGAAGCTCGTGGCCGACCTCATCACCGGCCACTCCGCCGACGAGGCGCTCGCGATCCTGCAGAACGTCCAGAAGGGCTCCGCGCCGCTGCTGGCGAAGCTCGTCCGCTCCGCCGTCGCGAACGCCGAGAACAACTACAACATGACGATGGAGGACCTGTACGTGAAGCGCGCGACCGCCGACGAGGGTCCGCGGATGAAGCGGATCTGGATGCGCGGCCGCGGCCGTCGCGACATCAAGCTCCACCGGCTCTGCCACCTCACGGTGGTGGTCGACACCAAGGAGGGGGCGTAATGGGACACAAGACGCACCCGGGCGGCTTCCGCCTGGGGGTCATCAAGCAGTGGAACGCGAAGTGGTACGGGCGGGACCGCGTGTACAAGGACCTCCTCAAGGAGGACCTGGCGATCCGCGAGGCCATCCGCTCGCGCCTGCGCGACGCCGCGATCTCGCGGATCGACATCGAGCGCTCCGCGAACCAGGTCACCGTGACGATCCACACGGCGAAGCCCGGCGTCGTCATCGGCAAGGGCGGGTCGAAGGTCGAGGAGCTGCGTCAGCGCCTCGGCAAGACGACCGGCAAGGTCGTCAAGGTCAACATCTTCGAGATCCGCTTCCCCGAGGTCGACGCCAACCTCATCGCCGAGTCCATCGCGCAGCAGCTCGAGCGGCGCGTGAGCTTCCGCAAGGCGCTCAAGCAGTCCGTCCAGCGCTCGATGAAGTCGGGGGCGAAGGGCGTGCGCGTCATGGTCGCCGGCCGCCTCGGCGGCTCGGAGATGTCGCGTCGCGAGTGGGAGCGCGAGGGCCGCGTCCCGCTCCACACGCTGCGCGCCGACATCGAGTTCGGCCGCGCCATCGCGAAGACGACGTACGGGACGATCGGCGTGAAGGCGTGGGTGTACCGGGGCGACGTCGCTCCGCCGCCGCGCGCCGTCGCCGCGACCGCCGCGACCCCGCGGCCGGCCGCGCCGCCGCCGCCTCCTGCGCCCGCCATGCCGCCGCCGGCCGCGCCGGCGCCGGTAGCCGGGAGCTAGCCGATGCTCATGCCGAAGCGCCTCAAGCACCGCAAGTTCCAGCGCGGCCGCCTCAAGGGGGTCGCGCAGGCGGGATCGTCCATCGCGTTCGGCGACTACGCGCTGCAGGCGCAGGAACCGACGCTCATGACGGCGCGGCAGATAGAGGCGGCCCGGCGCGCGGTAGTGCACCACCTCAAGCGCGGCGGGAAAGTGTGGATCCGCGTGTTCCCGGACAAGCCGATCACGCGCAAGCCGGCCGAGACGCGCATGGGCTCCGGCAAGGGCGCGCCCGACCACTGGGTCGCGGTCATCCGTCCGGGACGCATGCTCTTCGAGATCTCCGGCGTCGACGAGCGGCTGGCGCGTGAGGCCTTCCGCCTCGCGGCGTACAAGCTGCCGATCGCGACGCGGTTCGTCCTCCGCGAGGGGCTCGAGCCGCAGTCGCAGAAGGGCGTGACGCAAAGTGCCTAAGCGCGACACAAAGGACCTCAGCCGCCTCTCCAGCGAGGAGCTGAAAGAGGAGATCGACACGGCGAAGCAGGAGCTGCTCGACCTGCGCTTCCAGCTGGCGACGCGCCAGCTCAAGGACACGCAGGCCATCACGCGCGCGCGCGCGCGCATCGCGCGGGCGCTGACGCTCGAGCGGCAACGGGAGATCGAGGGTGCCTGAGAAGAAGACGGCCGCGAAGAAGACAACGGCAGCGAAGAAGACGACGGCGACCAAGGCCAAGACGGCGCCGGAAGCGCGTACGGCCACGCGGACGCCGCAGGGCCAGGCCGCAGCGCCGTCCCCGCGTGCGAGGGCCGCGCGCCCGACGCGCGCTAAGGCGGCACCGGCGGCCACGACACGCGCCGCCGCGGCGGCCGCGCCGTCGCTGCGTGCGCACCGCGGACACCGGCGGACGACCGTCGGGCGCGTCGTGTCGGCGAAGATGCCGCGGACCGTCATCGTCGAGGTCGAGCGGCTGCGCGAGCACCCGCTGTACAAGAAGGTCATCCGCGTCCGGCGGCGCTTCGCGTCCCATGACGCGGGCGGCGACGTGAAGGCCGGCGACCTGGTGCGCATCCAGGAGAGCCGCCCGTTCAGCGCGACGAAGCGCTGGCAGGTGGTCGAGGTCCTGTCGCGGGTCGGTGAGGCCTACGCCGCCGCGCCGGAGGCCGCGGACATCGAGCGCGCCCTCGAGAAGACCGAGGGCGTGGAGGAGCTGCTGTCGAAGCCCGAGCGTGAGCTCGCGGACGCATCGTCCGAAGGGAGTCCCGTGGCTCAGCCCGAGGAGAACGCCGACGCCGCGGACGGATCGAGGGCTCGCGCCACAGGCGCGAAGACAAAGGCATGATCAGGCCGTACACGCGGGTCAAGGTGGCGGACAACACCGGAGCGCGCGAGCTCTCCGTGATCCGCGTGCTCGCCTCGTCGTCGGGGACGACGGCGGAGATCGGCGACGTGTTCATCGCGACGGTCAAGCAGGCCATCCCGAACTCCGGGGTGAAGAAAGGCGAGGTCGTCCGCGCGGTCGTCGTGCGCCAGACGAAGGAGTTCCGGCGCACGGACGGCAGCTTCATCCGCTTCGACGACAACGCCGCCGTCCTGCTCAATCCTCAGAACCAGCCGCGTGGCACCCGTATCTTCGGGCCGGTCGCGCGCGAGCTGCGCGAGCGGAACTTCATGAAGATCGTCTCGCTCGCCCCGGAGGTGCTGTGACCGTACTGAAGATCCGCAAGGGCGACGAGGTCCAGGTGATCGCCGGCAAGGACCGCGGCAAGCGCGGGAGCGTGCAGGAGGTCGAGCCGCAGAAGCACCGCGCCGTCGTCGCCGGCGTCAACATCTCGAAGCGGCACCAGAAGCCGAACCCGCAGCAGAACATCAAGGGCGGGATCATCGAGGAGCCTCGGCCGATGGACGTGTCGAAGCTCATGCTCGTGTGCCCTAAGTGCGGCAAGGCCACGCGCGTCGGTCACGAGACCGACGAGAACGGCAACAAGCACCGGGTGTGCAAAGCCTGCGGCGAGGAGATCCGCACGCAGGGGGAGGGATCGTAGGTGCCGAGCGGACTGAAGCAGCGCTACGAGGGCGTCGTGCGCGAGGAGCTGCGGAAGCGCTTCGCGTACGACAACGTCATGCGCATCCCGCGGCTCGAGAAGATCGTCGTGAACATCGGCATGGGCGAGGCCATCGGCAACGGCAAGGCCATGGACGCCGCGGCCGCCGACCTCGCGACGGTCACCGGGCAGCGCCCCGTCGTCACGAAGTCGAAGAAGGCGATCTCGAACTTCCGGCTGCGGGTCGGGATGCCCATCGGGCTCAAGGTGACGCTGCGCGGCGACCGCATGTGGTACTTCCTCGAGAAGCTCGTGAGCGTCGCGCTCCCGCGCATCCGCGACTTCCAGGGGCTCTCGGACAAGGGCTTCGACGGGCGCGGGAACTTCTCGCTCGGGCTGCGCGAGCAGCTCGTCTTCCCGGAGATCGAGTACGACAAGATCGACCGTCTGCGCGGGCTCGAGGTGAGCATCGTGACGACGGCGAAGACGGACGAGGAGGGCCGCGCGCTGCTGCAGGCGCTCGGGATGCCCTTCCGCAACGCCGCCGGCGGCCGCGCCGCCTAAAGGAGAGACATGGCCAAGAAGAGCTTGATCGTGAAGAGCCGGCGGACCCCGAAGTTCAAGGTGCAGGGGCACAACCGCTGCCAGATCTGCGGGCGCCCGCGCGGGTTCATCCGCAAGTTCGGCCTGTGCCGCATCTGCTTCCGTGAGCGCGCCCTCATGGGCGAGCTCCCGGGCGTGACGAAGTCGAGCTGGTGATGGAGATGGAGAGAACGACGACCGAGACCGGCACCGCCCCCGCGACCGCGACCGAGGCGGCCCCGCGCCCCGCCGTGGAGCCGCGCGCGCGCCGCGTCGCCGCGCCGAAGAAGCTGCCGAAGAAGCGCGGCGTCGCCGTCGGCGACCCCGTCGGCGACATGCTGACGCGCGTCCGCAACGCCGTCGGCGCGCGGCACGAGACGGTCGAGATCCCCGCGAGCCGCCTGAAGAGCGACATCGCGCGGATCCTCAAGACCGAGGGCTACATCGCGGGGTTCGACGCGAACGCGACCGCCCTTACGATCAAGCTGAAGTACTCGGGCAAGGCCCCCGCGCTCACCGGCGTGGAGCGCGTCAGCCGCCCCGGGCGTCGCGTGTACGCGCGCCGCGGCGACCTGCCGCGCGTCCTCGGCGGCCTCGGCATCGCGATCGTCTCGACCTCCGCCGGCGTGATGACGGGCCGCGAGGCCCGGCGCAAGGGCCTCGGCGGCGAGGTCCTGGCGCAGGTGTGGTGAGCGCATGAGCCGGATCGGAAGGCTGCCGGTCGCCCTGCCGAAGGGCGTCGAGATCTCGGTGAGCGGGCGGACCGTGAAGGTGAAGGGCCCCAAGGGCGAGCTCAGCCGGACGTTCCATGAGCTCGTCGAGGTCGCGCGCGAGGACGGGAGCGTCGTCGTGAAGCGGCGTGACGACTCGCCGCCGGCGCGCGCGCTGCACGGTCTGACGCGGACGCTCCTCGCGAACATGGTCCACGGCGTGACCGAGGGCTACCAGAAGGACCTCGAGATCAGCGGAACGGGCTACCGCGCGCAGCTGCAGGGCAGCAAGCTGCAGCTCGCGCTCGGCTACTCGCACCCCATCGAGATCGTCCCGCCGACAGGGATCTCCTTCGCGTGCGAGACCCCGCAGCGCATCCGCGTGAGCGGGATCGACAAAGAGGTCGTCGGCGAGGTCGCCGCGAAGATCCGCCGGCTCCGCGTCCCCGACCCCTACAAGGCCAAGGGCGTGAAGTACGCGGGCGAGGTCATCCGCCGCAAGGCGGGCAAGGCGGGCAAGGTCGGCGCGAAGGGCGCCGCGTAACAGGGGAGGATCCGATGCCGACCGACATCCGGAGGACCGGCCGCCTGCAGCGGCACGCGCGCGTCCGCGACCGCGTGAGCGGTGGCCCGCAGCGCCCGCGCCTCGCGGTGTTCCGTTCGCTCTCGCACATCTACGCGCAGGTCATCGACGACGCGTCGGGCCGCACGCTCGCGGCGGCCTCCGACCTCGACGTGAAGGCCGGGAAGAAGAGCGAGCGGGCCAAGGGGGTCGGCCGCGCCGTCGCCGAGCGGGCGAAGGCGGCCGGCATCAACGAGGTGGTGTTCGACCGCGGCGGCTACCGCTACCACGGTCGCGTGAAGGCGCTCGCGGACAGTGCCCGCGAGACCGGGTTGCGGTTCTAGGAGGTATGTGAAGTGCCGCGGATCAGTCCGGAACGGCTCGAGCTGACCGAGCGGGTCGTCCAGATCAACCGGGTGTCCAAGGTCGTGAAGGGCGGCCGGCGGTTCAGCTTCTCCGCGGTCGTCGTCGTCGGCGACGGGCGCGGGCACGTCGGCGCCGGCCTCGGCAAGGCCGACGAGGTGCCCGACGCCATCCGCAAGGGCGTCGACGACGCGAAGAAGCACCTCATGCTCGTCCCGCTCATCGGCAAGTCGATCCCGCACGCGGTGACCGGCGAGTTCGGCGCCGCGACCGTGCTCCTGCGCCCGGCGTCGAAGGGCACCGGCGTCATCGCCGGCGGCTCCGTGCGCGCGGTCGTCGAGTCCGCGGGGGTCCGCGACATCCTGACGAAGTCCCTCGGGTCCACCAACCCGGTCAACGTCGTCATGGCGACGGTCGTGGCGCTCGGCCAGCTGCGCTCGCCGCAGACGGTCTCCGAGATGCGCGGCGTCGAGGTCCCCGGCGCGCCGCGCCGCCAGCCCCAGCCGGTGGAGGCGTGATGGCCGAGGTCGTGGTGACCCAGAAGAAGAGCGCCATCGGCGAGAAGGGCGCGGCGCGCGGGACGCTCCGCGCGCTCGGCCTCGGCCGCGTCGGCGCGCGCGCACACCTCGACGACACGCCGCAGCTGCGCGGCATGCTCCGCAAGGTCGCGCACCTCGTCGAAGTGAAGGAGCCGACCACATGAAGCTGCATGAGGTGAACGCGCCGCGCGGCGCACGCCGGCCCGGCCGGCGCGTCGGACGCGGCACCGCCTCGGGCACCGGAAAGACCGCGGGCCGCGGCACGAAGGGCCAGCTCGCGCGCAGCGGACCGGGCCTCCCGGGCTGGTTCGAGGGCGGCCAGACGCCGCTCCACATGCGCGTCCCCAAGCTGCGTGGCTTCAAGCCGCCGCGGAGGACGACCCACGTCGCCGTGAACGTCGGCCAGCTCGCCGCCTACGCCGCGAACGGCACGGTCTCGCCCGAGACGCTCGCGTCGAAGGGGCTCATCCGGCCCGACGAGACGGTGAAGATCCTCGGCGACGGCGACGTGACGACGGCGTTCGAGGTCCACGCGCACGCGGTGTCCGCGACGGCGCGGCAGAAGATCGAGGCCGCCGGCGGATCCATCGAGCTGCTCAAGGGTCCCCGCGGCGCGCAGACCGAGGGGCGACGGCCCACGAGGTCGAGCACCACGGTCGAGCGAGGGGCTGTGCCCCGAGCGAGGTCTGACTAGGTGACCGGCAAGGTCCCCATCTTCGACGCGCTCGTCGATGCGATGCGCGCGCCGGACCTCCGCAACAAGATCCTCTACACGCTGGGCATGCTCGTCGTGTTCCGCTTCCTCGCGCACGTGCCGCTGCCGGGCGTCGACCAGACGAAGCTCGCGAGCGTCCTCGCGAGCAACCAGCTCCTGAGCCTGCTCGACCTCTTCTCGGGCGGCGGGCTCGCGCGCTTCAGCGTCGTGGCGCTCGGCGTCAACCCGTACATCAACGCGTCGATCATCATGACGCTCCTCAACCAGACGATCCCCGCCCTCGAGCGCCTCTCCAAGGAGGGCGAGTACGGGCGGAACAAGATCAACCAGTACACCCGCATCCTCACCGTGCCCATGGCCATCCTCCAGGGCATCGGCGTCTCGGTCTTCATGCAGCGCTCGGGCGTCATCGCCGACTTCGGGCTGTCGAGCTTCGGGCTGACGATCTCGATCCTCGCGACGCTCACCGCCGGGACGCTCCTGCTCATGTGGCTCGGCGAGCTGATCAGCGAGAACGGCATCGGCAACGGGATCAGCTTCATCATCTTCGCCGGCATCGTCGGCCGGCTGCCGACCACGGTCTCCCAGACCCTGCAGGTCCAGGAGAACTACGCGCTCCTCGCCGTGTACGTCCTCATCGCGGTCGGCGTCATCGCCGCGATCGTCTTCATCCAGGAGGGCGAGCGCCGCGTCCCGGTGCAGTACGCGAAGCGCGTGCGCGGCACGCGGATGTACTCGGGCGGCAGCACGCACATCCCGCTCCGCGTCAACAGCGCCGGCGTCATCCCGATCATCTTCGCCATCTCGATCCTCCTGCTGCCGTCGCAGGTGGCGCAGTACTTCACGAACAGCGACACCACCTGGCTGCGCGACGCGTCGACGGCGACGGTCGCGGCGTTCCAGAACACGTTCGTCTACAACAGCCTGTACTTCATCCTCACCGTCCTCTTCACCTTCTTCTACACGGCGTTCACCTTCGTCCCGAACGACGTCGCCGACAACATCAAGAGGTATGGCGGCTTCATCCCCGGCATCCGGCCCGGCCGGCCGACCGCGGAGTTCCTCGGGCGCGTCGTGACGCGCATCACGATCGCCGGCGCGCTCTTCCTCGGGATCGTCGCCGTCATGCCGACGCTCATCGGCGACCTCACCGGCGTGCAGACGCTCCGCCTCGGCGGCACGAGCATCCTCATCGTCGTCGGCGTCGTCGTCGAGACGATGAAGCAGCTCGAGGCGCAGCTCCTCATGCGCTCGTACGAGGGCTTCATCCGCTAGTGGGCGCGGACGGCGAGATCATCCTCATCGGGCCCCCCGGGTCGGGGAAGGGGACCCAGGCCGAGCTCCTCGTCGGCTCCGGCGGCTGGGTGCACCTCGCGACGGGCGACCTCTTCCGGAAGCACCTCACGGAAGGCACGCCCCTCGGGAAGCTCGCGGAGTCGTACATGTCGAAGGGCGAGTACGTCCCCGACAACGTGACGGTGGACATGGTGCGCGAGCGCGTCGGCGAGACGCCGGCCGCCGTGCGCATCCTCTTCGACGGCTTCCCGCGGACGGTGCCGCAGGCGGAGGCCCTCGACGGCCTCCTCGGCGACGCCGGACGTCGCGTCGCGCACGTCGTGCTCGTCGAGGTGCCGGAGGACGAGCTCGTCGAGCGCCTCTCGAAGCGCGGCCAGGGCCGCGTCGACGACTCGCCGGAGGTCGTGCGCCGGCGGCTCCGCGTCTACGAAGAGCGGACGAAGCCCGTCGTCGACTTCTACGGGAAGAGGGGCCTCGTCCGCTGCGTCGACGGCGTCGGCGACGTGAAGGAGATCGCCGCGCGCCTCGCGAACGCGATCTCGTGAAGGAGCTCGTCACCCTCAAGAGCGCGTCGGAGATCGCGACGATGCGGCGTGCCGGCGCCGTCGTGGCGGAGATGCTCGCGCGCTGCAGCGCCGCGGTCCGCCCTGGGATCACGACCGGTGAGCTCGACGCGATCGGCGCCGCGGTCATCCGCGAGCACGGCGCGACGTCGTCGTTCCTGGGCTACTACGGCTACCCGGCGACGATCTGCACCTCGGTGAACGACGAGATCGTCCACGGCATCCCCGGCCGGCGGAAGCTCCACGAGGGCGACATCGTCGGCATCGACGTCGGCGCCATCGTCGACGGCTGGCACGCCGACGCCGCCGTGACCGTCCCGGTCGGGAAGGTGAAGCCCGAGGCCGCGCGTCTCATCCGCGTCACCGAGGAGGCGCTCCGGCGGGGCATCGCCGCGGCGCGCCCGGGGAACCGCCTCGGCGACATCGGGACCGCGGTCCAGGCGTTCGCGGAGCAGAACGGCTACTCGGTCGTCCGGAACTACGTCGGCCACGGGATCGGGCGCGCCATGCACGAGCCGCCGCAGGTGCCCAACTACGGCACGGGGGGGCAGGGGAGGCCGATCAGCGTCGGCCTCTGTATCGCCATCGAGCCCATGCTCAACGCCGGCGGGGCCGAGACGCGGGTCGAGAGCGATGGCTGGACGGTCCGGACGGCTGACGGCTCCCTGTCCGCCCACTTCGAGCACACCCTGGCGGTCACGGACGCGGGCCCCGTCGTCCTCACCGCGGCGGCCGCGGCCGCCGCCGAGAGGCCCGCGCCGGCGCGCAAGCCCGCCCGGCCGGCGGCCCGGCGGGCGGCGGCGGCACGCCGGTGACGGCATTTGCTACTATTGGCGTTCCCGCCGTCGGTCGACCGCGGAGAACCGTGTCTGGAGCGCTTTTGGCGAGCAGCAAGCCGAGCAAGGACGTCATCGAAGTGGAAGGGACCGTTTCCGAGGCCCTTCCGAACACGATGTTCAAGGTCGAGCTCCAGAACGGTCACCAGGTGCTCGCGCACATCTCGGGGAAGATGCGGATGAACTTCATCCGCGTCGTGCCCGGGGACAAGGTGCTGGTGGAGCTCTCTCCGTACGACCTCAAGCGTGGCCGCATCACTCGAAGGGTCAGGTATTAGCTGTGAAGGTCCGCGCCAGCGTCAAGAAGCGCTGCGACAAGTGCAAGATCATCCGCCGCGAAGGGCAGATCCTGGTGATCTGCTCCGAGCCGAAGCACAAGCAGCGTCAGGGATAAGAGGAGGCTCATGGCTCGTATCGCCGGTGTCGACATCCCTCGCGAGAAGCGCATCGACATCTCTCTCCGCTACCTGTTCGGCATCGGTCCGTCCCTCGCGCAGCGCGTCTGCGAAGAGGCGCGGGTCGAGGGCGCGACGCGCACGCGCGACCTCACCGAGCCGCAGGTCGCGCGCCTCCGTGAGGTCATCGACCGCAGCTACACCGTCGAGGGCGACCTGCGCCGCGACATCGCGCTGAACATCAAGCGCCTCCAGGAGATCGGCAGCTACCGCGGGCTGCGCCACCGGCGCGGCCTCCCGGTGCGCGGGCAGCGCACCCGGACGAACGCCCGCACCCGCAAGGGCCCGCGGAAGACGGTCGCCGGCAAGAAGAAGGCGACGGCGAAGACGTAATGTCGCAGGAGTCGCGCACGCCCACCGCTCCGCCGCAGGCCGCGCCCGCCGCACCCGCGGCGGCGACCGCCGAGGGACGTCCCGCGCCGCGCCGCCGTCGCGAGAAGCGCGTCGTCCCGCACGGGCAGGCCCACGTCAAGGCCTCCTTCAACAACACGATCGTCTCGATCACCGATCCGCAGGGGAACACCATCTGCTGGGCGACGGCCGGCGCGTCGGGGTGGAAGGGCTCGCGCAAGAGCACGCCCTACGCCGCGCAGGTCACGGCCGAGAACGCCGCGAAGAAGGCGCTCGAGGCCGGGATGCGCTCGGTGGAGGTATTCGTGAAGGGTCCCGGCGCCGGGAGAGAGGCGGCCATCCGCGCGCTCGAGGCGGCGGGGCTCCAGGTCACCGCGATCACGGACGTAACTCCGATCCCGCACAACGGCTGCCGCGCCCCCAAGCGGCGGAGGGTGTAAGGCATGGCCAGATACACCGGTCCGGTCTGCCGGATCTGCCGCCGCGAAGGCATGAAGCTCTACCTCAAGGGCGAGAAGTGCCTCACCAAGTGCACCTTCGAGCGCCGCCCGTCGCCGCCCGGGATGCACCAGCAGCGGCGCCGGAAGGTCTCCGACTTCGCCCTGCAGCTGCGCGAGAAGCAGAAGGCGCGGCGCATGTACGGCGTGCTCGAGCGGCAGATGCGCGGCACGTTCGACGAGGCCCTCGAGACCAAGGGCGCGACGGGCGACCAGCTCCTCGTGCTCCTCGAGTCGCGCCTCGACAACGTCGTGTACCGCTCGGGCTTCGCGAAGTCGCGGGCCCAGGCGCGCCAGCTCGTCGGACACGGCCACATCGAGGTGAACGGCCACGTCGCGATGACCCCGAGCCGCACGGTGCGCGCGGGCGACGTCGTGACCGTCCACGAGGCGAGCCGCTCGCTCCAGTACTTCAAGGACGCCCTCGCGTGGGCGAAGACGCAGCCTCGGCCGGGCTGGCTCGAGGTGGATCCCGACAGCTACACGACGCGGATGGTGACCACACCGACCCGCGACCAGATCGAGACACAGGTCGACACCCAGCTGATCGTCGAGCACTACTCGCGCTAGCGGCCTGGGCGTCGCGCCCAAAGGAGCAGAACACATGTCCATCGTCGAACTCGAATACCCGAAGATCGAGCGCCTCGAGGGCGACGACCGCTACGCGCGGTTCGTCTGCGAGCCCCTGCCCGCCGGCTACGGCACGACGCTCGGGAACTCGCTGCGGCGCGTGCTTCTCTCGTCGCTGCCGGGTGCCGCGATCACGGCGGCGCGCATCCGCGGCGTCGCGCACGAATTCTCGACGATCCCCGGCGTCAAGGAAGACGTCGTCGAGATGGTCCTCAAGCTGAAGGCGATCCGGCTCCGCTCGTTCGCGACCGAGCCGGTCACGCTGGTCCTCGAGAAGGAAGGGCCGGGCGACGTCACGGCGGCCGACATCCAGACGACGAGCGACATCGAGATCATCAACCCCGAGGCCCACGTCGCGACCCTCGAGCCGGAGGCCTCCCTGTGGATGGAGCTGACGGTGGAGACGGGCCGCGGCTTCGTTCCGGGCGACCGCCGCGAGGGACTGCCGATCGGGGTCGTGCCCATCGACGCGCTCTTCGGGCCGGTCCGCAAGGTCAACTTCAACGTCGAGAACACCCGCGTCGGGCAGGTGACGAACTACGACCGCCTGCTCCTCGAGGTGTGGACCGACGGCACGACGCCGCCGGACGAGGCCGTCGCCCAGGGCGCGCAGATCCTCGTGCAGCAATTCACCCTCTTCTCCGGCCTCACGCGGTCGCAGGCCGCGCTCGCACAGCCGGCGCATCAGGACGGCGGGTCGCTGCCGCCGGGGATCGCCGACATGCCGATCGAGGACCTCGACCTGCCGCAGCGCGCGTTCAACTCGCTGAAGCGCCACGGCATCACGAAGGTCGGACAGCTCCTGCAGACGCCGGACGAGGAGCTCCTCCGCATGCGCAACTTCGGCAAGAAGTCGCTCGATGAGATCAAGGAGCGCCTCGCCGCGCGTGGCCTCATCGAGGCGCCCGAGCCGAGCGCCGCGGGCGAAGGTGAGGGCGAGGAAGAGGACGAGGACACGATCGACACGAGCGAGACCGAGGATGAGGTCGAGCTCGGCGTGCTCGGCGACGAGCCCAGCGAGGGCAACCGCGCCGGCGACGCCGACGAGAGCGTGCCCACGGGCGGCGGGCTCGAGGACGAATAGATGCCGCACCAGGTCCACGAGCGCAAGTTCGGGCGGACGACCGATCAGCGTCTGGCGATGCTCCGCAACCTGAGCGTCTCCGTCCTGCGATACGAGAAGGTCCGCACCACCGAGGCGAAGGGGAAGGAGATCCGTCGCTTCGTCGACCGGATGATCCTCCTTGGCAAGGACGGCTCCCTCGGCGCGCGTCGCCAGGCGCTCGCGTGGCTCCCCGAGCCCGAGCTCGTCGACAAGCTCTTCACCGACCTCAACGAGCGGTTCCCCGACCGGCGCAGCGGCTTCCTGCGGATGACGCGCGTCGGCCACCGCGTCGGTGACGCCGCGCCGATGATCCAGCTGGAGCTGGTCCCGAGCGCGGCGGACGAGCGCAAGAAGAAGGAGGCCGCGGAGGTCGAGGCGAAGCCGCGTCGCCGGCTGGGTCTCCCGCGCCGTCGCTCCGCGGAGAAGAAGACGGCCGAGAAGAAGACCGAGAAGGCGGGGACCGCCTAGAACGAACCTCCGGGCGACGGTCGCCTACGACGGGACCCGCTACGGCGGGTCGCAGGTGCAGGCGAACGCGCCGACGGTGCAAGGCGAGCTGGAGCGGGCGCTCGGGACGATCCTGGGGCACGGCGTGCGGATCGTCCTCGCGGGCCGGACCGACGCGGGGGTCCACGCGACGGGGCAGGTCATGAGCTTCCGCTCCGACACGGAGCTGGACCGAGAGGCGATCCGAAGGGGGGTCAACGCCCTCCTTCCCGCGGACATCGCGGTCCGCGACGTCGAGCCGGCGAGCGAGGACTTCCACGCGCGCTACTCGGCGACGGGCCGCACATACGAGTACCGGATCCGGAACGCGCCGCAGCGCGAGCCGCTCGAGCGCCACCGCGAGCACTGGGTGCCGCAGGCGATCGACACGGCCGCGATGGAGCGCGCGACGGCGACGCTCGCCGGACGGCACGACCTCGCGGCCTTCGCGATCGGAAGGAGCGGGGAGCGTACGATCCGCCGGGCCGAGTGGCATCGCGAGGGGACGCTGCTCCGCTTCGAGATCGAGGCGGACGGGTTCCTGCGCGGGGTCGTCCGGGGGGTCGTCGGGACCCTGCTGTGGGTCGGACGGGGCCACGTCACGGTGGAGCGCTTCGGCGAGATCCTCCGGGGGCGGGACCGTTCGGCGGCGGGGCCGAGCGCGCCGGCGCTGGGGCTGTGCCTCGTGCGCGTCGCGTACGACGGGCCGGCGGACGACGCGCGCGGCGGCGACGACGAGTGAGGGAGAATGAGGCGGACATGGGCACGTACACGGTGAAAGAAGGCGAGATCGAGCGGCGCTGGTGGCTCGTCGATGCCGACGGTGCGACGCTCGGCCGCCTGTCGACGCGCATCGCCTCGGCCCTCCGCGGGAAGCACAAGGTGGCCTTCACCGACCACCTCGACGTCGGCGATGCGGTCGTCGTCGTGAACGCGAGCAAGGTGCGGGTGACGGGCAAGAAGCTCCAGCAGAAGCAGTACGTACGGCACTCCGGGTACCCGGGCGGCTTCCGCACGGAGTCGCTCGCGCGGCTCCTCGAGCGCCGGCCCGAGGAGGTCATCCGCCGCGCGGTCCGCGGGATGCTCCCGCGCAACAGGCTGGGCGAGAAGATGTTCCGCAAGCTCCACGTCTACGCGGGCCCGGAGCACCCGCACGCGGCGCAGCGGCCGGAGCCCATGCCCGCGAGCGCGAAGGAGAGGGCGACGGCATGAAGACAGCTGCGTACTTCCAGGGCACCGGTCGGCGCAAGACAGCGATCGCGCGGGTGCGTCTCGTCCCCGGCGAGGGCACCGTCATCGTCAACGGCAAGCCGATCGCGGATCACTTCGGCTCGGACGCCAATGCCGAGGCCGCGCTCCTCCCGTTCCAGGTCACGAACAAGGCGCGCCGCTTCAACGCCATGGTGAAAGTCGAGGGCGGCGGCTACCACGGGCAGCTCGGCGCGATCGCCCACGGCATCGCGCGCGCGCTCCTCCAGGCGGACCCCGAGGACCGCCAGGCCCTGCGCAAGGCGGGCCTCCTGACGCGCGACCCGCGGGCGAAGGAGAGGAAGAAGCCGGGGCTCAAGCGGGCCCGCAAGGCGCCGCAATTCACCAAGCGTTAGGAGTGACGGAGGAGACTACGGACTAGCGAGGACGATAGCGGGAGCCGGAGCTCCCGCACGAGGACGAGCGACGTCCGGAGGAGCGAAGCGACTAGGGGCATGAAGGCCGTACAGGACTTCAACTACAAGGTCGCGCTCGCCTCGGGTCTGAAGAACCTGCAGGCGGGCAAGCTGCGGCAGGCCGAGGAGCAGTTCCGCTACCTGGTGACCAAGTTCCCGACGGCCGACGGTGGCTACCGCGGGCTGGCGCGCGTCCAGATCGAGAACGGCGACAAGGGCGCGGCGATCGCGACGCTCCGCGAGGGGGCCGCGGCGCTGGCGCGCTCGAACGAGCGGGGCATCGCGATCGAGCTGCTGCGCGAGGCGACGGCGCTCGACCCGCTCGACCTCGCGGCGCACCGCCGCCTCGCGGCGGCGCTCGCGCTCTCCGGCGACGCCGGCGCGGCGGCGCAGGAGTACGAGCGCTTCGCGGACCGGGCGATGGAGGCGGGCGACGCCGACCGTGCGCGCGGCGAGACACGGTACGCGATCGAGACGCTCGGCGAGATCCCTGCGCTGCACGCGCTCGCGCGTTCCGTCGGCGTTCAGCTGCGGACGGTCCGCGACGGGCCGGCCGGCGCGAGGCCGGGTGATGCCGCGGTGGGCGAAGGCGAGACGCCGAGCCCGCCAGCGGGTGCGTCACCCGGCCCCGCGCCCTCGCCGAGCTGGCCGCACACGCCCGGCGTCGCATCCTCCGACGCGCCATCGCTCGACAGTGCACCGATCGTGGTCCACGAGGACCCGATCGATCTCGAGGCGCGCGCCATGGCGCTCATCGGCTCGCGCGATCCGGAGGCGGGGAGCACCGCGATCGAGGCGACGCGCCGGCTCATCGGCGTCGGCAAGGTCCAGGCGGCGTCGGATCTGCTCCTCGAGCTCATCGCGTCGGGGATCGCGGTGCACGATGCGGAGCGCGAGCTCATCACCGTGGCGGACGCGCTCGGACGCGACGACATCGCGACGGAGCGGCGGCGGCTCCTCGAGAAGGCGGCGCGCCTTGGATAGGATCCAGGCGCTGCTCCAGACGCTCCTCCAGGGGCGTCCGTTCGGGTGGAACAACGTCGTCGACATCATCCTCGTCGCGATCTTCATCTACTACGTCTTCGTCCTCATTCGCGGCACGCGCGCGGTGCAGCTGCTCCTCGGCGTGTTCGTGCTCGTCGCGATCTACGCGATCGCCGTGCTGGCGCACCTCACGCTCACCGCGCTCCTACTGCAGTACCTCGCGGTCGCGGCGGTGGTCGCGCTGCCCGTCGTCTTCCAGCCGGAGCTGCGCCGCGCCCTCGGACAGCTCGGGCGGCTCGGCGCGCTCGACCGGCTGCTCGCGCCGACGTCGGAGGCGGAGGTGGACCTCGAGGTCGACGAGATCGTGCGCGGGGCGCTCCTCGTGCGGCAGCAGGGGAACGGCGCGCTCATCGTCATCGAGAGGTCGACGGGCCTGCAGGACTACATGGAGACCGGCGTGCCGGTGAACGGCAGGCTCACGGCGGAGCTGCTCGCGTCGATCTTCATGGCGCGCTCGCCGCTCCATGACGGCGCGGTCATCGTTCACGGGACGACCGTGGCCGCCGCGGCGTGCCTTCTGCCGCTCGACGAGACGAGCGACCGGACCACGCATCGCTACGGCATGCGGCACCGCGCGGCGCTCTCCATCAGCGGCCAGACCGACGCCGTCGTCGTCGTGGTGTCCGAGGAGTCGGGGACGATCTCCGTCGCGAGCAACGGGCGCATCATCGGCAACCTGGACGAGGAGAGGCTTCGTCGCGTCCTGAGCTCGCTCCTGCGCAGCCGCATTCAGCCGCTGCCGTTCCGCCAGCGCTCGGCATGATCATCCGGGCGCCCCTGAGCGAGGTCGCTCTCGCTCTGTGGCGGCGGATCGACGTTCGGCGGATCGACCTTCGCCGGCTGTTCCTCGGCGACGTCGGCCTCAAATCGGCCGCGCTCGCCGTTGCGCTGCTGCTGTGGATCGCCGCCATCTACGCCGGTCCTCCGCCGGACGTGACCCTGGCGTACGCCGGGCGCGTCCCGGTCGACCGGCCGGAGGTCCCGTCGGGGTACGTCCTCACCGGACAGCTCGGGGACGTCGCGGTGAAGCTGCGCGGCCCCGAGGATGCCGTCCGATCCGTGGGGCCCCAGCAGATCAGGGCCACCATCGACCTGTCGTCGCTCGCACCGAGCTCGAGCGCCCAGGACGTGAAGGTGGTCGTCAGGGTGAGCGACGACCGCGTGCACGTCGCGCAGGTGTCGCCGGAGACGGTCTCGGTGCGCTTCGAGCGCTTGGCGCAGCGAACGCTCCCGGTCCAAGCGAGGTTCGCGAACGCGCCCCCCGCCGGATTCCAGGCGGCGCCGGCGACGTTCCGGCCGCAGGAAGTGACCGTCTCCGGCCCCGAGAGCGCCGTCGCGTCCGTCGCGACGGTGCTCGCCACCGTGCGGTTCGGCGACGCTCCGGTCGATCTCGCGCAGGACGTGCGCCCGGAGGCGGTCGACGCGTCCGGCCAGCAGGTCGCGGGCGTCGAGGTCGATCCGGTGTCGGTGCACGTGAGCGTCCCCGTCCTGTCCTCCGCGACGACGCGCGCGCTGCCGATCCTCTGGCACGTGGTCGGCTCCGTCGCTCCCGGCTACTGGATCTCGCAGATCGCCGCCGACCCCGTGAGCGCGACCGTCGCGGGCGACCGCGCCGCCGTCGCCGCGCTCGCCCACGTCGACACGCAGGCGATCGACGTGAGCGGCCTGGCCGGCGCGAAGACGTTCGTCGTCGGGCTCGCGGTGCCACAGGGCGTCGAGGTCCTCGGACCGCAGCAGGCGACGGTGACCATCGACGTCGTCGCGCTCAGCGGGACGCGGCCGTTCCCGCTCGTCGCCATCCAGGTCGCGAACCTCGGCCCCGGCCTCGCGGCGGAGCTCGACCGCGGGACCGTCGACGTCCTCCTCGCCGGCAGCGTGCCGACGCTCAATGGCCTCGGCACGGACGCGGTCGGCGCCTTCGTCGACGCCTCGGGCAAGGGTCCCGGCACGTATCCGATCGACGTCAGCCTGCGCACTCCGGCGGGCACGACGGTCCAGTCGCTGCAGCCGGCACGCGTGACGCTCACTATCAGGTCCACGAGACCATCAGCAACGCCGACGCCGGCGCCGTCAACGCAGTGACGAGGCTCTTCGGGACCGACGGCGTCCGCGGCATCGCGAACCACGACCTCACGCCGGAGCTCGCGCTGCGCCTCGGGCGAGCGGCCGGGCACGTGCTCGGGGGCGCGGGCCGGCGCGTCGTCGTCGGCCGCGACACGCGCCGCTCCGGCCGGATGCTCGAGAGCGCGCTCGCCGCGGGGCTGTGCTCCGTCGGCGTCGAGGTGCGGCTCGTCGGCCACGTACCGACGCCGGGGCTCGCGCACATCGCCCGGTCGGGCGACTTCATCGCCGGCGCGGTCATCAGCGCGTCGCACAACCCCGCGCCGGACAACGGCATCAAGTTCTTCGACCACCGCGGGCTGAAGCTGCCGGATGCCGTCGAGGACCGGATCGAGCGCGACATGGCCGCGGACGACGCTCTGCCGCGCCCCACCGAGGGCGGGATCGGGCTCATCGGCGACGCGCGCGGGCTGGTGAAGGAGTACGAGGATCGGCTGACCTCGCTCGCGCCGCGCCTCGACGGCATGCGCGTCGTCCTCGACTGCGCGAACGGCGCGACCTATCGCGTCGCCCCGTCGGTGTTCGCCCAGGCCGGCGCGGAGGTCATCTCCGTCTGCGACCAGCCGACCGGACTCAACATCAACGATGGCTGCGGCAGCACGTACCCCGAGCTGGTGCAGCGCACCGTCGTCGAGCGCGGCGCGGCCGTCGGCTTCGCCTTCGACGGCGACGGCGACCGCTGCCTCATCGTCGACGACCGTGGAGCGCTGCACGACGGCGACTTCGTCCTCGCTCTCGCCGCGCGCCACTTCGCGCGCCGCGGCAGGCTCGAGCCGCGCCTCGTCGTCGGGACCGTGATGACGAACGGGGGCATGGAGGCGACGCTGGCGAGGGACGGCATCGCGCTCGTGCGCACGCAGGTGGGGGACCGCTACGTGTGGGAGGAGATGGACAAGCGCGGGGCGCTGTTCGGCGGCGAGCCCTCGGGCCACGTCATCTTCCGCGAGCACGCGACGACAGGCGACGGCATCCTCACGGCGCTCGAGGTGGCGCAGCTCGCCCGCGCCGAGGGCCGTTCCATCGCGGAGCTCGCGGGCGAGGTGGAGCGCTGGCCGCAGGTGCTGCTGAACGTGCGCGTCGCGCGACGGAAGGAGTGGCAGGACGTCGCGGCGTTCCGGGACGAGTACGAGCGGGCGAAGAGCGCGCTGGAGCGCGAGGGCGGCCGCGTGAACGTGCGGCCGTCCGGGACGGAGCCCGTCCTGCGCATCCTCGTGGAAGCACGCGCCGAGGTGCTCGCATCGTCCACCGCGAAGCGGCTCGCGGCCGTGGCCGAGGAGGTGCTGAGCTAGCGATGTGCGGGATCGTCGGATACGTGGGATCGCGCGACGCGCTGCCGCTGCTCATGGACGGCCTGCGCCGCCTCGAGTACCGCGGCTACGACTCCGCCGGGGTCGCGGTGCAGGAGGACGGCACGCTCGAGGTCCGTCGTGCGGAGGGCAAGCTCGACAACCTGGCGACCGTCGTCGCACGGCACGGGACGCGGGGGACCACGGGGATCGGTCACACGCGCTGGGCGACGCACGGCCGGCCGACCGAGCAGAACGCGCATCCGCACCTCGACTGCGACGGCACGACGGCGGTGATCCACAACGGGATCATCGAGAATTTCGCCGAGCTCAAGGCCCCGCTCGTCGCGGCCGGTCACACCTTCACCAGCGAGACCGATACCGAGGTCGTCGTCCACATGCTCGAGGAGGAGATGCGGAAAGGCGGCTCGCTCGAGGCGGCCGCGCGCACGGTCCTCCCGCGCCTCGAGGGCGCCGCCGCGCTCGTGCTCATCTCGTCGCTCGACAAGGGCAAGATCGTCGCGGCGCGCATCAGCAACGCCGGCGGCGTGCTCATCGGCTACGGGAGGGGAGAGAACTTCGTCGCGTCCGACGCGCCACCGCTGCTCGAGCACACGCGCTCGGTGTCCTTCCTCGACGACGGGGAGATGGCCGTCGTGACCGCGAACAGCGTCGCCTTCCAGCGCTTCGACGGCAGCTCGGTGGAGAAGGAGCGCTACACCATCACGTGGGACCCCGTCGGCGCGGCGAAGGCCGGCTACAAGCACTTCCTCCTGAAGGAGATCAACGAGCAGCCCCGCGCGATCTCGGACACGCTCCTCGGCCGCGTCGACCGGGGCAGCGGGCGCGTCGTCTTCGACCAGGACCTCACGATGGACGACGACTTCGTCCGCTCGGTCCCCCGCATCACGTTCGTCGCCTGCGGCACGGCGTCGTACGCGTCCCTCGTCGGCAAGTACCTCATCGAGCGCGTCGCGAAGATCCCGTGCGACGTCGAGATCGCCTCGGAATACCGATACCGCGACCCCGTCGTCTCGAAGGGACAGCTCGTCATCGCGGTGACGCAGAGCGGCGAGACCGTCGACACGCTCTCGGCGATGGAGACCGCGCGCGCGCGCGGCGCGCGCCTGCTCGCGCTCGTCAACGTCGTCGGCAGCCAGGCGAGCCGCATCGCCGACGACGTCATCTACCTGCACGCGGGTCCCGAGATCAGCGTCGCATCGACAAAGGCGTACACGGCGATGCTCGTCGACCTCTACCTGTTCGCGATCTCCCTCGGCCAGCGACGCGGGACGATCGACGCGACGACGAGCGCGTCGCTGCTCGCGCAGGTCTTCCACCTGCCGACGCTCATGGACGCGGTGCTGCGCGAAGAGCCGAAGATGCGTGCCCTGGCGTATCGCTATTACGCGGCGGAGCACTTCCTCTTCCTCGGCCGGGGGGCGAACTACCCGACGGCGCTCGAGGGCGCGCTCAAGCTCAAGGAGCTCTCGTACATCCACGCCGAAGGCACCGCCGCCGGCGAGATGAAGCACGGCACCAACGCCCTCATCGACGAGTCGCTGCCGGTCGTCGCGATCGCCCTCCAGGACGGGACGTACAAGAAGATCCTCTCGAACATCCAGGAGGTCCGTGCGCGCGCGGGGATCGTCATCGCCCTCGCCAACGACGAGGACGAGGAGATCGAGGGCTACGCGGGCGAGGTGATCCGCATACCCAAAACGAACGAGCTGCTCTCGCCGGCGCTGGCGATCGTGCCGCTGCAGCTGCTCGCGTACCACATCGCCGACCGCCGCGGGAACGACGTGGACCAGCCGCGCAACCTCGCGAAGAGCGTGACCGTCGAGTGACGATGATCCAGCTCGGCCCGGCCGCCTCCTCCTCAGGGTCCTCCTCGTCGGCTCGGGCTCGGACTCGCGGCGCACCGCCGTGCGGGCGTGACTCGGGCGCGTCCTCAGCGGTCCTCATCGGAGGACCCCTCGCGTCGGCGGCCGCGAGATGTCCGTGACGACGAGCGAGGTCGGCATCGACATCATCGAGACCGGCCGCATACGAGGGGTGCTCGAGAAGCACCAGGAGCGCTTCCTGTCGCGCGTGTACACCGACTGGGAGCGCCGCTACTGCCGGCAGAACGTGCTCCACCTCGCCGGCCGCTGGGCCGCGAAGGAAGCCGTCTCGAAGGTGCTCGGGATGGGAGTGCGCGGCGTCGGCTGGCGCGAGATCGAGATCAGGCGTACCCCGCTCGGGCAGCCGACGGTCACGCTCCACGGCCGCGCCGAGGAGCGGCGTGCCGCGCTCGGCCTCGACGCGCCTCTGGCCGTCTCCATCTCGCACATCCGCGACCTCGCGGTGGCCGTCGCCGTCGGCGTTCGTCCGCCGACCGCGGGATAGGGCCGGGGACGCCGACCGCGCGCGGCGAGACCCTCAACGCGAAGTCCGTGCGCGCGGTGCTGCGGCCGCTGCCCGCGGACGCGGGCAAGGACGTGCGTGGACGGCTCCTCATCGTCGGCGGGTCGCTGCGCTACCCCGGAGCGCTCCTCATCGCGTCGCGCGCGGCGCTCCGCTGCGGCGCGGGCATCGTGACCGCGGCGACGGCGCGCACGGTGAGCGAGCTGGTCGCGGGGCTCGACCCGAACGTCACGCTGCTGCCCCTCGCCGAGTCGCAGCCGGGGACCGTCGCCGTCGGCGCGGCGGCCCAGGTCACGCAGCTCCTCGGCGAGCGCATCAGCGCGATGCTCGTCGGGCCGGGCCTCGCGCACGGCACCGGGACCGACGACTTCGTGCTCGCGATCCTGCGCAACGCGCGCCAGCTGCCGACCGTCGTCGACGCCGACGGCCTCAACGCGCTCGCGCGCGCGGCGGAGCGCCCCACGCTCCCCGCGAAGTGCGTCCTCACGCCGCACGACGGCGAGGCCGCGCGTCTCGCGGGACAGGTGGTGCCGAAGGGCGCGCAGCGGGTGGCCTTCGCCGAGCGCTTCGCGACGGAGCGTAAGTGCGTCCTCGTGCTCAAGGGCCCCGCCACGATCGTCACCGACGGGAAGCGGACGCTCGTCCACGACGCGCCGAACGCCGCGCTCGGCGTCGGCGGATCGGGCGACGCGCTGGCGGGGGCGGTCGTCGCGTTCCTCGCCCGCGGCCTCGCGCCGCTCGCCGCCGCATCTGCGGCGGTGTGGGTGCACGGCCGCGCGGGAGCCCTTCTCGCCGCCGACACGGGACAGACGGGCGCGCTGGCGACCGAGATCGCGGACGCCATGCCCCGCGCGATCCGCCAGATCGTCGAGGCCCGCTAGAGCGGTGGGGCCCCCTCTGCGGTCGACCGTCGCGGACGTCGACCTCGACGCGATCGTCCACAACATGCACGCCGTCGCTGCCCACGGCGAGCAGGTGATCGCCGTCGTGAAAGCCGACGCGTACGGGCACGGGTACGAGGCCGTCGGACGGACCCTCGTCGACGAGGGCGCGGCGATGCTCGCCGTCTTCACCGTCGACGAGGGCGCGCTCCTGCGGCGCAGCGGCATCGAGGCGCCCATCCTCGTGCTCGGCGGCATCACCGAGCCGGCGGAGACGGAGATCGTCGTCGGCGCGGGGCTCACCGTCACGGTGTGGGATCTCGACCGCGCGCGGATGCTCTCGGCCGCCGCGGGCACGACCGCGCGCGTCCACGTCAAGGTGGACACCGGGCTCATGCGGCTCGGGGTGCCCCTCGAGGCGGCGGTCGAGCGCATCAAGCGGATCCGCGAGCTGCCGAACCTCGCCGTGGACGGCGTGTTCACGCACTTCGCGACGGCCGACGAGGAGAACGACTCGTTCGCGGTCGAGCAGGTGCGCCGCTTCGAGAGCGTCCTCTCCGCGCTCGACGAGCGTCCCGCCCTCGTGCACGCCGCGGCGAGCGCGGGCGCCGTCGCCGTCGATACGCGCCACATCTGCAACGCGGTCCGGCCCGGACTCGCCCTCTACGGCCTGCATCCCGCGCCGCACCTCGCGACGATCGACCTGCGTCCCGCGCTCGAGTGGCGCTCGCGCGTCCACCGCGTCGCGCGCGGGCGCGCCGGGACGGGCGTGTCGTACGGGCACGAGTACCGCCTCCCGCGCGACGGCCGGATCGCGACCGTGCCCGTCGGCTACGGCGACGGGCTGCCGCGCTCGGCCGGGCGGCACGCGCGCGTGCTCGTGCGCGGCCGCGCCCTGCCGATCGCGGGCCGCGTCGCGATGGACCTGATCATGCTCGACGTCACCGACGTGCCCGAGGTGCGCGAAGGCGACGAGGTCGTCCTCATCGGCGAGCAGGCCGGCGCGCGCCGCAGCGCCGAGGACCTCGCCGACGCCTGCGGGACCATCAACTACGAGGTCGTCACGAACATCCGGACCCGCGTCGCCCGCCGCTACCACCGCGGCGGGCGCGTGGTCGCGACGCGCACCCTGACCGACGGCATCCGGTGGCTCTGAGGCCGCGCATCGCGGCCTTCGCGGTCGCGCTCGTCCTTCTCGGGGCATGCCTGCCCGTCTCGCTGCCGCCGCAGCGCACGCCGCCGCCGGCACCGACGGCGAGCTCGGGTGGCATCGTCGCGCCGCAGGCGACGATCGCCGCCGGCGACATGACTCCCGCGCTCCTTCGGAAGCCGATCCCGCCCGCCGACATCTTCGACCTCGTGCGGCGGATGAAGGGCCGCGACGGGACGCCGCCCCGGCAGTACGAGCCGGTGCGGACGACGCCGCCGGCCGAGGGCGTGGGGAGCACGGCCGAGTTCTGGGTGTACGACTTCTCGGCGAAGACGAACGTCAAGGTCGCCGCGACGCTGCGCGTGGAGACCGAGAACGCGAAGTGGTGGGTGGAGACCGACGTGGCCGAGGATCCGGCGCAGCTCGCGAAGAGCGCGCAGGTCTTCCAGGACAAGATCTACCCGACCGACCGGCGACTGTTCGGGTCGGAGTGGACGCCCGGGATCGACGACGATCCCCGCATCGACATCCTCATGGCCCGCATCCCGGGAGCGGCGGCGGGCTACTTCAGCGCGACGGACGAGCTGCCGCGCTGGGTCAACCAGTACTCCGCGGAGCGCGAGATGATCTACGTGAACGCGCTCGCAGCGCGTCCCGGCACGGACGACCTTCACGACGTCCTCGCCCACGAGTTCTGCCACATGATCCAGTTCAACGACCGCAAGCGCGCGGCCGCGTGGTTCGATGAGGGCCAGGCCCAGACGTGCGAGCGCGCCAATGGCTACACGCCGACGAACACGCAGGCCTTCCTGAACGCGCCGAACACGCAGCTCGACGCGTGGGCCGAGCTCGACCACGGGGCGCGGGAGCACTACGGCGCGGCGTACCTGTTCCTCGAGTACCTCCGCGCGCGCACCGGCGGCTCCTACGCGTTCATCCGTACGCTCATGGACCACGGCGTCGACACGACGCAGGACATCGACACGGAGCTCCGGGCGAAGGGCTACGGGAGCTTCGACGAGATCCTCGCCGACTTCGTCGCCGCGAACGCGTTCATCGGCTGGTCGCCCCCGGCGACGTACGCGTACCCCTCCGACGTCAGGCCGGGCGGCGCCGCGCGGCCCTCACCGGCCGACCACGTCGCCGTCGGCGGCGACCTTCGGACCTCCGCGTACCCCGAGGCCGCGCGCTACGTCCAGCTGCCGTCGAGCGGCACGTACCGCGTCCACTTCGAGGCGCCGAGCGCGACGCGCATCATCCCGACCGATGCCCACTCCGGCCACGCCTTCTGGTGGTCCGACCGCGCCGACGGGATGGACAGCACCCTGACGCGGACGGTCGATCTCGGCTCCGTCACCTCGGCGACGCTGACGTTCTGGAGCTGGTACGAGATCGAGAAGGACTTCGACTACGGCTACGTCGCGGTGTCGACCGACGGCGGGACACGCTGGACGACGCTCGCGACGGGGGCGACGACGACGAGCGACCCGAACGGCGACAACCTCGGCAACGGCCTCACCGGCGTCTCGGGCGGCGGCACCGACGCGACGTGGGTCGAGCAGCGCGCCGATCTGACGCCGTACGCGGGGAAGCGCATCCTCCTCCGGTTCGAGTACGTGACCGACCCGGCGCTGAACCTCCCCGGGCTCGCGATCGACGACGTCGCGATCCCACAGATCGGCTACCGTGACGACGCCGAGACCGACAACGGCTGGGTCGCAAAGGGGTTCATCCGATCGACGAATACGATCCGCGAGAGCTACATCGTCCAGGTGCTCCACTTCGGCGCCACGCCGACGGTGGATCGGCACGTGGTCACCGGCGGCTCGGTCGACATCGAGGTGAGCACCTCGGGGGATCGCTCGGCGCCCCTGCTCGCCGTCACGCCGCTCGCCGTCCGGACGACGGACGCCGCTCCGTTCGAGGTGAAGGTCAGCGCGACGCCCTGACCCCGGACGCGGCCGACCCCTCACAGCTACGGCGGCTCCTCGCGCGGCATGGCATCCGCGCCGCGACGTCGCTCGGCCAGCACTTCCTCGTCGATCATGCCGCGCTCGCCGCCATCGTCGATGCCGCGGAGATCGGCTCGTCCGACGACGTCCTGGAGATCGGCCCGGGCCCCGGTGCGCTCACGCAGCGCCTCGCGCGCGTCGCGCGGTCGGTCACCGCCGTCGAGCTCGACGAGCGCATGGTCGCCGTCGCGACGGAGGCCGTCGGCGGCGCCGCGAACGTCGCGATCGTCCGCGCCGACGCCCTCGCCGTCGACCTCTTCGCTCTCGGACCGCTGCCCACGCGGATCGTCGCCAACCTCCCGTACCAGATCACCTCGCCCCTGCTGCACCGCTTCCTGTCCGACGCGCGCCGCCCGCCGCTCGTCGTCGTCCTGGTGCAGGAGGAGGTCGCGCGGCGGATGGCCGCGACGGGGCAAGACCGCGAGCGCAGCTTCCTGTCCGTCTTCACGCAGGCGTTCGCCGAGCCGCGGGTCGTCCGGCGCGTCCCTCCCGGCGCGTTCCGCCCCGCGCCGAAGGTCTCGTCGGCCGTCGTCGCGCTGCGCGTCCGCGGCGTCCCGGCCTTCGCGCCGCTCGACCAGACGGCCTTCCTACGCTTCGTGAGCGACGTCTTCCGCCACCGCCGCAAGCAGCTGCGCGCGGCGCTCGGGCACGAGGCCGGCGTCGAGCGCGAGCGCGCGACGCGCGCGCTCGCGGAGGCCGGCATCGCGCCGGAGCGGCGTCCCGAGGAGCTCGACCTCGTCGAGTGGGTGCGGCTCGCGAGCGTGCTCGGCGTCGGGAGCGTCCGTGGATAGGCGGGTCCGCGTGCTCGCGCCGGCCAAGGTGAACCTCACGCTCGAGGTCCTCGGGCGGCGACCGGACGGCTACCACGACCTCGCGAGCGTCATGGCGACCGTCGACCTCCGCGACGACGTCCGCGTCGCGACGGCGCGCGACCTCGAGGTCGCGATCCGCCCCGACGTCGGCGCACCGCGCGGCGAGGACCTCGCCACGCGCGCGATCCGCGCCCTCGCCGCGGCCGCGGGACGCGCCCCGGTCGCGCACGTAGTCGTGCGTAAGCGCATCCCGGTCGCCGGCGGCCTCGGCGGCGGATCGAGCGACGCTGGCGCGGTGCTGCGCGCTCTCGCGACGCTGTGGGGCTGCGAGGGCGTCGACCTCGTCGCGGTCGGCGCGACGATCGGATCGGACGTCCCGTTCTTCGCCGCGGCGCACCCGCTCGCGCGTGTCGCCGGACGCGGCGACAGCGTGCGGCCGCTGCCCACGCCTCGGGATCCGCTGTGGATCGTCCTCGTCACGCTGCCGGTGCGCTCGCCGACGCGCGCGGTCTTCGCGGCGCGATCCGACGAGGAGCGCGGCGACGGCGCGGCGTCGGCGGAGCTCGCGCGCCTCTTCGAGAGCGGGGCCGCGACGCCGCGGGCGATCCGCGAGTGCGTCCGCAACGACCTCACCGCCGCCGCGGAGCGCGTCAGCGCGCCGGTCCGCGACGCGCGCGACGCGGCGCGCGCCCGCGGGATCGACCTCATCGTGTCGGGGAGCGGTCCGTCTCTGTTCGCGATCGCGGACCATCGGGCACATGCCCTCCGCCTCGCGCGATCGCTTCGCCGGAGCGGCCTCCGCGCCTCCTCACGTGCCCTTTGCGTGAGCGCGCCGGTGGCCCGTCCCTAGGTGACCGAGCGAGCGCTGTCACCCTAATCTCGTTCAGGTGGCTGCCGAAGAGCGCGACGACGGCGACATGACCGTGCGTCAGGCGGGTCAGAAGGGCGGGAAGAACACCGCGCACAAGCACGGGCCCGACTTCTATCGCGAGATCGGCCGTCGCGGCGGCGAGGCGCGCAAAGGTCAGCTCGGCCCCGAGGGCTACGCGAAGCTCGGGCGCAAGGGCGGTGAGGCGCGCAAGACGCAGCTCGGCCGCACCGGCTACGCCGAGCTCGGACGACGCGGCGGCGAGGCGCGCAAGACCCAGCTCGGGAGCGAGGGGTACGCCGCGCTCGGGCGCAAGGGCGGTCGACGCGTGGCGGAGCTGATCCGCCGCGGAAAGCGGCCCGATGGCGGAGGCAAGACCTCCGCGGCCTGAGGTCCCCGGCGCCCCACCTAGACTTTCCGCAGGTCTCTTGGGGCGTGGCCAAGTGGTAAGGCAGGGGACTTTGGATCCCCGACCCCAGGTTCGAATCCTGGCGCCCCAGCCGCCTAACATCACCTGCATCCCGTGACGGAAGACCCTTCGAGACCGACCGCGTTCGTCCTCGCCGCCGGGCTGGGCACGAGGATGCGCTCCCGAACGTGCAAAGTCCTCCACACGGCGGCGGGGAAGCCTCTGCTCGCTCTCGTCCTCGACACCGTCGCGGCTGCCGGCGCCGACGCCGTCGTCGTCCTCTCGCGCGAGAGCGAGGCCGCCCGTGCCGCCGTCCCCGAGGGCGTCCCCGTCGCGGTCCAGGATCCGCCGCTCGGCACCGGCGACGCCGTGCGGGTCGCGCTCGACGCCGCGCCCGGCGCGGCGGGGCGCTGCTACATCGTGTACGGCGATACCGTCCTCGTCCGGCCCGAGACCCTGCGCCACCTCGGCGGCCTGCTCGACGAGCGACGCGCCGTGCTGGCGATCCTCACCGGGAAGGTGGGCACCGACAACGCGTACGGCCGGATCGTGCGCGGACCCGCCGGCGACGTCGACCGCATCGTCGAGGTGCGCCTCGCGAGCGCGGAGGAGAGGGCCATCCCCGAGTCGAACTTCGGCGCGTACGCGGCCGACGTCGCCTGGCTGCGCTCGGCCGTTCCGCTCCTCGCGGCGAATGAGACGGGGGAGGTCTTCCTCACCGACCTCGTCGCCGTCGCCACGCGCGAGGGTCGGACCGTCGCGGCCCTGTGCGTCGAGGACCCCGCCGAGGGGCTCGGGGTCAACACCCGTGCTGACCTCGCCATCGCCGACGGCATCCTGCGCCGGCGCATCCGCCTGCGGCACATGGAGGCGGGCGTGACGTTCGTCGACCCCGACTCGTCGCTCGTCGACGCGACGGTCGAGATCGCGCCCGACGTCGTCGTCGAGCGCGGCTGCGTGCTCGAGGGGCGGACGCGCATCGGGACGGGCACGCGCGTCGGTCCGTACGCCATCCTCCGCGACACCGCCGTCGGCGAGGGCTGCCGGGTCGAGGCCTCCGTCCTCGAGGGCGCGACGCTCGAGGACGGCGTGCGTATCGGGCCCTTCTCGCACCTGCGTCCCGGCGCGTACCTCGAGCGCGGCGTCGAAATGGGGAACTTCGGCGAGGTGAAGGCGAGCCGCCTCGGCGCGGGCACGAAGATGCACCACTTCTCGTACGTCGGCGACGCGAGCGTCGGCCGCGGCGTCAACATCGGCGCCGGGACGATCACGCTGAACTACGACGGTGTGCACAAGAACCGCACGGACATCGGCGACGACGCGTTCATCGGATCGGACACGCTCCTGCGCGCACCGGTGAAGGTCGGACGCGGCGCGACCACCGGTGCCGGCGCGGTCGTGACGAGGGACGTTCCCGAGGACACCGTCGCCGTCGGCATGCCCGCGCGCGCGATCAAGAAGTACGTGCGCCCCCGGAAGGACGCCGGTCCGGAACGGAGATGACGGACGTCCTCGTCCGGCTCCTCGTCGGCGAGCTCGCTCTCGTGATCGTTCTCGCGATCCTCTCGGCGGCCGAGACGGCGCTGCGCGGCGCGCGGCGGCCGCACATCCTCGAGGAGCTCAGCGAGCGTGGACGCCGTGCGCGCGGCGCGCGGCGCATCGGTGAACGGTCGATCGAGTACATCTCGGCGCTCGAGGTGATGGAGTTCCTCGACGTCTTCGCCTATTCGGCCATCGCCGCGGCGTTCGTCGCGCCGCGCCTCGGCGAGGTCCTCCAGGTGGTCGGTGTCACCGCCACCGTGAGCGGCGTCGGCGCCGTGATCGTCACGGTCGTCGTGCTCACGCTCGTCGCCCTCCTCTTCGGCATCTTCCTGCCGCGCTCCATCGGCGCGCGCTACCCGACAGGGGTCCTGGTGGCGCTCGCCGGTCCCATCGAGGCCGTGCGCTGGGCCACCCGGCCGATCGTCGCGGCGCTGTGGGCGACCACACAGCTCCTCACGCGGCCCTTCGGCGTGCCGGCGCAGACGCAGGGCGTGAGCGAGGACGAGATCCGCGCGCTCGTCGAGAGCGGCGAGGAGCAGGGCGTCCTGCACGAGCAGGAGCGCGACATGATCCAGGGGATCTTCGAGCTCGGCGACAAGCACGTCCACGACGTCATGATCCCGCGGCCCGACATCCGCGGCATCGACATCGAGACCCCCGGCGCGCGCGTCCTCGAGCAGGTCGTCGCCGTCGGGCACTCGCGCATCCCGGTGTACGAGGGAACGCCCGACGAGATCATCGGGATCCTGTACGTCAAGGACCTCTTCCGCCGGCTCGCGCGCGGCGAGAAGGACGTGTCGCTGCGGCCGTACCTGCGCCCCGCGCAGTTCGTGCCGGAGACCAAGCGCGTGGACGAGCTCCTGGCCGAGATGCAGCGCGACAAGATCCACATGGCCATCGTCGTCGACGAGTACGGCGGGACGGCTGGGCTGGTCACGATCGAGGACCTCGTCGAGGAGATCGTCGGCGAGATCCGCGACGAGTACGAGCCCGAGGAGGAGCTCGTCATCCCCGTCTCCGAGAACGAGGCGCTCATGGACGGGCGCGTGCCCTTCGACGACGTGCGCGAGGCTTTCGAGCTCGACCTGCCGCCGTCCGACGACTACGACACGCTCGGGGGATACATCGTCCACGAGCTCGGGCGGCTGCCGCGCGCGGGCGAAGAGGTGCGTGTGGGCGGGGTGCGCTTCACGGTCGAGTCGGTCGAGGGCCGTCGCATCCGCCGCGTCCGCGTCCGCCGCGAGGCGCCCGAGCCGGACGAGGAGGCGGTGGAGCGGTGAGCGACGAGACGCTCGGACCCGCGGACGAGGAGCTCGTCCGCGTCGCCTCGCTGCAGCGCGAGCGCGCCTACGCGCCGTACTCGCGGTACAAGGTGGGCGCGGCGATCCGGACGAAGCGGAACAAGATCCACTCGGGCGCGAACGTCGAGAACGCTTCGTACGGACTGACGATGTGCGCCGAGCGCTCCGCGGTGTTCGGCGCCGTCGGGGCGGGGGACCGCGAGCTCGAGGCGATCGCCGTCGTCGTCGCGGGCGACGAGCCGCCGTCCCCGTGCGGCGCGTGCCGCCAGGTCCTGTACGAGCACGGCCCGGCAATGCGCGTGATCCTCGCGACGACGGGCGGGCGGCGGCGCGTGACGACCCTCCGGGAGCTGCTGCCCGACGCCTTCGGCCCGGCCCGCCTCGGGGCGGGGTCCTAGCCCGAGGCGGCCGCCTCCGTCACCGATCCGGTCGCCGCGGCGATGAGCTCCTCGAGCAGGCGCAGCGGCTCTTCGGCGGTCGTCGCGACCTGCTTGATGGAGCGCAGCTCGTGCAGCGCGCGCTCGCGGTGGATGCCGATCTCGCGCTCGAGGAGCTCGCGCACCTTGATGTCGTCGAGGATGTCGCGGATCCGCTCGACGTTCTCGGACGGCAGCGGGGCCGGCTGTCCGTAGAGCTCGACGAGCGTCGCGCGCACGCGCGGCGCGGCACGCTCGAACGCGAGGACGACCGGGAGCGTCTTCTTGCGCTTGGCGATGTCGTTCATCGCGACCTTCCCGGTGCGGTCGGTCGTGCCCCAGATGCCGAGGAGGTCGTCGTGCGCCTGGAACGCCTGCCCGAAGTCCGCGCCGAACCGTGCGAGGGCGGCGCGCAGCTCCTCGTCGTCGCTGCAGATGACGGCCGCGCCCTGCGCCGCCGCCGCGAAGAGCGCGCCCGTCTTCTTGTCCACCATGCCGCGGTAGCGCTCGGCGGTCACGTCGGTGCGCGTCTCGAAGCTGATGTCGAGGAACTGGCCCTCGCAGATGCGGACGCAGGCCTCGTCGAGGAGGCGCGCGAACGTGAGGACGCGCTCGGCGGGCACGCCGCGCGCCATCAGCCGGTGCACGGCGAGGCGCGACGCCGCGTACATGCCGTCGCCGGCGTTGATGGCCTGCGGGACGCCCCACACCGACCAGACGGTCGGCCGGTGTCGGCGCGTCGGGTCCTGATCCTCGATGTCGTCGTGGATGAGCGTGAAGTTGTGGAGGAGCTCGAGCGCCGCCGCCGCCGGGAGCGAGGGCGTCATGTCGCCGGCGAGCGACTCGTAGAGGAGCGTGAGGAGGAGCGGGCGGAGGCGCTTCCCCGTGCCCGAGCGCTCGGTGTCGAGGCCGAGGTGGTAGAGCATCATGCCGTAGAAGGGCTGGAGCGCCGGCTCCGCCTGCGCGAGCACCGCGCGGATCTCTTCGTCGATCGCGGCGAGGCGCGATGAGAAGCTCCCTCGGGTCATCGCCACCTCGACCGATGATACGGAGTACGGGCCGCTAGCATCGTCTGGCATGGCATCTCGCACGTACCGGGCCGAGGCCATCGTCCTCAAGACGCTCGATCTCGGCGAGGCCGACCGCATCCTCACGCTCCTCACACGCCATTTCGGCAAGGTGAAGGCCATCGCCAAGGGCATCCGGCGCCCGACCAGCCGCCTCGCGGGGTACGCCGAGCCGCTCTCGCACGCCACGTTCCAGCTCGCCCGCGGCCGCGAGCTGGACGTCCTCACCGGCGCCGAGTCGCGGTCGACGTACCGCCTGCTCCGCGAGGACCTCGACCGCATCGCGGCGGCCTGGTACATCGCCGAGATCGCGGACCGCTCGACGGCGGAGCACGCTCCGGCGGCGCCCGTCTTCGAGCTGGTCGAGACCGCGCTCCGCCACCTCGAGGTGGGCCACATCCCGTCCTTCGTGTGCCGCTGGTGGGATCTCCACCTCCTCGACCGCACGGGCTTCCGCCCCGAGCTCCTGGCCTGCGCGCGGTGCGGCGGCGCGCTGCGCGAGGCGACGAACGGATGGAGCCCCCTCGACGGCGGCGTCGTGTGCGTCGAGTGCATCGACCGCTCGATCAGCGGACTCCCGGCGCTGTCGGTGCGCGCGCTGAAGTCGCTCCGCTACCTGCTGTCGAGCGACTTCGCGGCGGCGGCGAAGCTGCGGATCGACGCGGCGCTCGAGCAGGAGCTGGAGCGGCACCTGCGGGCGTTCCTCCAGAACGTGCTCGACCGCGAGATCGCGTCGGCGCGCCTCATCGACGAGCTGGCGCGCCTCCCGCGGCGTTCGAGCGTTACCGTCTCTTGACGCGGGCCCTCAGCGCGACGCCGGGCGACGCCATCGTGACCAGCAGCGGCACCGCAGCGCGAGGCGGGGCGATGTCGCGGCGGGCGAAGGCGATCTCGCGAGGGGCCTGCGACCGCGCCCCGGCCAGCGCAATGGACACCGAGCACGAGGAATGGGCCGGGGGGAGCAGGCCCCGGAGCGAGACGCCGAGGCCGCCAGCGGGTGCGTCGCCCCGCCTCGCGCTGCCGGACGCATAGGAGGAGGAGGAGCCTCGACAGTGGACCTGAACGAGAAGATCGTCTCGCTCGCCAAGCGGCGCGGATTCGTGTTCCCGTCGAGCGAGATCTACGGCGGAGCGGGGTCGACGTGGGACTTCGGCCCGCTCGGCGTCGAGCTCAAGAACAATGTCAAGCGCGCGTGGTGGCGCGCGATGGTCCAGCTGCGCGAGGACGTCGTCGGCCTCGACGCCGCGATCCTCATGCACCCGCGGGTGTGGGAGGCGTCGGGGCACGTCGAGAACTTCATCGACCCGCTCGTCGACTGCCGGGAGTGCAAGCACCGCTTCCGCATCGACGACCTGCCCGGCGGCGAGCGGCTCATCGACGCCTGGCGCGCGGGGGACGTCGACGTCTCGTCGCTCGGGTGCCCGGTGTGCGGGAAGAAGACGCTCACGGTGCCGCGGCGCTTCAACCTCATGTTCAAGACGTTCGTCGGGCCGATGGAGGACACGGCCTCGGTCGCGTGGCTACGCCCGGAGACCGCGCAGGGGATCTACGTCGACTTCGAGAACGTGCAGCAGGCGACGCGGCGGCGCATCCCCTTCGGCATCGCGCAGATCGGGAAGGCGTTCCGCAACGAGATCACCCCCGGCAACTTCCTCTACCGCTCCCTCGAGTTCGAGCAGATGGAGATGCAGTACTTCGTCCACCCGGGCGAAGGGGCGGCGAAGTTCGAGGAGTGGCGCGCCGAGCGGATGCGCTGGTACACGGCGTACGGCATCCCCGAGGGCAAGCTGCGCTTCCGTGAGCACGCGCCGAACGAGCTCGCGCACTACGCGAAGCGCGCCGTCGACATCGAGTTCGACTACCCCTTCGGGGGATTCAAGGAGCTCGAGGGGATCCACGACCGGGGCGACTGGGACCTGCGGCGGCACAGCGAGTACTCCGGCAAGGACCTGTCGTACTTCGACGATCTCACCCAGGAGAAGTTCATCCCGAACGTCGTCGAGACCTCCGGCGGCGCGGACCGCGGGACGTTCGCGTTCCTTCTCGCGGCGTACGACGAGGAGCCCGACAAGGACGGGACGCGCGTCGTCCTGCGGCTCCATCCCGCGCTCGCCCCGTACAAGGTCGCGGTCCTGCCGCTCTCGAAGAACGAGAAGCTCGCGCCTCTCGCGCGCGAGGTGTGGGCGGCGGTGCGGCCGCACTTCATGAGCACCTTCGACGAGGCGCAGTCGATCGGCCGGCGCTACCGCCGGCAGGACGAGATCGGCACGCCGCTGTGCGTCACCGTCGACTTCGACTCGCTCGAGGACAAGCAGGTCACGATCCGCGAGCGCGACTCGATGGCGCAGGTGCGCGTCCCCATCGCCGAGCTGGCGGAGCGGATCCGCGAGAAGCTCCCGATCGGGTGAGGAAGGCCCTCGAGGTCGGGATCGAGCCGAGCGGGCGCACGTACCACGATCTCCTCTACCGCGCTCTGCCATGGACGGCGGAGCTCCTCCTCGTCGTCGTGCCGCTGCCGGGGGGAGGCGATCCCCTCCTCCCAGCCGGGCGGAAGCTGCTCGAGGACCTCGCGCCGTACTGCACGAAGGAGAGCGACGAGCGCGACTGGCCGGGAACGCAGCTGGAGGGCGACGCGAGGGGCCGCGTGTACCGCTACCGCGTCGTTCCCGACGTCCTCGACATCGTCGCCGAGGCGACGGACCACCTCTACGGCTGGTGTCCGCCGGACCTTCCGCAGGACATCGCCCTGGTCCACGGCGACGGCGAGCCGTTCCTCGCGAGCGTCACGCAGGAGCGCTGGGCGGCGCTGACGATCGACGACGAGGAGAGCGCGGCGCTGAGCGACCTCGACCTCGGCCTGCGCGACCTGTGGGCCTGAGCTAGGCCCGGCGGCCGTCCTCGCTCGTCGTCTCGTCGCCCAGGAGGCGCCGGCCGAGGCTCTTCGCCATCGTCGTCGCGAGCGACGTGAGCGCGGCGGACGCGACGCCGACGGCCACCTCCTTGGGGCCCGAGGCCTCGACCTCGGCCATCTCCCTCTTCAGCTGCTCGCGGAAGCGCTTGCGCGCCTTGCCTCGGAGCTTGTCGATCCGCCCCCCGAAGCCCTCGACGAGGACGTCGACGCGCTGCTCTGCGGTGCGCGACGCGCGTGCCTTGCGCACGACGATGAGCGCCGCGGCGCTGACGAGCGAGCCGAGGCCGCCGACGACGGCGAACGGCTGACGCCGCACCAGGTTCCGGAGGTCGACGTCCTCGCGGACGCGCTCCTTCAGCGCGTCGACGTCGCGCTCGATCTGCCCGCGGAGATCGGCTAGCTCTCGCTGCGTCCGAGCAGACGGGCTTTCGCCCATGAGATCGTCTCCTTGAACGAGTCGATGGATCGCGTCGGGCCGTGGAGCTCGAGCAGCTTGTAGCCGCGGAAGCCGACGAGCGCGGCCGCGACGAGCAGCGCCACGGTCACGATGAGGGCGGCGAGCCACAGCGGCAGCCAGATCGCGACGATCGCGACGAGCAGGATCACGAACGAGACGAGGAAGAGGAGGAGCAGCACGAGCGAGACGGCGAGCCATTTGACCGCTCGGAGATTCGCTTGGATGATCTCCGCGATCTCCTGCCGCGGCAGGAGGAGCTGCTTGCGGACGTATGTCCGTACGTTGTCGCGAATGCGTCCAAAAAGGGTCCGATAGCCCGGTCGCTCGTGCATCTCGCCGGACGCTATCACGGACGGCACGACGGCCAAGGGAGCACGTCTTCTGCCAGAATGCGTGCGGTCCAGGTCCCCAGAAGGAGGCTTCTCGCATGGCCGTCGAGACCGCTGCTCCCTCGTCCGCCGCCGGTCGTCCCTCCGCCACGAAGTGGGTCTATCTCTTCGGTGGTGGCAAGGCGGAAGGGAACGCTTCGATGCGTTCGCTGCTCGGTGGGAAGGGGGCTGGGCTCGCCGAGATGACGAATGCGGGCCTGCCCGTGCCGCCGGGGTTCACGATCACCACCGAGGCCTGCAACGCGTACTTCGCCAAAGGCGAGAAGCTCCCCGACGGCCTCTGGGAGCAGGTCGTGGAGGGCACCACGACCGTCGAGCGCGAGACGGGGAAGCGTCTCGGCGACGCGAACGATCCGCTCCTCGTGTCCGTGCGCTCCGGCGCGGCGATGTCGATGCCCGGGATGATGGACACCGTCCTCAACCTCGGCCTCAACGACCGCTCGCGCGAGGGTCTGCAAAAGCAGACCGGGAACGAGCGCTTCGCGTGGGACGCCTACCGCCGCTTCATCCAGATGTTCGGGCGCATCGTCCTCGGCATCGACGGCGAGAAGCTCGACGCCGCGCTCGAGGCCGCGAAGAAGAAGGCGCACGCGAAGCAGGACACCGACCTCGACGCCGGCCACCTGAAGAAGCTCGTCGACGACCTGAAGAAGATCGTGCGCAAGGAAGCGGGAAGGGATTTCCCGGCCGACCCGCAGGATCAGCTGCGGCTCGCGATCGAGGCCGTGTTCAGGTCATGGTCGGGGAAGCGAGCCGTCGACTACCGAAAGGTGAACAAGATCCCGGACGATCTCGGGACGGCGGTCTCGGTCGTGACGATGGTCTTCGGGAACATGGGGAACGACTCGGGCACCGGCGTCGCCTTCACGCGCGAGCCGAACACCGGGGAGAAGAGCATCTTCGGCGAGTACCTCCTCAACGCGCAGGGCGAGGACGTCGTCGCCGGCATCCGCACGCCGAAGAAGCTCGCCGAGCTCGCGAAGGATCTGCCACGGGCCTATCGGCAGTTCACCCAGATCGCCGAGCGCCTCGAGAAGCACTACAAGGACATGCAGGACCTCGAGTTCACGATCGAGCGCGGCAAGCTGTACATGCTGCAGACGCGCACGGGGAAGCGGACGGCGCGCGCCGCGGTGAAGATCGCCGTCGACATGGTGAACGAGGGCCTCATCGACAAGAGGGAGGCGCTGCGCCGCGTCGACCCGGTGCAGGTCGATCAGCTCCTCCTCCCGCGCTTCGACGAGAGGGCCGTCGAGCGGGCCCGCAAGGAGGGCCGCTACCTCGGCAAGGGCCTCAACGCGTCGCCGGGCGCGGCCACGGGACGCGCCGTGTTCGAGGCGGACCGCGCGGTCGAGTGGAAGGGCAAGGGCGAGACGGTGCTGCTGGTGCGGCCGGAGACGTCGCCGGAGGACTTCCACGGCATGGTCGCGGCGGCGGGGATCCTGACGTCACGCGGCGGCTCGACCAGCCACGCCGCGGTCGTCGCGCGGGGCCTCGGGCTGCCGTGCGTGACCGGGATGGGCGAGCTCCAGGTCGACCTCGCCAAGCGGACGATGCGCGTGGGGAGCAAGACGCTGAAGGAAGGCGGCATGGTCTCCATCGACGGCACGACCGGCGAGGTCTTCGTCGGCGAGCTCCCGACGGAGGCGGCCGACTACGAGAAGGAGAAGGACCTCCACATCGTCCTCGGGTGGGCGAACGAGGTGAAGCGCCTCGGGGTGTGGGTGAACGCCGATACTCCGGGCGAGTGCCGCCGCGCGCGCCGCTTCGGCGCCGAGGGCGTCGGCCTCGCGCGGACGGAGCACATGTTCCGCGAGGCGGACCGCCTCCCGTACGTGCAGGCGATGATCCTCGCCGACAACGTCGAGGAGCGCCGGCGGTACCTGAGGAAGCTGCTGCCGTTCCAGACGAAGGACTTCCGCGAGATCTACAAGGAGATGGACGGGCTCTCCGTCGTCATCCGGCTCATCGACCCGCCCCTGCACGAGTTCTTGCGCGACATCGACCTGAAGGCCCTCGCGAAGATCACGGGCCTCTCGACGGCAAAGACGAAGGCCCACGTCGAGGCGCGCCGCGCGCAGCTCGCCGAGGAGAACCCGATGCTCGGGCTCCGCGGCTGCCGGCTGCTCCTGGTCTTCCCCGAGATCCTGGAGATGCAGGTCCGCGCGATCCTCGGCGCCGCCGCGGACGTCGCGGCGAAGGGGATCGTCGCGAAGCCCGAGATCATGATGCCGCTCGTCGGGACGATGGGAGAGCTCGAGCGGCTGCGCGAGCGGGTGTTCAGCGTCGCCGCGGGGGTCGAGAAGGAGCGCAAGACCACGATCCCCTTCAAGTTCGGGACGATGATCGAGATCCCGCGCGCCTGCGTCATCGCCGACGAGATCGCGCAGAAGACGGAGTTCTTCTCCTTCGGCACCAACGACCTCACGCAGACCGTCCTCGGGATCTCGCGCGACGACGCCCAGAAGTCGTTCCTCACGCGCTACGTCGAGGAGAAGATCATCCCGACCGACCCCTTCGTGAGCATCGACCAGGAAGGCGTCGGCGCCATGGTCCGGATGGGGGTCGACCGCGGACGGAAGACCCGGCCGGAGCTGAAGATCGGGATCTGCGGCGAGCACGGCGGCGATCCGGCGTCGATCGACTTCTTCCACCGCGCCGGGCTCACGTACGTCTCGCCGTCCACGTTCCGCGTCCCGAGCGCGCGTCTCGCGGCCGCGCAAGCCGCGCTCGCGGGCGGGGCGGCGAAGGACAAGTGACGCCGGGCCGGCCGTTCCTCCAGATCCCCGGGCCGACGAACGTTCCCGACCGCGTCCTGCGGGCGATGGACCGCGCGGTCATCGACCACCGCTCGCCCGAGTTCGCCGCGCTCGTCAAGGGCCTCTTGCCCGACCTCGCGCGGATCTTCCAGACGGAGCACGGGCGACCGGTCATCTTCCCCGCGTCCGGGACCGGCGCGTGGGAGGCCGCGCTCGTCAACACGCTCGCGCCCGGCGACCGTGTGCTCGCGTTCGACAACGGCCACTTCGCGGACGGCTTCACGAAGGTCGCGGCCGACCACAAGATCCACGTCGACGTGCTCCCGACGGACTGGCACCGGCCCGTGCCGGCGAAGGTCGTCGAGGAGGCGCTCCGCGACGACACCGAGATGGGGTACCGCGCCGTCCTCCTGGTCCACAACGAGACGTCGACGGGCGTGCGCAACGACGTCGCGGCCGTGCGCGGAGCGATCGATGCCGCCGGCCACGACGCTCTCCTCGTCGTCGACAGCGTGAGCGGCCTCGGCTGCATGGACTTCCGGTTCGACGAGTGGCGCGTCGACGTCGCGGTCACCGGGAGCCAGAAGGGCCTCATGCTCCCGCCCGGCCTGGGCATCGTGTGCGTCGGCCCGCGTGCCCTCGCGGCGAGCGAGCGTGGCGGCAGCCCGCGGAGCTTCTTCGACTGGCGCGCGATCCTGCGCGAGAACGAGGCGGGCTTCTTCCCGTACACGCCGGCGACGCTCCTTCTGTTCGGCCTGCGCGAGGCGCTGGACATGTTCGCCGAGGAGGGCTTGCAGAACGTGTTCGAGCGTCATCGCCGGCTCGCCGACGCCGTCCGCGCCGCCGTCCGCGCGTGGGACCTCGACATCTGGTGCACGGATGCCGACGCGTACTCGCACTCGCTCACCGCCGTCACGATGCCCCCGGGGATCGACGCCGACGACGTCATCCGCCGCGCGCGCGAGCGCTTCGGCCTCGCGCTCGGGAGTGGCCTTTCGAAGGTGAAGGGCAAGCTCTTCCGCATCGGCCACCTCGGGTGGCTGAACGAGCTCGAGGTCCTCGCGACGGTCGCCGGCACCGAGCTGGCGCTCGCGGAGACGGGGGTGGAGGTGCGGCTCGGGAGCGGCGCCAAGGCCGCTGAAGCGGCCTTCCTCGCGCGCGAGAAGGTCGCCCGCTAACAGGCGCCGATCTAGGCTAGGTGACCATGGCGACGGACACGGGTGTCACCGCGCGTCTGTCGCGCACGCGCCAGGTCGCCTCGCTGCGCATCCGTGAGCGGGTCGAGCGCGCGGAAGACCAGGCGCTCTCGCCGCGCGCCACGCGCTCGACCCATGCCGTGCGCGACACGCCGGAAGAGCCGGCCCCGACGCGGACGGCGTTCCAGGTCGATCGCGACCGGATCATCCACAGCAAGCCGTTCCGGCGGACGAAGCACAAGACGCAGGTCTTCCTCGCGCCGATCGGCGACCACTACCGGACGCGCCTCACGCACACGCTCGAGGTGAGCCAGATCGGCCGCTCCATCGCCGTCGCCCTCGGCCTCAACGAGGACCTGGTCGAGGCGATGGCGCTCGGGCACGACATCGGCCACACGCCGTTCGGACACAACGGCGAGGAGCTCATCGCGCGCTTCCTGCCCGAGGGCTTCCGCCACAACCAGCAGAGCGTCCGCATCGTGGAGAAGCTCGAGAAGGGCGGGCACGGGCTCAACCTGACCGTCCAGACGCGTGACGGCATCCTCAAGCACAGCGCGCCGACCGAGGGCGGCCTCGAGACCGCGGCGTGGGGCGAGCCGGACGCGCCCGAGGGCTGGGCGGTGCGCTACGCGGACAAGATCGCGTACCTGCACCACGACGTCGACGACGCCATCCGCGCCGGGCTCCTCGACGACGAGGACATCCCGCGCGACGTCCGCACGTCGCTCGGGTCGACGCGGGAGGAGCGCCTCGACACCATGATCTACGACGTCGTCGTGAGCTCGTACGGCAAGCCCACCATCGGGATGAGCGACGAGGTGCTCGAGGCCTCGAACGCGCTGCGGAAGTACATGTTCGACTGCATCTACCTCGCCGGCGAGGCGAAGAGCCAGGACGCGAAGGCGCAGGGCGTGCTGTGGGACCTCCTCACGTATTTCGAGGAGCACCCCGACCGCATGCCGGCGGAGCACCAGAGGATCGCCGAGCGCGACGGGACCAAGCGCGCCGTCGCCGACTACATCGCGGGCATGACGGACGGCTACGCCATCGATATGTACGAGGAGCT
>JAJYLV010000073.1 GCA_021787445.1 Chloroflexota bacterium | reverse complement strand
CTCCGGCGGTGTCGGGCTCGAGGCCGCGGTGGAGGTAGAGCACGGGGTAGCGCTGCTCGTACGACTCGATCGACGCGAGCGACGTGTTCGTCGACCCCGCGATGTTGGCGGTGTCGATCCCGTCGGCCGTCGCGCGCGCGCCGCCGCCCTGCATCGTCGCGTCGCCGCGAACGCTGTACCAGCGGCCCTGCGGGTCGATCCCCGTCCACTGCACGTCGGTGAAGCCCCAGCCCCACTGCGCCATCGCGCGATGCGCGTGCTTCTCGGAGCGCGCGAGCGCCTGCGACAGCGTCGCCATCGTCAGCTGCTGGGTCTTCCAGCCGGTGATCGTCGAGGCGCCCGAGCACGGCGCCGGCGGGCGGCAGCTGAGGAGGCTGCCGTCGGGGACGTCGACGTGCACGGCGCGGAAGGCGCCCGCGTTCGGGGTCACGTCGGGGAGGAGCTGGCAGGCGACGATGTTGTGGAGGTTCGCGACGGTGCACGCGAGCGCCGAGTTCACGAACGTCCGCGCCTCGGGCTCCGTCCCGGCGAAGTCGAAGAAGAGCTCGTCGCCGCGCACCTCGAGCGCGCAGCGCAGCGTGTAGTGGCGATCGAAGTCGATGTGCTCCTCGGCCTCGTAGCGGCCGTCGGGGATCTCCGCGATGCGCGCCCGCGCCTTGGCCTCCGAGAGGTCGAGGATCTCCTCGTACGCCTCGAGGAGCGTCGCCGCGCCGTACCGCCGGGCCAGTGCCACGAGCTTGGCTGACGCCGCGAAGTTCGCGCTGATCTGGCCCTTGAGGTCGAGGGACTGATACCGCGGCATCCGGACGTTGTCGAGGAAGAGCCCGAAGACGTCCTCGCGGATGCGGCCGTCCTCCACCAGGCGCGTCGGCTTGAACAGGATCCCCTCCTGGAACGAGCTCGTCGCGAGCGGCGCGCGGCCGGGCGTCATCGCGCCGACGTCGACGTGGTGCGTCGCGTTCGCGACCCAGCCGATGAGCTGGCCGTCGAGGTGCACCGGCGCGATGACCGCGAGGTCGAGGATGTGGAGGGCGCCGGAGTGCGGGTCGTTGACGAGGTACATGTCGCCGGGTCGGATGTCGTCCCCGAAGCGGCTCTTGCAGCTCTGGAGCATGAAGCTGAGCGTGGTGCCGTGCCGCGGCATCCACGTCGAGTACACGACCGTCCGTCCCTGCGGATCGGCCACGTTGAAGCCCATGTCGTGCGCCTCGACGACGGTCGGCGACACCGCGCAGCGCATGAGCACCTCGCCGCCCTCGTGCCCGATCCGCAGGAGGCGGTTCTGGATGATCTCGACGAGGACCGGGCTGAGGGCGGTCGTGACGGCCATCAGGCGACCCCGAGCGCCTCGAGGACGATGCCGCGCGCCTCGTCGCGCGACGGCTGGCGCGGGCTCGGCCGCTGGCGCTCGAGCGTCTCGTCGATGATGAGGTCGATGTCGGCGTCGGGGATGCGCCCCCACGGCAGGGACCGCGGCGCGCCGCACTCGCGCGCCCACGCGACGATCCGCTCGACGACCGCCTCGGCGTCGCCGGCCGGTGTCCCGACGATCGGCGCGAGCCGCGCGAGGCGATCCCGCGCGGCGGGCACGAAGAAGCGGAGGATCGGCGGCATGAGCGCGCCGTGGATCATCCCGTACGCGACCGGCTCGTGTCCGCGCGCCTTGAAGCAGTACGTCACGCCGCCGTTCATCGCGTGGACGAGCGTGAGGCCGGCGTTGCCGCAGGCGACGTTGGCCATGCTGCTGGCGAAGAGCATGTCGCCCTTCGCCTGCGCGTCGCCCGCGAGCGCGCGCGGGAGGAGCGTCCAGATGCGCGCGAACGCGTCGAGCGCGATCGCGTCGGTGAGGGCGGTCGCGCGCGTCGAGAGGTACGCCTCGAGCGCGTGCAGGAACGCGTCGATGCCCGAGGCGATCGCGACCTGCCGCGGGACGCCCTGGACGAGGTCGGGGTCGAGGAGCGCGACCTTCGGCGCGTTCGTGTAGCCGTCGATCCCCGTCTTGCGGCCCGTGCGCTCGTCGCTGAGGGTCACGTGCTTCGAGACCTCGCTGCCCGATCCCGCGGTCGTCGGGATGGCGATGACGGGGACGGGGTCGTGCGCGTACTTGTCGTGCCCGGTGCACGAGCGCAGGTCGCCGTTGGTCATGGCCACCGCGGCGCTGCGCCCCGAGCAGAGGCCGCTCCCGCCGCCCGCGGCGACGACGAGATCGGCGCCGAAGGCCGTCGCCTCGGCCGCGACCTGGGCGGCGTCGGCGAGCGTCGGGTCGAGAGGCGCGCGGTCGTAGAGGGCGAGGGCGAGCCCGGCGTCGCGGATCGACGCGAGGGCGGGCTCCAGCACGCCCGCCTTGGCGACGCCCGGATCGGTCACGGCGAAGACGCGCGTGGCCCCCATGCCGCGGGCGATCGGCCCCGCCTTCCGCGAGACGCCGGGGGCGAAGACGACCTGCGTCGGGATCGAGAAGGCGCCGGGCAGGACGTGCTGCTTCACGGGGAGACCTCCAACACGAGATCCTTCAGACCATCGGCGTGCGCGCGCACGCCGCTCGGTATCCACGTCGTGCTGCCGGGATGGTCGACGACGGCCGGACCGGCGAGCTCGTCGCCCGGCTCGAGGGCGCGTCCGTCGTACCGCGCCGCGGCGACGCTCACGCCCTCGTGCCAGACCGTGCGCATGCCGATCGAGGTCGCCGCGCGGCGCCGCGCCGGGGCCGGCACGAGCGGCGGGCGGTGCGTCCGCCCGACGGCGTCCACGCGCAGCGTGATCGCTTCGATGCCGGCCTGAGGCGACGCCGTGCCCTGGCCGTAGAGGCGCTCGTACTCGCGAAGGAAGTCGTGGCGGATGCGCGCGGGATCGACCGTCCCGTCCGCGACGGGGATCTCGACCGCGTGCAGCTGTCCGCGAAAGCGCACCTGCGCCGAGCGCCGCAGCGTGCGCTCGGCGGGCGCGATCCCGTCGGCCGCGAGCTGTCGATCGGCGTCCGCTTCGAGCCGCGCGTACGCCGCGGCGATCGCGGCGGCGTCCTCGATCGGTCGGGCCTCCGTGATCGCGACGACGTGAAGGATGTCCGACGCGACGATCCCGTAGGCCGACAGCACGGACGCGAGCGCCGGGACGACCACCGTCCGGATCCCCAGCTCGCGCGCGAGGGCGACCGCGTGGAGCGCGCCGGCGCCGCCGAAGGCGAAGAGCGCGTAGTCCGCCGGATCGAGCCCGCGACGGACGGTCATGAGGCGGATCGCGTCGGACATCGCGGCGTCCACGATCGCGATCATCCCTTCCGCGGTGGCGCGCGCATCCATGCCGAGCGGCGCGCCGAGATCGGCTAGCGCGCGGTGAGCCGCGTCGCGGTCGAGCGCGATGCGGCCGGCGGCGAGGCCGTCGGTATTGATACGGCCGAGCTCGACGTTCGCGTCCGTCACGGTCGCGCGCGCTCCGCCGCTCCCGTAGCACGCGGGACCGGGGTGAGCGCCCGCGCTCTCCGGACCGACCTTCAGCCGGGTGCCGTGGTCGATCCAGCCGAGGCTTCCGCCGCCGGCGCCGATGGAGTGGATGTCGATCGCCGGCAGGAAGAGCTCCTGACCGGCGAACCGCGTGCGTTCGCTCCGCGCGAACGCGCCGTCGCTGACGAGGCTGACGTCGAAGGTCGTGCCGCCCATGTCGATGGCGATGACGTTCGGCGTACCGAGGGCGTCGGCCAGAAGCTTCGCGGCGAGGACGCCGCCCGCCGGGCCCGATGCGATGAGCGAGACCGGGACGCGCGCCGCGTCACGGACGGGGAGAAGACCCCCCGACGACTGCATGATCAGGAGGGGGACCGCGAGCCCGTCCGAGGTCAGCTCTCGGTCGATCGTGCTCAGGTGGCGCTCGAGCGGTGGCCCCAGTGTCGCGTTGAGCGCCGTCGTCGCGCTGCGCTCGTATTCGCCCATGAAGGGCGCGACGTCGGAGGACAGCGTCACGAACCAGCCGTCGTGCTCGCGCAGGAGCTCGCCGACCGCGCGCTCGTGGGTCGCATCGCGGAACGACCACAGCAGGCACACGCCCACCGCCTCGACCCCCTCGGCCTCGAGCGCGGCCATCGCCGTCCGCACGTCCTCGACGCGCAGCGGCGCGACCTCGCGTCCGGCCACGTCGACCCGCTCGCGCACCTCGTGGATGAGCCGCCGCGGGACCAGCGACGGCGCGCGGCTCGCCGTGAGGTCCTGGCCGATGCGGTCGCGTCCGATCCCGGCGATGACGAGGGTGTCGCGGAAGCCTCTCGTCGTGATGAATCCGGCCCGCGCGCCCTGGCCCTGCACGACGAGGTTGACCGCGTGCGTCGTGCCGTACGCGAGCTTCGCCGTGCGCGCGAGCAGACCGCGACGGTCCGTCCCTGCCGCCTCGGCGAGGCGGTCGAGGCACGCGCGCAGTCCGGACATCGGGTCACGCTGGTCGGTGAGGGCCTTCGCGTCGAGCGTCGGCTCACCGGGACGGACGAGGACGCCGTCCGTGAAGGTGCCACCGACGTCGATGCCGACAAGCCATCCCCGCATGGTCCGACTGTTATACCGTTGCGGACCCAGTGACGCTGCTTCTTTCGAACGGAGACGTCGACCGCCTGCTCTCGATGCGCGAGTGCATCGACGCGCTCGACCTCGCGTATCGGGATCTCGCGACCGGACGTGGCACGGACCGCCGGCGCTCGGACAGCTTCGTCGCCGGCCCGTCCGAGGGGTCCCTCTACTCGCTCAAGTCGATGGACGGCATCGCTCCGGCCTTCGGCGTCGGCGCGGTGCGCATCGACTCGGATGTGGTCACCTGGCCCACTCGGTCGGGGAATGCGCGGCGCGAGAAGGTCCCCGCGGCGTCGGGCGGTCGCTTCGTCGGCCTCGTCCTGCTCTTCTCGTCGGAGACGGGGGAGCCGCTCGCGATCTTCCCCGACGGGTACCTGCAGCGTCTCCGCGTCGGCGCGACGAACGGCCTCGCGGCCGACCGCCTCGCGCGTTCGGATGCGCGGACGGTCGGGCTCCTCGGCTCGGGATGGCAGGCGGGCGGGCAGGCCATGGCGATCTGCGCCGTGCGAAAGGTCGAACGGATCCGCTGCTACAGCACCGACCGTGAGCACCGCGAGGCGTTCGCGCGTGAGTGGTCGGACAAGCTGGGCGTGGCCGTCGAGCCGGTCGGCTCGCCGGAGGCCGCGGTCCGAGGCGCCGACGTCGTGCTGTGCGCGACGAACACGATCGACAACGTCTTCTTCGAGCGCTGGGTCGAGCCCGGCATGCACCTCTCGTCGATCAAGCGGCCGGAGATCGAGCCCGCCGCCATCCGGCGCGCCGACCGCGTCGTGATCCACGCCCGCGACGCGTCGCCGATCCACGTCGTCGCGGCGGGCATCGACGTGCCCGAGGTGCGCGAAGGCAAGGGCTGGAAGCTCCTCGGCGAGATCGACTTCGCCTCGCTGCCGCAGCTCCACGACGTCGTCGCCGGGACGGTCCCGGGGCGGGCGCGCGCGGACGAGGTCACTTGCTTCCTCAACAACATCGGCCGCGGCTACCAGTTCGCGGCCGCCGGAGGAGCGCTCTACCGGAAGGCGAAAGCGGCGGGGGCCGGGCGCGAGCTGCCGACGGAGTGGTTCACGCAAGACGTCCACCCGTGACGCTCCTGCTCACGAACGAGGACGTCCTCCGCGTTCTCGAGCCGCGCGCGTGCATCGATGCGCTCGAGGTGGCGTTCGGCGATCTCGCCTCGGGCGAGGCGGTGAACCGCCCGCGCTCCCACACCTACACGCCGCTCGGCGACGGCCACTGGTACTTGTTCAAGTCGATGGACGGCAGCGTGCCGCGCCTCGGCGTCCACGCCATCCGCCTCAGCTCGGACCACACCCACGAGCACGCGATCGACGGCAGGCGGCGGCGCGACAAGATCCCCCTCGCGCCCGGCGCGCGCTTCGTCGGCCTCGTCCTCCTCTTCGACATCCGTACGCTCGAGCCGCTCGCCATCCTCCAGGACGGCGAGCTGCAGCGTATGCGGGTCGGCTGCACGAGCGCGCTCGCTGCGAAGCACCTCGCCCGTCCCGACGCGCGGCGCGTCGCGCTCATCGGCTCCGGCTGGCAGGCGGAGACCCAGCTCGCCGCCCTCGCGAGCATCCGCGATCTCGACGACGTCCGCGTGTACAGCCGCCGGTCCGATGCGGCCGAGGCGTTCGCGCGGCGGGTCTCCGAGCGGATCAGCCGGCCCGTCCGCGTCGCGTTCTCGGCTCGCGAGGCCGTCGACGGCGCCGACATCGTGGCGTGCGCGACCAACTCGAACGACCCCGTCATCGACGGAGCCTGGCTCGCTCCGGGGCAGCACGTGAGCTCGGTGCAGTCGCACGAGCTCGACATGGCCACCATCGAGCGTGCCGATGTCATCGTCGTCCGCAGCGCGGATCCGGCGACGTTCCATCACCCGCCGGGGAACGCGCCGATCGAGGCGGCGGAGGTGAAGCATCTCGCGCCCGCTCTCGAGCGGAAGGTCGTCGAGCTCGGTCAGGTCGTGCGCGGACGCGCCGGCCGCCGCGCTCCGGAGGACATCACCCTGTTCACCGGAGGTGGGCTCGGCGCGTCGAGCGGTCTCGGTATCCAGTTCGCCGCCGTCGCCGACACGATCTACCGCGCCGCGCGCGGAATGCGTCTGGGACGCGAGATCCCTACCGAGTGGCTGACGGAGACGGCGAAGCCGTGAACGTAGAGGGAGCCGGGCTCGGTGCCCGGCTCCCTCTCGCGTCTTACTTCTTCGGGCGCTCGCCCTTGCCGATGAGCCAGCCCCAGCGCTCTTCGGCCTTGCGCCGCGTGGCCGGGGTCGGCAGCTGCGACGCCGGGAAGCGGTCCCGCCACTCCCACGGCCGCGTCGCGTCGATCACCGCGCGGGAGCTGAAGCCCTTCTTCTCCGGGGGGATGCGCGGGTCGAGGGGCCCTGACCACATGCGCGGGATGATGTCGATCGACTCCGCCGGCTCGCTGCGCGTGCATACCGCCCACATGACCTGTTCGAGGTCCATGACGTCGATGTCGCTGTCCACGACGACCGTGTATCGGCCGAGATACGCGCCGGTGTGCACGGTCGCCGCCGCGTGGCCGACCTGGCGCGCGTGCCCGGCGTAGCGCTGGTCGATCGAGATGGCGTTGAAGAGGCGCGAGCCCCCGACCTCGTGGCACCACACCCCGCTGATGCCCGGGATCGACGCCGCCTCGAGGTCGCCACGCAGCCGGGCCGAGCGCATGAACGCGCGGTAGAAGGACTGCTCGTCGGGCGGGACGTTCGGCGGCGAGGCCAGGATGATCGGGTCGTTGCGGTGGTAGATCGCCTCGACGCGGATGACGGGCTCGGGGCGCTCCATGCTCGCGTAGTAGCCCGTCCACTCGCCGAACGGACCCTCCACCTCGCGCTCGTTCGGGTCGGCGTAGCCCTCGATGACGATCTCGGCGTCGGCGGGGATCGGTAGGCCCGTGATCGGCCCCTTCACGACCTGGTACGGGAACCCGCGCACGCCGCCGACCCAGTCGTACTCGGTGAGCCCGTACGGGATCTCCGTGCACGCGGACCAGAAGAGGAGGGGCGTGCTGCCGGGAACGAACGCGATCGGCATCTTCTCGCCGCGGGCGAACCACTTGTCGCGGTGCTGGCGCCCGTGCTTGCCCGGCGAGATGTAGAAGCCGAGGCGGTCCTTTCCGTGGACCATGACGCGGTACGTTCCGAGGTTGACCCAGCCTTCGTCCGGATCGCGCGTGATGTCGAAGCTGCCGGTGCCGAGGTAGCGGCCCCCGTCGAACTCGTGCCACTTCGGGGTAGGGAAGATCAGGCAGTCGACGGCGTCGCCGCGGAGCACGTTCTCGAAGACCGGTCCGTCCTTCACGTACTCCGCCGGGATGGGCTGGATGCCCTTGCGGACGCGCTCCTGCCAGAGGCGCACGAGCTCGTGGGGCGACTCGTCGGGCGGCAGCCCGAGCGTCACGGCGAGGCGCCTGAACGAGCCGAGCGCGTTCGAGAGGACGCGGAAGCCCTTCTTGTAGCCCGGGACCTCGTCGAAGATCGTGGCCTTGGAGCCTCTGCTGCGGCCGAGGAGCTCCGTGGCCATCCCGATGTCCTCCTCGACGCTCGCGCCGGTCGCGACCTGGAGCTCACCGAGCTTGTCCACCGCGCTCAGCCACTCCCGCAGGTCCGTGGGCACGCCAGTGGGTGCCTTGATCGCGGTGGCCATGGTCGACCTCCCCATATAAAAGGTGTTGGGTCCCAGCCGCTGGTGTTCCGGGTGGATCAATGCTAATACCATTGGACCAACAACTCCGGGCGGGGATGGAGATCGTCGAATGAAGCTCGTCGCGCGCGATGTCGTCATCCACCATCGACGCCAGCGGTACGGCGACATGCTCCTCGCGGTCGACGGCGCGACGGTCGACATCGACGACGGAGAGTTCGTCTCGATCGTCGGCCCCTCCGGTTGCGGGAAGACGACCCTCCTCAACGCGATGGACGGTCTCCTGCCGATCTCGTCGGGACAGCTGTCGCTCGACGGGAAGCCGATCTCCGCTCCGGGACCGGACCGCGCCATGGTGTTCCAGCAGCCGAGCCTCCTCCCGTGGCGGACGGTCATGAAGAACATCCTCTATGGGCTCGAGGTCCAGCGCCTCGACAAGACGCAGGCGCGCCAGCGGGCGCAGAAGCTCATCGACCTCGTGGGGCTGCACGGCTTCGAGGACTCGTTCCCCCTCGAGCTGTCCGGCGGCATGCAGCAGCGCGTGAACCTCGCGCGCGCTCTCGCCGTCGACCCGGAGGTCCTCCTCCTCGACGAGCCGTTCGCCGCCCTCGACGCGCAGACGCGCGAGACGATGCAGCAGGAGCTGCTGCGCATCTGGCGGGAGACGCAGAAGACCGCGGTATTCATCACGCACGACATCGTCGAAGCGGTCTACCTCGCCGACCGTGTCGTGGTGTTCAGCGCACGTCCCGGGAAGGTGAAGGAGATCGTGAAGATCGACATCGGGCGTCCGAGGGACCTCCGCGTGAAGCGCGACCCTCACTTCCTCGAGATCGAGACACGGATCTGGGAGAGCATCCGAGAGGAGTCGGCCCGCGACAACGCGCTGGCCGCGACGGCGTAGATGGCCGGCCGCGCGCGCGTCGACACCGACACCATCGAGGCCTGGGCGGGCGACGGGGGCACGATCGCGACACCCGCCGCGCGGCCGACCGTCGTCACGACGATCCCGCTTCCCAAGCAGAGCTGGCTCCGCGAGCACGAGCACATGCTGGTCAGCCTCACGAGCATCGTCTTCTTCCTGGTCGTCTGGCAGGTCGTGGCGCCGCTCTTCTACTCCCCGCTGTTCCTCCCGTCGCCCCTCGACATCGTGAAAGCGTTCAAGGACTACGTCACCGGCGGCGAGATCGCGATCGACCTCGCCACGTCGGGCCAGGAATTCATCATCGGCTACGCGCTCGCGGCGATCTGCGGGATCCCGCTGGGGATCGCCATCGGGTGGTATCCCCGCGTGCGTGACGCGCTCGACCCGTTCATCACGTTCTTTTACGTCACGCCCCGCATCGCCCTCATCCCGCTGCTCATCATCTGGTTCGGGATCGGCATCGAGTCGAAGGTCGCCGTGGTCTTCCTCGGCGCGTTCTTCTCGAACGTGATCAACACCACGGCCGGGG
>JAJYLV010000072.1 GCA_021787445.1 Chloroflexota bacterium | reverse complement strand
CCACCGCCACTTCGTCTTCGGCCAGGACCCGAACCCCGCCTTCCCCGGCGCGTAGGGCTCCTCGTGCGTCGCGGCGAACAGGCTCGGCAGCGACGAGTCGGGAACGAGCGTCAGCAGCCGGCGGTCGCGGAGGAAGGCCTCCGCCTCGTCGAGGTCCGCGAGCGCGCGGTCCGCGGTGAGCCGGCACGATCGGATCCGCTCCGCGCGCAGCTCGGCGAGCGTCGGCATCAGCGAGCGCGCTTGTGCGCGTACGCGCGGCGGTCCGCCATCTCGACGAGGTCCTTCGCCGTCCGGGCATCCCTCGGATACTCCCCGACGCCCCACGAGCGCGACGGCATCGCGATCGTGCGGCCGTCGCCGAGATCGACGGGCGTCCTGTCGAGCAGCTCCATGAGACGCTGCACCACCGTCTCGGCCTCCTCGCGCGGGGTCTCGGGCATCACGATGGCGAACTCGTCCCCACCATACCGCGCCGGCACGTCCTCGCCCCGGACGTGGCCGCCGATGACCGCGCCGAGCGTGCGGAGGACGGCATCGCCGGCGAGGTGGCCGTGCCGGTCGTTCACGCGCTTCAGCCCGTCGATGTCGAAGTACGCGATCGAGAGCCGGCCGCTGCGCCGTTCGGCGCGCGAGACCTCCTCCTCGAGGCGATCCCAGAAGTATCGGAAGTTGTGGATACCGGTGAGGGCGTCGGTGCTGGCGGCGACCTTGAGCCGCTCGTGCAGTCCGGCCACCTCGATCGCGCCCGCGATCTGCGCGCCGACCGCCTGCATGAGCGTGAGGTCGCCCTGGGCGAACCCGGCGATCGTCGTGCGCAGGAGCGCGAGGATGCCGACGGGCCGTCCCCCGGCGACGAGGGGGACCTCGAGGACGGAGCGCGTGTCGTCGCCGGTGGGGACCCAGCGCGTGTCGAGCTGTACGTCGTCGACGATCTGAGCCTGCGCGTGCTCCATCACCCACCCCGCGATCCCGTGGCCGCGCGTCAGGCGGCGATGCGCCTCCGGCGGCCAGTCGCCCGCCGTGGCGCGCAGCACGAGGTCGCCCGTCGCGGGATCCCCGAGGAAGATCCCGAGCCGCGTGTCGGGCATGCGCTTCTTGAGGAGCGCGAGGACGCGCTCGAGCAGCTGCTGCAGGTCGAGGAGCGTGTGGAACTGCGGCGTGAGCTCCGACAGGATGGCGAGCTCACGCGCCCCGGCGAGCTCCTGCTCCGCCTGGGCGATCGCGCCGCGCGCGAGGATCATCGCCGCGTACTCCTCGACGAGAACGGGGTCGAAGCTCGATCCCGCGTTCGCGCGGAGCTCGGCGATCGCGGCGTCGACGGAGAGCGCGGCGCGATATGGTCGGTCGACGAGCATCGCGTGGTAGGCGATGACGACCGCGAGGATGCGCGCGAGGCGAGGGATCTGCTCCCCCGTGAGGCCGTCCGGATAGCCCGTCCCGTCCCAGCGCTCCGTCGCGTGGCGCACGATCGGCGCGACGTCCTTGAGGAAGCGGATCGACCCGATGATCTGCGCCCCGAGAGCGGGGTGCTCCTGCACGATCCGCCGCTCCTCGGGGGTGAGCGACCCCGTCTTCCCGAGGATCGCGCTCGGCACGGCGATCTTCCCGATCGAGTGGAACAGCGCCGCGTAACGAAGGGCGCGGAGCGCGTCGTCCGGCAGCCCGAGGCGCTGGCCGAGCGCGACGGCGTCGGCGGCGACGCGGCGGAGGTGATCCTCGCGGTAGCCCTCGCGCGCCTGGATCGTCGCCGTGAGCGTCGTCACCGTCGACAGGTACGCGTCCTCGAGCTCGCCGTACAGCCCGAGGCTCCGGAGCGCCGTCGCGCCGATGCCCGCGACGATGCCGACGAGCTCGCGCTCCTCGTCCGTGACGCTGTGCGCCCGCTCCCACGCGACATAGAGGACGCCGATGCGCTCCTCGGCGGCGATGAGCGGCTGGATGAGGACGGCGGACTGCCCGCCCTCGACGAGGAGGCGTCGCGTGGTCTCGGGCAGCTCCTCCGGGGTCGCGATCTCGACGCGCGCCCCGCTCTGCAGCGCCCGCTCGGTCGCCGATCCTCTCGTCGCCAGCGACTGGCGCCCGTCGGGCGTCCCCTCCCCGTCGAGGCGCACCAGCGTCTCGCCGCCGCCCATCGCGGAGTACACGCTCGCGCGCCCCTCGAGAAGGTGACCCGCCGCCTCCGCGAGGCGGCGCCCGACGGCGCGCTCGTCGCGCTGCGAGACGAGCTCGACCGCGACCCGGTACAGCTCGACGAGCCGCTGCGAGAGCCGCGTCGTCCGCTCGTGCAGCTCGGCACGCTCGATCGCGATCGCGGCCTCGTTCGCGATGTTCCCGATGAGCTCGAGGTCGTCGCGGTCATACGCGTCGACGCGGCCGCTTTGCGCCGAGATCGCGCCGATCACCTCGCCCCGCACGCGGAGGGGGGCGACGACGATCGAGCGCTCTTCGACCGTCCCCCACGCCGCCCGCGGGATGCCCAGCCTCTCGCGGTCGCGCTCCGCGTCGCGCAGCAGGATCGGCTCGTCGCGCTCGATGCACAGGCCGGCGATCGTACCCGCGAGCTCGCGCTGCGTCGGCTCGATCTCCCTGGCGCCGTCGACGAGGAAGCGGTACGAGACGCGACCGCGCTCGCGGTCGGCGATGGCGACGAAGAAGGCGTCGACGGGCACGACCGAGGCGACCTGGCGGTAGAGCTCGCGGAACACCTCGACCTGGTCGAGGCTGGAGCCGACGGCGTGCGCGACGCGTACCGCGGTCGAGAGGAGGATCGCCCGGCGCCGCATCCACTCCGACCGCCGCTGCTCCGCGACCACGACAAGGACCGCCGGGGCGACGATGACGCACGTCGCGACGGCCAGCGCCACGAACAGGAGCGGCGCCGGGGCGGACGGCGAGAGGGTGCGCCAGGCAGCGAAGGCCAGCGGCACCGACGCGAGCGCCGTGACCGCCGCGATCATGACGCCGGGGACGCGCCGAGGCTCCCTCATCTGCCCTCCGGGCTAACGGGCGAGCCTACCACCAGCGCCTCCGGGGAACGGGCGGCCGCGGAAGATCAGCGGGTGCGCGCCCAGCGCTCGGCGAGCAGGACGACGACGAAGACGACGATGACGAAGCCGAGCTCCTTCCAGCCGCCGCGTTCGACCGCCGGTCTGACCACGGTGACGAACAGGAGGAACGCGGCGACGACGAGGGCGACGAGGGTGAGGAGGACGCGCACGGTCCTAGCGGTCCGCGACCGCCGCAGGCTCCTTGGCGCCGTCGTCAGGGCCGCCGAAGATCCGGCGCTTCACCCACGCGAGCGGGTCGTAGAACTCGCTCACGACGCGCTCCTTGAGCGGGATGATCGCGTTGTCGGTGATCTTGATCGACTCGGGGCAGACCTCGGTGCAGCACTTGGTGATGTTGCAGTAGCCGAGGCCCTCTCTGGCGCGGATCATCTCGATGCGGTCGCGCGTGTCCAGCGGATGCATCTCGAGCGCCGCGAGCTTCACGAAGAACCGGGGCCCCGCGTACGCCTCCTTGTTCTCCTCGTGGTCGCGGATGACGTGGCAGACGTTCTGGCAGAGGAAGCACTCGATGCACTTGTGGAACTCCTGGACGCGATCGACCTCTTCCTGGAACATCCGCCGCTTCCCGTCCGGCCCCGGAGGCGCCAGGCGAACGGCGGGGATCGTCTTCGCCTTCTCGTAGTTGAAGGAGACGTCGGTCACGAGGTCGCGGACGAGCGGGAACGTCGCCATCGGCGCGACGGTGATCGGCTCCGCCGGCGGCAGGCTCGAGAGGCGCGTCATGCACATGAGCTTCGGCCGCCCGTTGATCTCCGCGCTGCACGAGCCGCACTTCCCGGCCTTGCAGTTCCAGCGCACCGCCAGGTCGGGCGCACGCATCTGCTGCACGCGGAACATGACGTCGAGCACGACCATGCCCGGATCGACCGGCACGGTGTACTCGACGAACTGCCCCGACGTCCGGTCCTCGCCGCGGAACACGCGGACCGTCGCGTCGCGCCGGACCTGCTCGGTCGTCTCGGTCATGTCGTCTGCGGCGCGGCCGCGGCCGTCGCCTTCCCCTCTCCCGTCGCGATCTCCTTGAGGTCCGCGGGCATCTGCGGCAGCGGCTCCGTCTGGAGCGACAGCTCGCCGTCCTTCCGCCGCACGACGACGTTCACCTTCGCCCACTCCGGATCCGCCGTCGGGAAATCGTCGCGCGTGTGGCCGCCGCGGCTCTCCGTGCGCATGGACGCCGCGCGCGTGCAGACCTCGGACACGGTGAGCATCGAATCGAGGTCGAGCGAGAGGTTCCACGCGGGGTTGTACTTGGCGTCGCCGCGCGCGCTCACGCGCGAGAGGCGGTCGCGGTACGAGCGGACGCGCACGAGGGCCTCGTCGAGCTCGCTCTGCGTGCGGATGAGACCGACCAGATCCTGCATCGTGTCCTGCAGATCGCTCTGGATCGCGTAGGGGTCCTCGCCGTCCTGGCGCTCGAGCGGCGCGAGCATCCGCGCGGCGGCGGCGTCGAGATCGGAGGGATCGACCGCGCCGGGCGCGCGCTGCGCCGCGGCGAACTGCGCGGCGTGGAGGCCGGCGCGCCGGCCGAAGACGACGAGGTCCGACAGCGAGTTGCCGCCGAGGCGGTTCGCGCCGTGGAGCCCCGCTGCGCACTCGCCCGCGGCGAAGAGCCCGCGCACCGTCGTCGCGGCCGAGTCCGCTTCGACGCGGATGCCGCCCATGAAGTAGTGGCACGTCGGCCCGATCTCGAAGGCCTCCTTCGTGATGTCGACGTCGGCCAGCTCCTTGAACTGGACGTACATCGACGGCAGGCGCCTCTTGATGTAGTCGGCGGAGCGGCGCGACGCGATGTCGAGCCACACGCCGCCGTGCGGCGTGCCGCGGCCCGCCTTCACCTCGGAGTTGATCGCGCGCGCGACCTCGTCGCGCGGCAGGAGGTCCGGCGTGCGCCTGTTGTTCTTCTTGTCCTGGTACCAGCGGTCGGCCTCCGCCTCGCTGTCCGCGGTCTCCGCTTTGAAGAACTCGGGGATGTAGTTGAACATGAACCGCTCGCCGTTCTTGTTCTTCAGCGTGCCGCCGTCGCCGCGCACGCCTTCGGTGACGAGCAGGCCGCGCACGCTGAGCGGCCACACCATCCCGGTGGGGTGGAACTGGACGAACTCCATGTCCATGAGGTCCGCGCCCGCCTCGAGGGCGAGCCGCAGCCCGTCGCCCGTCGACTCCCACGAGTTCGTCGTGACGCGCCACGAGCGGCCGGCGCCGCCGGTCGCGAGCACGATCGCCTTCGCCCGCAGCAGGATGAACCGCCCCGTCTGGCGCCAGTAGCCGAACGCGCCGGCGACGTGGCCGTCATCCAGGAGGAGCCGCTGGACGTTGCACTCCATGAGCACGTCGATCCCGAGCTCGACCGCACGGTACTGCAGCGTGCGGATGAGCTCGAGCCCGGTGCGGTCCCCGACGTGCGCGAGCCTCGCGTAGCGGTGGCCGCCGAAGTCGCGCTGGAGGATGAGGCCCTCGGGCGTGCGGTCGAACATCGCGCCCCACTCCTCGAGCTCGAGGACGCGGTCGGGGGACTCCTGCGCGTGGATCTGCGCCATGCGCCAGTTATTGAGGAGCTTGCCGCCGCGCATGGTGTCGCGGAAGTGGACGTCCCAGCCGTCCTCCGGCCAGACGTTCCGCAGCGCCGCCGCCATGCCGCCCTCGGCCATGACCGTGTGCGCCTTGCCGAAGAGCGACTTGCACACGATGGCGGTCTTCGCGCCCTGCGCCGTCGCTTCGATCGCGGCGCGCAGGCCGGCGCCGCCGCCGCCGATGACGATGACGTCGTAGGTGGCCTCGTCGTGCTCCGCGCGCTGGGCGGCGCTCATCCGAACACGATCCGCGGGTCGGTGATGACGCCCGCCACCAGAAGGCGGATGTAGAGGTCGGTGAGGACCACGAAGAGGAGGCTCAGCCAGAAGAAGACGCCGTGCCGGGTGTTGATCCGGCTGACCGCCGACCACATGCGGTGCCAGACGGGCTTGCCGTGGAAGCGGTCGAGGTATCCGCCGCAGAGGTAGCGGCAGGAGTGGCACGAGAACACGTACAGGCCGAGGAAGACGACGTCCAAGATCATCAGCACCGAGCCGAGCCCGATCCCGAACCCCGCCGGGAAGTGGAACGCGAGGAGCGCGTCGTACAGGTCGACCACCCACAGGAGCGCCGCGAGATACCAGGCGTAGCGGTGGACGTTCTGGAGGATGAAGGGGAACGCCGTCTCCCCCGTGTACCCCGAGCGCGCGTCCGGGACGGCGCACGCCGGCGGCGACCAGAAGAACGCGCGGTAGTACGAGCGGCGAAGGAAGTAGCACGTCGCGCGGAACGCGACGGGGATCCACACGACGAAGAAGGCCGGCGGGAACCAGGCCGGCAGGAGGGCGCGCCCGAAGCTGTACGTCTCGCAGTTCGCGGAGATGCAGGGCGAGGCGAAGGGCGAGAGGTAGGGAGCGTAGTGGTAGCCGCTCGTCTGCACGCCGGTGACGAAGGCGTAGACGACGAACAGTCCGAGCCCGACGACGATGAAAAGCGGCTCGAGCCACCACAGGTCGCGGCGGAGCACCCTCCGCTGCGCGGGAAGAGCCGTCGTCGCCATCTGATCGACAACGTAGTCAGGTCGCCGGCAGATGGCAAAGATATGAACGCGATGGTCACGATAGCCGTAGGCTATGAGGAGGCATGGAGCTCCGGCAGCTGCGCTACTTCGTCGCCGTCGCGGAGGCGCGGCACTTCACGCGGGCCGCGCGCGATGTGGGCATAGCGCAGCCGTCGATATCGAAGCAGGTGCGGCTGCTCGAGGAGGAGCTCGGCGCGCCGCTCTTCCACCGCGTCCGCGGCAACCTCACCCTCACGCCGTCCGGCGACGCCTTCCTCCCCTGGGCGCGCCAGATCCTCTCCGACGTCGGGTCCGCGGTGGACGAGGCGCGCGAGGTCGGGGAGCTGCGCCGCGGGAGCATCCGCGTCGGCGCGACGCCCAGCATCGGCACGGCGATCCTCCCCGAGGCGCTGTCGCGCTTCCACGGGGCGTACCCGGGCATCGAGCTGCGGCTCCAGGAGGCCGGCTCGCGCGACCTCGTGCGCCAGCTCGACGAGGGCGACCTCGACCTCGCACTCGTCATCCTGCCGGTGAGGCACCGCTCGCTCGAGACCGTGCCGCTCCTGCGCGAGGACCTCGTCCTCGCCGTCGGCCCCGGCCATGCGCTCGCCGACCGCAAGCGCATCGCGCTCGCGGACCTGCGCGAGACGCCGCTCGTCATGTTCCGCGACGGCTACGACCTGCGTGCGACGACGCTCGCGGCGTGCGCCGCCGCGGGGTTCCAGCCGCGATACGCGATCGAGGGCGGCGAGATGGACGCGGTGCTGCGCCTCACCGAGTCGGGGATCGGCGTGTCGATCGTCCCGAGCATGGTCGCCGTGCGCGCCGGGACGCTGCGCGTCGTGCGCCTCTCGCCGCCGACGCTCACGCGCACGATCGCGTTCGCTCACCGCCGCGATCGGCGCTTGTCGCGCGCGACGCGCGAGCTCATCGGCACCGTCGTGGGGCTCATCCGCAGCCCGGCGTGGCTCGCCGGCATGCCGCCGGGACTCGAGGTCGTCGCGCCCGCGTCGGCCTAAGCCGAAGGAGGCGTTGCCGCCGGACGGTGCATCCGGACGGCGAAGACGAGCGGGATGAGGATCGTCCCGACGACGAGAGCGGCGACCCACCACCAGATCGCCTCCCAGTGGCACACGACCGGGAAGCAGCCCTCGAGCGAGCGCTGTCGCTCGATGATGAGGAGCGGCAGGCTCGCCGGGCTCGCGACGACGGAGGCGGCGACGAAGGTCGTCGCCACGGTCGGGATCGAGCGCTCGAGCGTCCCCGCGCGCGCGTCTCGGGCGCGTGCCGACACCGCGGCCCACACGCAGGCCGCGAGCGTGAGCGCGACGCCGGCGGCGACCGAGACCGGGAAGCGCTCGTCGACAGGCGCGGGCCACAGCCCGAGGCCGACCTCGAGCACGGTGAGGGCGCTCCAGTACGCGAGCTTGATGGTCGTGACGCGCCCGACGAGGAGGGCGAGGGTCGGAAGGCGCGGGCGGGGACGCTCTAGCGGTACCTGGTCCACCATTTCTGCAGGAAGTACATCAGCGCGATGAGGATCCCCACGGTGATGAGGACCATGTAGAACTCGTTGGCTTCGCTCATCTCGGTCAGCATCTACTTCCCCAACGTCAGCACGTATTGGACGACGAGGTTCACCTGGTCCGCGGTGAGCTGCCCGCCCGGGGGACCGTACGGCGGCATCGCCGTGCCCGGCTTCACCGACGGCGGGTTGGTGACCCACTTGACGAGCCAGTTCGGATCGCCCGACGCCTTCAGCGCCTTCAGCTGCGCATTGAAGGGGCCGTCCTTCCCGTACGCGGAGAGATTCGGCGCGAGCGGGTTGGGGCTCTTCTGGCCGGTGGTAAAGGTGTGGCACTTCGTGCACACCGTCTGCGCGATGTCCTGGCCGTTGTTCGGCGCGGCGGGCGGCTTCGGGATCTGCTCGGCGATGGGCTGGCCCTTCTGCTGGCGGATGGTGACGATGTCGGCCCAGTCCTGGTCGGTCCCGTACATGATCAGGTCCCGGAGCTCCATGACCTGCCACGACGAGAGCGGGCCGCCGTCCGAAGTGCCCCACGCCGGCATCGAGTAGCGCGGCGCCGGGAACGGACGCCCGCGCGTGATCGTGTTCGTGATGAGCGTCACGGTGTCGGCGACCTTCGTCGGGTCGTTCTTGATGTTCGCGTACTTGAAGTCGGGCTTGTTGAGCGGCAGGCCCGGAAGGGTGCGGCCGTCGGGCGTGGTGCCGCCCTTGCCGTCGCGGCCGTGGCAGTCGTAGCAGTACTGCGCGAAGAGCTCCTTGCCGTACTCGATGTTCGCGCGGAGCTGCGTCTGGGCCGCGTCCGCGCGGACCGCCGGCTGGATGACGAAGTAGACCCCGATCAGGGCGAAGAGGGCGAAGAGGAGCCCGCCGCCGAGGACGATCTTGCGGTCGAGGTTCGAGGAGATCTCGAGCGGATCGGGCGACGCCGGGATGGGCGCGACGTAGTACGGGGTCGGCTGCTCGACCGTCGCGCTCGGGGCGTAGTGCTGCTCGAGGAGCTCGATCCCGTACGCCGGCTTCTCCGTCGAAGGCTCGACCTCCTCCTGGTGCCGGATGAGGAACGCGAAGTATCCGAGGAGCGCGAGGAAGAGCAGCACGGCGACGACGGCGAGGATCGTGTTGACGTCGATGCTGACGCCGCTAGGCACTATCGCTCACCTGGTCGTAGGCGGGATCCCACTTGTTCTCCGAGCGCACGAGCAGCTTGAGCGGGTTCGTGTCGACGATGAGGTTCCCGCCCTGCTCGGCGATGTTGAACAGGTCGAGCGGGCGCGGCGCCGGGCCGCCGAGCACGATCACGGTGTTCTTGTCGTAGAGCGAGCCGTGACACGGGCAGTGGAAGCGGTCCTCCGAGTCGACGAAGGGGACCGCGCACCCGAGGTGCACGCACTTGCGGTACGCGGCGGCGATCGCGTTCGGCGGGTGGATGAGGAAGAACTTTCCCTCCACGAAGAGGATGGGATGATCGGTCTTGGGCCCCTGGGCAGTAGAGAAGGTCGCCTTGAACTGGCTCAGGACGTCGGCCTTCTTGCCCGCCGGGACCTTCGCGCCGAGGCCGACGATCTTGTTCACGTGGAAGAAGGGCAGGAAGACGCCGGCGATCTCGCCGACGGCGAGGGCGGTCCCGCCGAGGAACCCGATC
>JAJYLV010000071.1 GCA_021787445.1 Chloroflexota bacterium | reverse complement strand
TTCGGAGCCACGTCAAGGCGCTCGGCTACACGAACATGCACAACGGCGCGCTCATCACCATGGATCCGACGACGGGCGAGATCCTGGCGTACGTGGGGAGCGTGGACTACGGCGACCACTCGCCTCAGGTGCAGGGCGACTACGACTCCGCCGGCGTCGCCTACCGGCAGCCCGGCTCGACCTTCAAGATCTTCACCTACCTGGCCGGGATGCAGGACCTCCACCTGACGCCCGCGACGATGCTCAACGACGTCGACTTCTGCATGCCCGACGGCAGCGGCTCCACGTGGTGCCCCAAGGACGCGCCGGGACTGCACGGCTTCTCGACGCAGCTCGGGCCCGTGAGCGTGCGCCAGGCGCTGCGCGAGTCGCTCAACCTGCCCGCGATCAACGTGGGGCGGATGGTCGGTGTGCCGAAGCTGATGGACATGGTCGCTCAGCTCGGGGTCAAGCGGGACTGGGGCGACCCCAGCCGATACGGCCTCTCCTTCGCGATCGGAGCGGGTGGCATGCGCCTCGTCGACATGGTGAGCGCGTACCAGACCGTCGCCGACCTCGGGGTGCACGTGGATCCGACCTACATCGCCAAGATCGTCGGGCCGGACGGCAAGGTCGTGAAGGACTACACCAAGCCTCAGGGCAAGCAGGTCCTCGACCCCGGGATCGCGTACGTGTTCGACGACATGCTCAAGGACAACACCGACCCGAACGGGTCCTGGGAATTCGGACCCTGGACGAGCATCGGCCGGCCGGCCGCGCTCAAGACCGGGACCACCGATTACCTCACCGACGTCTGGGCCATCGGCTTCACCCCGCAGCTCCTGACGGGGATCTGGATGGGGAACGCCGACAACTCGCAGATGTACGGGGTCTCGTCGGCCATGGGCCCGGGAGTGCTCTGGCGCGACTACATGAGCAAGCTCGTCGGTGGCATGCCCGTCGTCTGGTACAAGCAGCCGGCGGACGTCGTCCACGAGGTGGTGTGCGAGAACCCCAGCCTCTACGGCGGCAACGGCTCGGGCCTCCTGCCGGGTCCGGGTTGCCCTGCCGCGTGGCGAAAGGACGAGGTCTTCGTCGCGGGCACGCAGCCGACGATCAACGACAGCAGCGTCATGATCAACGGCTGCTACCGCGTCTTCGCCGCGTTCCCGGACTGGCAGGGCTACGTGAACGCGTGGATCGCGAACCACTCCGCGGCATCGGGTGGCCGCATGAACTACTGCTACATCCCCGGGGCATACGCGCCGATACCGCCGGGGTTCGCGCCGCCCCCGTCGCCCAAGCCGTCGGCCACGCCGGGAGTGAGCCCCGCCCCTTTTCGCCTACCCAGCCCGGCGCCGCCCCGGCATCGCCATCCCTAGCGCCGCCGAAGGCCACGCCGCCGCCTCCGTCGAAGAAGCCCTAACCTCGTTCGCCGTGACCATCGCGCAGCGCCAGGGCTTCTACGCGCTCGTCGAGGACGAGCTCGCGGAGCTGCAGCAGCGCCTCCGCGACGTCGGCCGCGGCGCGCACCCCACCTTCGCCGCGGCCTCCACGCACCTCTTCGGCTCGCCCGGGAAGCTGCTGCGGCCGACGCTCGTGTTCCTCGCGGCGCGCTTCGGACCCCACAGCTCGGACCGCACGATCGTCGACCTCGCCGAATCGCTCGAGCTCGTCCACACCGCGTCGCTCGTCCACGACGACATCGTCGACCGCGCCGACGTCCGCCGGAACGTCCCGACGGTCAACGCGGTGTGGAACGACGACGTGGCCCTCATCGTCGGCGACTACCTCTTCGCGAAGGCGTACGCGCTCGCGGCCGTGCTGCCCAAGCCGGAGGTCATCGCGATCGTCGCGCAGACGGTGTTCGCCTTGTGCGACGGCGAGCTCACCGAGGTCACGTCGCCTCCGGCGATCCCGTCCGAGAAGCAGTACCTCGACCGCATCGAGCTCAAGACCGCGTCGCTGTACGCGGCGTGCTGTCAGGGCGCCGCGCTGCTCGCCGACGCGGATCCGGAGCACGTCGCCGCGCTCGGCGCGTACGGCACGAACGTCGGCCTCTCGTTCCAGATCACCGACGACGTCCTCGACCTCGTCGGCTCCGAGGCGCTCGGCAAGGAGGTCGGGCGCGATCTCGCCGAGGGGATGCCGACGCTGCCGATGATCTACGCCGTCGAGGACTCCGAGGGCGACGAGCTCGCGTCGCGGATCCTCGCTCCCGATAAGGACCCCCGCGAGCGCCGCGACCTCATCGCGCGGATCCGCGCGTCGGGCGGCGTCGAGCGCGCACACGGGCGCGCCCGGCTGTTCCACGACCAGGCGGTCGCGGCGCTCGATCGCCTCCCGGAGCGTCCGGAGCGCGATGCCCTGCGCGAGGTCGCGGACTTCATCCTTCGCCGCGAACGCTGAGCGTCGCTAGCGACGACCGCGCCGGCGGCGCCGGCGCCGCTGCCCGCCGCCCGCGCCTTCGCCGGGCATCGCCGTCGCCCGCTCCTGGCGCGGGATCTCGTCGGCGCCGTACGCGCCGACGCCCTTGGTGTGGGCGGGAACGGGATCGAAGGACACGCCGAGCTCCGCCGCCGTCACCTGCGCGCGTCCTCCGTCGGCGAGCCCGACGATGACGGCCTCCTTCGTCACGCTCGCTCCTTGGACCTGCGCGCATCCCGCCGTGCCGCACTGTCCGCCGACGCACGACGGCATGTGGAAGATGTCGCCTTCCTTCGGAAGCTTGCCCTTGACCTCCTGATAGGTCTCGAGCTCGTAGATGAGGCAGCACTTGAGGCGCCCGCAGACCCCCGTGAGCTTGCTGAGGTTGAGCGGGAGGTCCTGCTCCTTCGCCATCCGGATCGAGATGTTCGAGAAGCGGTCGAGCCAGGTCGCGCAGCACAGCTCCCGCCCGCACGTTCCGACGCCGCCCGTCACCTTGGTCTCGTCCCGCGCGCCCATCCGCCGCAGATCGACGTGGGTCGAGAAGCGGGCGCCGAGCTCGTCCGCGTACGCGCCGAGCTCGAGGCGTTCGTTGCTGGCGTAGAAGACCGTCAGGGCGGCTCCGTCGAAGCTCCAGTCGCAGCCGAGGATGCGGATCGGCAGGTCGCGCATCGTCGCCATCTCGGCGGCGATCCGTCGTGCGTCCTCCTCGAGGCGCTCGTGCTTCGCGAGGAGGAACTTGTCGGTCGCGGTCGCGCGCCGGAGGACGCGACCGAGGGGCGCGTCGACCTGGACGAGGGGCGAGTCCGTCGGGAGGATGTGGACCCGCGCCGCGTCGAGGCCGAGGGCGGTCTCGACGATGACGACGTCCCCGACGGCGAGATCGCGCGTCTCGCCGGGGTCGAAGAAGTACATCCGGCCCGCTTGCTGGACGCGGGCCCCGACGACGGTGCGCGCCGGTGCGCTCATGCCGGCCTCACCCCGGGCGCATAGGGCAGCCGGAGCGCGAAGAGCTCGAGCATCGCGCGTGCGTTGGCGTTGAAGGCGAGGTCTCGGCGCAGACGCTCGACGAGGAGCGTCGCCCCCAGCAGATCGCTCGCGCTCACGCTGCTCGCCAGGCGATCCGTCTCCGCGCGGCGCGTCGGACGGAGGGGACGCGCCAGGTCGCCGCGCGCCGCCACCGTCGCGTCGCGCAGGAGCTCGGACCAGTGCATGAGGCGTACGTCGATCGCCTCGGCACGCCGCCGCGGATCGCTCTCGTCGGCGAGATCGGCCGCCCACGCGAACCGGTCGGTGAGGCCGCTCGCGACGAGGCGGTACAGCTCGGCCTCGACGCGCTCGCGCTCGGCACGCAGCGCGTCGCCGCTCGCGAGCGCGAGCGCCACGCCGGGCCGGCCCGCGGAGGCCGCGGCGAAGCGCCCGGCCTCGCGGATCCCGCGCGCCGCGAGCGCCTCCTCGATCTCCGCGGGCGGGACGAGCCGGAGCGTCAGCGGCTGGAGGCGCGACAGGATCGTCTCGTGCAGCGCCGCGGGGGTCGTGGTGAGGAGCAGCAGGACGGCGTGGCTGGGCGGCTCCTCGAGCGTCTTGAGGAGAGCGTCCTGTCCCTGGTCGAGCTCGCTCGCGTCGTCGAGGATGACGACGCGCCAGCGCCCTTCGAGCGGGCGCAGCGCGAGGTCCTCCCGCATCTCGCGGATCTGCTCGATGCCGATGAGCTTCCGATCGCCGGCTCGCGTCACGAGACGGACGTCGGGGTGGACGCCCCGCTCGATCTTGCGGCACGAGAGGCACGTTCCGCAGCCGCCCGCCTCGTGCGTCCCGCACTCGAGCGTCTGGGCCAACCGGAGCGCGACGGTGCGCTTCCCGATGCCGCGCGGTCCGAAGATCCCGTACGCGTGCGCCACCTCGTCGCGCGCGGCGCGCGCGGCGAGGCGGTCGAGCAGACGGCGATGGCCGATCACGTCCCTCATGGCGGGCTCAACGGTATCCGATGGCCGCGCGCGATCGGGCGAGCGCCGCTTCGTACACCTTCTCGGTCCGCTCGGCGATCCCCTCCCACGTCCAGCGCGCTCGAAGGCTTTCGCGGCCGGCCTCGCCCATGCGGCGTGCCGCGCCGGGATCTCGGAGGATCCGCAGGATCGCCTCCGCGATCGCGCGCGGATCGTTGCGGGCGTGGAGGCCGTCGACGCCCTCGCGGACGACCTCGCGCAGCGGAGGGATGTCGCCCGCGATGACGGGCCGGCCTGCCGACCATGCCTCGAGGTAGGTGTGCCCGAACGTCTCATGCTCGCTCGGCATCGCGAGGACGGTCGCGCGAGCGTACGCCTCCGCCTTCGCATCCTCGTCCACGACGCCGAGCTCGATCCATCGGGGGTCGCCTTTCGCGGACCACCGGTCGCGCCACGACCGCTGGCCGATGACGACGAAGCGCGCGTCCGGCCGCGCACGCCAAACGAGCGGCGCGGCGGCACGGAGGGCGTGATAGCCCTTGTAGCGCTCCTTCCTCCCGACGAAGAGGATCGTCGCCGGATCGGGCTCGACGCGCGGGACCTCTCCGATGACGGGGCCGACGCCGGTCACGTGCACGCGTTCGACGCCGCGATCGCGGTACCAGCCCGCTTCCCACTCCGTGAGCGCGATGACCGCGTCGTCGCGGCGGTACCGCGCGAGGTCGGCGCGCCCCCCGCCGGAGAAGGGCTGGCCGGGATGGACGAGCGGCGTCTCGACGAAGGCCGCGCCGATCCGGCGCGCGGCCGTCTCGTACGAGCGCGCCCACTCGCGCGCGAGGACGTGCACGACGTCGCGACCGGCGATGGCCTCGGCGATGCCAGCGCTCTGCGCGAGGTCCGTCGGCAACACGCCCTCGATCGCCGAGCCCAGGCGTCCGGCGCGCGGAGGCAGGTACGCGAAGGCCACGGCGCCATCCTCCTGCCGCACGATCCCGCCGTCGCGCCGGAGCACCGCGCTCGAGGGGATCCCCGGACGCGGCCACGCCGGGCGCATCCCGACGACGACGACGTCGTGGCCGCGCGCGGCGAGGGCGTGGGCAAGGACCCGTGCCTGCAGCTCGGACCCACCGACGCTCGAGACGAGCTTCTTCGCGATGGCGATCTTCATCGGGATCCGGTCACGCGAGCGCGACGGAGGTCACCTCGTAGCCGGAGAGCGCGATCTGGTACGCGCTAGCCACGCGGTCGATGACGCGCGTCCAGTCCCAGCGCTCGGCGGCCTTGGCGCGCCCGGCGCGGCCCATCGCGGCGCGCAGCGCGGGATCGTCGAGGAGCCGGACGATCGCGTCCGCCACCTCGCTCGCGCGCTGCCGCACCAGGAGACCGTCGACACCGTGGCTGATCACCTCGCGCAGCGGCGGGATGTCGCCGCCGATCACGGGCCGCTCGTGCAGCCACGCCTCGACGTATCCGAGGCCGAACGTCTCGTGGCGCGACGGCATCGCGAAGACGTCGCACGCGTCGAGAGCCGCCGACTTCACGCCGTCCGCCGCGCATTCGATGTCGATGATCCGATCGTCGCGATAGCGAGCGAAATCGTCGATGAACGTCGAGTAGAAGCCGTCGATCCCGATGAACACGAAGCGCGTGTCGGGGTGATAGCGCCACACCGACTCCGCCGCATCGAGGAGCTGGATGTACCCCTTGTATCGCTCCTTCCGTCCGATGTAGAGGACGAGCGGAGCGTCGATCGGGATCCCGTGAGCGACGCGGAACGCGGGACCCTCGGACGACCGCGCGGCGTTGGCGCCCATCCCCGTGACGACGACGCGGGACGACTCGATGGCGTGACGCACGTACCAGTCGCGCTCCCACCCCGTCATCGTCGTGATCGCGGACGCGCGGCGGTAGCGCGAGAGGTCCGCACCCGAATCGCCTCCGTGGAACTGTCCCGGATGCGCGAGCGGGGTGAGGACGATCGGGATGTCGAGCTCCTCGGCCACGTCGAGCGAGGAGGCCAGATACTCGCGGCCGACGTTGTGGATGAGGTCCCGGTCCGCGGCGTAGCGCTCGAGGACCTCTCCGCGCATCAGGTCGACGAGCGTCGTCGCGTCGGCGGCGAGACCGAGGAATCCGCCCTTCGGCTTGACCTGCACGACCTCGACGCCGCGGTGCATGAACGCGCGGTGGTCGTCGAATACCTCGGCACCGACGTCGTCCAGCTGCCACTTCGCGTGCTCTCGTTCGCTCGGCCAGGCGCAGACGACCCGAACGTCGTGTCCGCGTGCCGCGAGGCGCGTCGCGAAGTGGAAGCAGAGGCTCTCTGACCCGCCGATGGGCGCGTACCCGCGCTTGACGAACAGGAGCTTCATCTGCGCGACCGAACGCAAGGGCAGTGCCAGGCCGGCGCTAGGACGCTGCTGCGGTCTCTTCCATTCCAAGGAACTTCAGCCACGTACGCTCCCCTGACCGTATGTACGAGGAGAAAAGGTAGCGCGGCGTGGACGGAGGCCTGAACGGCTCCGCCAGAAGCGCCATGTGGGCTTCCGAGACCGTTCGCCCGCCCTTCCGGTGGTTGCAGCCTTTGCACGCGGTGACGACGTTCTCCCACGTGTGCTGCCCGCCGCGGTGGCGCGGGATGACGTGGTCGATCGTCAGGTCGTTCCCTCGCTTGCCGCAGTACTGGCACTTGTGGTCGTCGCGCGCGAGGATCTCGCGCCGCGTCAGCTTCACGACCGGCCGCGGGCGCTTGACGTGATACGCGAGTCGGATGACGGACGGTGCGCGGAGCGATCGCCGCTCGCTGCGCACGACCGCGCCATCGAGCTCGACGGTCTGCGCCTTCTGCTTCTCGAGCAGCACCACGGCGCGCCGGACGTTGCAGACGTTCAGCGGGCGGTAGTCGCTGTTGAGAACGAGGACGTTCGCGTCCAGCACGGCCATATGGACATTCCAAGCGTAGCAGGAGCGCGGTACGATCATGCGTGAATGGCGGTCACCTCGGGCACGAAGAGCGGCTCTGTGAGCGCGGCCACTGGCACCTGGGCGCTAAAGAGGGGGCTTGCCCAGATGCTCAAAGGCGGCGTGATCATGGACGTCGTCACCGCCGAGCACGCGAAGATCGCCGAGGACGCGGGCGCCGTCGCGGTCATGGCGCTCGAGCGCGTACCCGCGGACATCCGCGCCGCCGGCGGCGTCGCACGGATGTCCGACCCGCAGAAGATCGTCGAGATCGAGGCTGCTGTGACCATCCCGGTCATGGCGAAGTGCCGGATCGGCCATTTCGCCGAGGCCCAGGTGCTCGAGGCGCTCGGCGTCGACTACATCGACGAGAGCGAGGTCCTGACGCCGGCGGACGAGCAGTACCACGTGGCCAAGCACGGCTTCACGGTGCCCTTCGTCTGCGGCGCGCGCGATCTCGGTGAGGCGCTACGGCGCATCGACGAGGGCGCGGCCATGATCCGCAGCAAGGGCGAGGCGGGCACCGGCAACATCGTCGAAGCCGTCCGTCACCTGCGCGCGATCACGTCGGCGCTGCGCGATCTGCACGAGCACGCGCACGACGAAGCGTTCCTCCTGACGAAGGCCGGCGAGTATCGCGTTCCCGTCGACCTGGTGCGGCAGGTCGCTCAGGACGGCAAGCTCCCCGTCGTCCTCTTCTGCGCCGGCGGCATCGCGACCCCCGCGGACGCGTCGCTGACGATGCAGCTCGGCGCCGAGGGCAACTTCGTCGGCTCGGGCATCTTCAAGTCCGAGGACCCGGCCCGGCGCGCGAAGGCGATCGTCGAGGCGACGACGCACTACACCGACGCGAAGCTGATCGCGGAGGTGTCGCGAGGACTGGGCGAGCCGATGCGCGGCATCTCTATGGAGAGCATTCCCCCGGAGGAGCGGCTCGCGGTCCGAGGCTGGTAAAGGCCAAGCTTCGCGCCGGCGTCCTTGGCCTCCAGGGCGATTTCGCGGAGCACCTCGCGACGCTGCGTGACATGGGCGTCGCGGCCGTCGACGTGCGCCGCCCCGAGCAGCTCGACCAGGTCGACGCGCTCATCATCCCCGGCGGTGAGAGCACGACGATCGGGAAGCTCGCGGCCCAGTACGGGATCATCTCGAAGGTGCGCGAGCGCGCCGCGGAGGGGATGCCGGTATGGGGGACGTGCGCCGGCGCCATCTTCATCGCCAAGAACGTCCCCGCGCATCCGCACCCCCTCGCCGCTCTGATGGACATGACGGTCGAGCGCAACGTGTTCGGACGGCAGATCGACTCGTTCGAGGCGGACCTCGACATGCCCGTCATCGGGCCGAAGCCCTTCCACGCGATCTTCATCCGAGCGCCCCGGATCGCGCGTGTCGGCGACGGCGTCGACGTGCTCGCGACGCTCAACGACGGGACGGTCGTCGCCGCGCGGCAGGGGCGGCTGCTCGCGACGTCTTTCCACCCCGAGCTCACCCCAGACCGGCGCCTTCACGAGTACTTCCTCTCGCTCATCGGCGGCGCACCCTGATGTCCGTGCGCGCGGCGGGCATCTTCGACCTCCCACGCGTGACGTCGTACGTCTCCGCCGCGCTACGCGACCCCGCGTGGATCATCGGCTGCGTCCTCCCCGCGCCGCTCGCCAGCGGCGCCCTCGCGAGATGGCCGCAGCTCCTGCCCGGCCTGTTCCCGATGGGCTCGCGCGCGAGCGTGTACATCGACACGTCCGGCGGCGCGGTCAGGAGCGCGGCGCTCGTGCACGAGGGGAGCGGTCCGGAGTGGACCTTCCTCGTTCTCGTCGCCGATCCCGACCCCGCCGGCGCCGACGGCGCCTTCCGGCTCCTCTCGTCGATCTGCGCGCTCGCGGCGCGGCGCGGCGTCCAGCGCGTCTTCGGCAGCGTCCCCGACGAGGTCCGCGCGCGCGAGACGTTCTTCCAGGCCGGCTTCTACTCCTACACCCGGGAGACCTGGTACGTCTCGGCGGGCGAGCGCCTGGGCCGGCCCGCCGGCGATACCGCGGGACGCGCCGCACGATCGAGCGACGCGCACGACCTGTTCCGCCTGTACGCCTCGACGACGCCGCACGCCGTCCAGCGCGCGGAGCAGCTCTCCGTCCAGGACTTCGACGTCGGCCGCGGAGGACACGCGTTCGGCGCTCCGCACCTCATCAGCGGCAACCCGCTCGCGATGCGCCGCGCCGGGATCCTCGTCGAGCGCACGGAGGAGCGCGTGCGATCGGTGGCCGTCGCGTTCCGCGGGCTCGAGCGGCACCCGCACGTCTTGAAGGTGCGCACCTCGGACGGCGACGTCGACCGGGCGCGCGACCTGCTCCGCGCGGCCGCGGCGGACCTTCCCGGCGGGCGGCCGCTCGGCTCGCCTGTCCGCTCGTACGAGGATCACATGGCGCGCGCCCTGCTGGCGGAGGGGTTCAAAGAGAGCGTCACGGCCATGCTCTTCGTGAAGGAGCTCGCCGTGCGGATCGAGGAGCCTGCGCTCGCTCCGGTGGTGGTGAGATGA